>CACCZR010000004.1 GCA_902550555.1 uncultured SAR116 cluster alpha proteobacterium | reverse complement strand
TCATCATTACAGATTCGGCTAAAATTAATCCGTTAGTTTGATTTAAATTATTTATCATCTTATTTTGATCAACTTGAATTCCTTCTAGTAATTCTCTTGAGCATCGAAATGAAGAAGAAGCAATTATAAACATTTTAGGTAATGTATACCACTCCAAATGCCATTGACCAGTTGCTCTTTCGTGATCTAATACCATACTATCAAGCATAGCAGAGTGATGTTCTCTTAAAAGTTTAGAACAAGCTAGAATCACTTCAGATGAAATTGGATTTCTTTTTTGTGGCATAGTAGAAGATGAACCCCTACCGTGAATAAAAGGCTCATTAACCTCTTGTACTTCGGTTTGCATCATTAGCATAACATCATAAGCAATTTTACCTAATGATGCGCCAACTAGAGAAATCCAAGATGATAACTCACAAAAATTATCTCTAATCGAATGCCAACTCACATCTGGAGATTTTAATTTTAATTCTTTAGCAAGTCCGTTTTTTGTCCTTAGCCCATTTTTCTCTCCTAAAGAGGCAAGAGTTCCTGCAGCTCCAAAAAAAGAGACGTAAAATAATCTCTCTTTTATTTCTTTAATTCTATCAATATGCCTTTCAATACCAGATAACCATGTGCTACATTTATAGCCAAAAGAAGTAGGTAAAGCATGCTGTAAATGAGTTCTTCCAGACATTGGTGTGTTGATGTACTTTTTTACAAGTTTTTTTAAAGCTTTTTTAATTCCAACTAAATCAGATAATAAGATTGATAAAGCATCTCTAATTTGTAAAACATCAGCTGTGTCCATTATGTCTTGTGTTGTTGCTCCCCAATGACAGTACTGCCCAAGATTCTTTTTCACTTTTAAGCTTAATTGTTCAACTAATGGTAAAATTGGATAACCTACAATGGATGTTCTTTTTTCTAATAATTTCCAGTCAATCCAATCTGTTTTGGCAACCTTTGAAATTTCTAACCCACAAGTTTTAGGAATTATTCCTAATCTTGATTGAACTCGAGCGAGTGCAGCTTCAACTTCGAGGTAATATTGTATAGTTTTTTTATCTGAAAAAATGTCTGACATTTCTCTAGTACCAAACATTTCGCCCCAGATTTTTGAATTTATAACTAATGAAGACATATCAATTATCCTTTATTTTTGGGTACCAAGAAGGAGATCTTTTTTCAGAAAAACTATTTAGACCTTCAAAAGCCTCATCGCTCATTCTTTTTAGTGAATGTTCTTCCACTAATTCATTAAATTGCTTATCATTCAAAATTAAATTTGCATCTTTTAAGGCTCTCATTTTCGTTTGGTAAATTGCCTCAGGGCCACATAGTAAAATGTGATCTAAAATAGATTCTAACTTCTCATCAATAAATTGTTGATCTAAAACTTCATGAACTAAACCAATTCTTTTGGCTTCATCTGCATTAAATCTCTCAGAAGAAATTGCATATCTTCTAACATTTCTGACTCCAATTGATTTATTAAGTTGAGGTATTATTATGCCTGCCATCACACCCCAACGAGTTTCTGATATTGAAAAAATTGATTTTGTCTCTGCTATTACAATATCAGACGCGGCTACAATTCCTGTTCCACCCCCAAAGCAACCACCATGAACTATTGAAATTACAGGTCTAGGAAACTCTGTTAGACCTTTTATCGCCAAAGCTGTTTTTTTAGAAACTATAAAATTTTCATCTTTTGTTAATTTTCCTATTTCCTTTAACCATTCTAAATCTGCTCCAGCTTGAAAATGTTTTCCATTACCTCTTATTACTACAGCTTTTAGAGTTTTGTCAGAACTTAGTCCCTCAAAAACTTCTAGTAATTTCTCAATCATTTCCCCATTGTAAGCATTATTTTTATGAGGTCTGTTTAAATGAACATTTGCAATTCCTCTATTATCTGTTTCGCAAAGTACAATATTTTTATCCGTCATCATCTTCCCCTAATTTAATCTGTGCAGCATTAATTAATTCATCTTTGATTGAAAAAGATCTTAACCTAATATTTGTTGAAAAACTTTTTGATAATTTTTTACCAATTTTGTTTAAAAAATTATTTTTAATTAAGTTTGTACGGTTCTCATTTTTTCGTAAAAGTAATTCACCATAAATCTTATACTCAGATTTGAATATTTCTGTTGTTATCCAAATTATTTGACAATTTTCAAACTTAGCGTTTAATTCTGTATTCATTATTTTGATAAGATAATCCTCAATTAAAACTAGATCTTTCTCACAATCTATATTTTTATCTTTATATAATTTTAAAACAGGCATTTTTTTAAATTTATGAATTCGTTCATATTAATAATTTATCTACTAGATTAAAACCTCAATTAAAAATGGACCATTTTCTTTTATTCCGTGTTTAAAATATTTAACTAAATCTTCTATATTACCTACTTTAACTGCATCTACACCCATTCCTTTTGATATAGAAACCCAATCTAATTCTGGATTTCTAAGTGACAACATTTCAATCGCAGATTTTCCTGGATTTGTTACACCAACATTCTTTAATTCTCCTTGCAAAATTTTGTAACTTTGGTTGGCAAAAATTAAAATAACAATATCTAAATTCTCTCTTGCCATTGTCCATAAAGATTGGACGGTATACATAGCACTACCATCACCTTCAAGAGAAATGATTTTCTGATTTGGACAAGCTATTGCCGCGCCAATTGCTACAGGCATACCAAATCCAATAGATCCTCCACAATTATTTAACCATGTGTGAGGATGAGATCCTGAAGTTTGATAAAAAAACTCTCTGCCAGTTGTTACTGACTCATCAACGATAATTGCGTTCTCTGGTATTAAAGCTCCAAGGGCCATGCCGAGAGAAGTTGTGTTAATAGGTCCTTTAGGTATTTCGGGAGGATTAAATTTTGACATTGTTTTAGGATTTTTAGAAGTAACATTTACAAGATCTGAAAATTCATTGATTAAAGATGTTATGTCATCAGATAATTCAGCTAATTCTAAAAATTTTGTTTTGTCTTGGGTCAAAATTCCAGGCTTATTAGGATAAGCAAAAAAAGCAACAGGTTGTCTGGCACCAATAGTAATAATAGTGTCAAAATTTTTTAAAACATCAACTGCTTTGTCAACAACATAGGGTATTCTTATTGAATTTATCCTTCCTGCTCCTTTATCTAGTCGTGCGTTAAACCAATCTGTTTTTAATTCACATCCAAGCTTTTCTGCTATTAGAGCTATTTTAATGAGATTGTTTTCTTCTAATGCACATCCTCCAACAAGAAGTAATGGGTTATTGGCTTTTTGTATTTCTGCTATTGCTTTTTTAATTAAATGTATTGGAACTTTTTTAGAATTATTTTGTAATATAACTTCTTCAATTTTAGAGCCCTCATTCCAAGCAGTGTCACCAGGTAATATCAGTGTTGCAATTTCTCCAGGGTTTTTATTGGCTACTTTTATAGCTTCTGCTGCATCCAATCCTATTTCTTTTGATGATTTGCTAGTTTTAACCCAACTCGAAACAGGTCTTGCTATACCTTCTATGTCAGAAGTTAAAGGAGCATTTAACTTTATATGATCAAGAGCATGTTCACCTACAATATTAACAATTCCAGAATTAGCTTTTTTTGCATTGTGTAAATTTGATAATCCATTTGCTAATCCTGGCCCTAAATGTAATAAAGTTGAAGCGGGTGCTCTTTTCATTCTAAAATAACCATCAGCAGCACCAGTTGCACAACCCTCAAACAAACATAAAATACTTCTCATGTTTTTGTAATCATCTAATGCTGCGACAAAGTGCATTTCAGATGTTCCTGGGTTTGTAAAACAAACATTAACATTACCTTTTAATAATGTTCCAACAAGTGTTTCTGCACCGTTCAAAAAAATCTCCTTAAGATATTATTTATAGTAAAATTCAATTTTTTTTATCAATCTTCTATTAAATAATACTTTTTTAAATAGTAAAATTAAAATCTTGTTATTTTTTACATTTTTAACTTTATCTAATTTAAAATCTGGGATTTAATTAATAATAAGAATCATTTTAATTCACTAATAAAAATTATAGGGCCTAATTATTATGTCTACAAAAGTTGATATTGATCATTTAAGAAAATGGATAGGGAAAATAGATAATGTTACTGATTATGTGACACCCATAGTTGAACAAAGATATAGAGCAACGCTTAATATGGATATAGGAAATCCTAAACATGGGGAGCCAGTCACTTCTGGATTACATTGGATGTTAGGATGGAATTTAGTTAAAAATGATGAACTTGGCGTAGATTCACACCCAGCATTAGGAGAATTTTTACCCCCAGTCCCATTGCCAAGAAGAATGTGGGCAGGTAGTGAAATCAAAGTATTAAAACCAATTAGAGTGGGGGACAAAGTTGTTAAACAATCAACTGTAGCTGACATTCAAGTTAAAGAAGGGCGAACTGGTCTTTTGTGTTTTGTAACAGCAGAATACAACTTCTTAGTCAATGATGAAGTAACCATTAATGAAAAACATAATATTGTTTATAGAGATATTTCAAAGTCTGGAGGTGGATCAGGTTATTCGAAAGAAATACCTGAGAGAGCAGATTTAAGTGAAAAAATTTTTATGCATCCAACTATATTATTTAGATATTCTGCAATTGGATTTGTAGGGCATAGAATTCATTATGATCATCCTTACACAGTTAATGAAGAGAATTATCCTGGCTTGATTGTACATGGTCCACTTCAGGCAACTTATCTATTAAGAGCTGCTGAAAAGTTGATGGGCAAGCAAGTAAAGTCATTCACTCATAAAGTTATGGCACCTGTTTTTGCAAATAGTGAGTATATGGTTGGTGTAGATAAAATGGATGATGGTTCAGTGAACTGTTGGGGTGCAACAAAAGAATTTGGTGTAACTATGAGAGCGGAAGCAAAGTTTTAAAGGAGTGAATGATGACAGATTTAACAAAAATTTTTAGTAATTTTGTATCACAGGCTACTTTACAAAATTTTAACGATGAAATGATATTTTTTTCTAAAATGTCAATGATTGACTGGTGTGGTGTTGCTTATGCAGCAAAAGAAGAGCCAGTATCAAAAATTGTAACTAAATTAATTGAAGAAGAACAAACTAAAGGTCATTCAAAATTAATTTCTAATGGTAAAGAGGTATCTGCTAAATCAGCAGCTTTTGTAAATGGAACTATTGGTCATGCTTTGGATTATGATGACACCCATTTTTTATTTACTGGTCATCCAACTGCTAGTGCTTTTCCTACTGCTTTGGCACTTGGTGAAGAGTTAGGCTCATCAATTGACGAAATAATGTTGGCATATATGTGCGGTGTAGAAATTTCAACTAGGTTAGGGCATATCCTCGGTTACTCACATTATAATAAAGGGTTTCATCAAACCGCTACCAGTGGTGCTTTTGGAGCAACTTTAGTTGCATCAAAATTATTGAAACTAAATGCTCAACAAATTGAAAATGCACTTGGTATAGTTTCAACAAGAGCATCAGGTCTAAAATCACAATTTGGTACAATGGGTAAACCATTTCATGCAGGTATTGCTGCATCGAATGGAATTGAGGCTGCTAAATTATCGAAATTAGGATTTGTTAGTAGTGAAAACGGGATTGAATGTAATCAAGGTTTTTTGAAAACACACGCATGGGACGGAACTATACCTGAGGCAGCAATAAATGGTTTAGGAAAAGATTTTTTGTTTCCTGAAATTAAATATAAATTTCATGCTTGTTGTCATGGATTGCATGCTTTTCTTGAGGCATTAGACGAATTGAAAACAAAAAATAATTTTAATCCAGATTCAATTGAAAAAATTTCAATTCAAACACAACCTTCTTGGTTACAAGTTTGTAATATTGATAGCCCAAAAACAGGATTAGAGGCAAAGTTTTCATATAGGTTAACCGCCGCAATGTCTCTTCATGGGGTGGATACTGGAAGGCTAGATAGCTATAATGATGCAATTTGCTTTGACGAAAAAATTGTGAAAACTCGAAATAAAGTAGAAGTTATTCCAAATGATCAAATGACTAATACTGAAGCATTAATTGAATTAAAAGATGGTTCTGAAATATATAAAAACAGTCATGACTTGAATAATAAAATTGAAAATGAATTATTAGAGAAAAAGATTTTAACTAAATCTTCTTCCCTTTTGTCCGATAAATTATCTAATGAAATTTTTAATGTATTAAATAGCCCTGAAAAATATCAAGCTAAAGATATTACGAATCTTTTAAAGTAAATGAATTAGAAAGTAGTTAGTTATGAGAAGTATTTTATTTTTACCATTGGATAAAATTGAAAGAGTTCCAAAAGCTCTAGGATCAAATGCTGATAAAGTCATTTTTGATTTAGAAGATGGACTTGCTAAAGATAAGAAAGATTTTGGGCGTGAAAATTTTATCGAGTTTTCAAAAACCAATTTTGACAATCAACCTGAAAAATTTTTACTTAGGATAAATGGTTTAGATTCTAATGATTATCATGATGATATTAAAATGTTGAAGAGTTGTCCAAATCTTCCTTATTCTATTGCTATCCCAAAAATTGAAGATGCTAAAGAGTGTAAATCCTTTTTAAATGATTTAGGAAAAGACATATTAGTTCTTCCACAAATTGAGACACCTAAAGGAATTGCTAATATCGAATTTTGGAATGTTGAAGGTATAAACTTTTCAGGAATAGGTTTTGGTTCTGCTGACTTTACAGCTATGACAGGCGGAGATATGGGTATAGATTCTCTAGCTTATTCTAGAGGAAAGATAGTTAACGCTTCAGCTCTCTACAATACTATTGCTTTGGATGGTGTTTGGTTAGATTTTCGTGATGCGGAAGGATGTTTTAGTGAAACTAAGCTAATTAAATCAATGGGTTTTAAAGGAAAATTTGCTATTCACCCAGATCAAATTGAACCTATTCATCGGGCATATAATCCAACTGAGGAAGAATTGATTTGGGCAAAAGGAGTTTTAAAAGCATCTGAAACCGCAGGTACTGGCGCTTTTAATTTTGAAGGTAAAATGGTTGATGCTCCTGTTTTGGCAAGGGCTAAGTCCATTATTGAAAGAGAGGTTTAAATGAGTGAGTTATTTGGAATAAAAAAGGTTGGGCCAAATAGATATAGAGAAGATCCAGGTAGATATTTTGAAGATTTCAATGTAGGGGACATTTATGAACATTGGCCTGGTCGAACTATTACAGAAACAGATAATATTTGGTTCACAAACTTAACAATGAATACACATCCTGTACATTTTGATGCTAATTATGCGTCTAAAACAGAATTTAAACGTTATCTTGTAAATTCTGCATTTACCTTATCATTGGTTACCGGCATGTGCGTGAGTGGTACTAGTCAGAAAGCAATTGCAAATTTAGGTTGGGAAGAAATAAAATTACCTGCACCAGTATTTGTTGGAGATACTCTATATTCTGAAACGGAGGTACTTGATAAAAGAGAATCTAAATCAAGACCGACCCAAGGTATAGTAAGAGTAAGGCATATTGGAAAAAATCAAGATAATGTGATTGTAATGGATATGGTTAGATCTTTTTTAGTTGCTAAAAGAGGTCATAGTGTTGTTGATGAAATTATTTCAAAAACAAAGTAACTAAGAGTTTTAAAATGAGCCTACCTTTAGCAGGATTAAAAGTTTTAGCATTTGAACAATATGGAGCGGGTCCATTTGGTTCCCAATATTTATCAGATTTAGGAGCTGAGGTAATAAAAATTGAACCTGCAGGAACTGACGGTGACTACTTAAGAGCGCTTGGGCCCTATTTTATCGATGAAGAGAAAAACTCAGCGTCGAGTATTTTCTTTCAAGCATTAAATAGAAACAAAAAGAGCATAACTCTTAATATTTTATCTAATGAAGGAAAAGAAATTTTAAGTAAATTAGTAAAAGAAAGCGATGCAGTTTGCAATAATCTTAGAGGTGATGTTCCTGAAAAATTAGGAATCACATTTGACCAATTAAAGCATTATAATAAGAAAATTGTTGCTGCTCATTGTTCTGCATATGGTAGAGAAGGATCAAGAAAGAATTGGCCAGGTTATGATTATTTAATGCAAGCTGAAGCAGGGTATTTTTCTTTAACAGGTGAACCTGATGCACCTCCTGCTCGATTTGGTCTATCTATTGTTGATTATATGGCTGGATTGACTATGGCATTTAGTTTGGTAAGTGGTGTTTTGTCTGCAAGAAGCTCAGGTATTGGAAGAGATATTGATGTTAGTCTTTTTGATACGGCTATGTTTAATCAAAGTTATGTAGCAGCTTGGGCATTAAACTCAGATTACAAACCGGAAAGATTAGATAGATCTGCTCATCCAGTTTTGGTTCCTTGTCAGTTATATAAAACTGCTGATGGTTGGATATATTTGATGTGTAATAAAGAGAGTTTTTGGCCTACATTATGTAAATATATAGAAAGAGAAGAACTTGGAAAAGATGAACGATTTTTAAATTTCAAATTAAGACAGGAAAATAGAGATTTAATTACTGAAATTCTTGATAAAGAATTAAGTAAAAAAAAGACAAATGAGTGGTTAGAAATTTTTGCTGGAAATGTACCAGCAGCACCTATATTAGATGTCAAATCATCACTTGAAAATAAGTTCGTTAAAGAAAGAAATAATATTCAAACTGTTAAGACTAAAAATAATAAACAGATAAACTTATTAAAAACGCCCATTAGATTCGATACTGAAGATCATGTTGACAAGACAGCGCCAGAATTAGGGGAGCATAATGATGAGATTTTTAGTGGTTTGGGATACTCAGAAAAAGATATTAAGCTATTGAAAAATAAAGGTATTATTTAATCATTTCTCCTAGAGAATCAATATATTTAATATGTGAAATAAAAAACTTTGATTAAGCTTTGATTTAGAACTCATTATGTGTTTAGTATCATGGTAATTAATTTAATTTAAGCTTCGGAGGAAAATTAATGAGATTAGATAAGAAATTAATGACAGCAGTTGCTACAGTTGCAGCTGTATTTTCATTAGGTTCAACAAACACTATCGCTGATGGACATGGAAAAGTTGAGCCGATTAAAATGAGATGGGCATCTGACCATTCAGGCCCACCACACCCAGCAGCTATTGCTGAGGTTTTTTTTGCAGAGCAAGTTGAAAAGAAAATCCCAGGAAGTAAAGTTCAAATTTACTGGGCTAAGTCTCTTTACAATGTTCCAAAAGGAACTCAAGCTTTGACAAAAGGTAACTTAGAAATGATGACTGGACAGTTTGGAAAAACTTCTTCAGTTGAACCTTATGCTAATACTATTGTAGGTGCTGGAAAGCTAACTACACCAGGCGCTATCAATGGTTTAGATGGCACTAAAACTTATGCAGCATTAAAGAAAGTCTTTAATGATAAGCATGGCATTACATTATTCGGTTCTGGTCATTTAAGTATGTATATGGGAGCAGGAGCGGTAAAAAGCAGAATGTTAGTACCAGCCGACTTTAAAGGAAAAAAAGTTAGAAGTATGGGGCCAGCTGAAAATGCATTACTTGGTTCATTAGGTGCAAACCCAACTACAATGGCTTTTGGTGATGTGCCACCAGCACTTCAAACAGGTGTTATTGATGGTCTATTAACAAGTTTAGGTGGCTTTAATGCAACTAAGGAACAAGCTCCATATTTTACAGTAGCAGGTATCAACGGTATTGTTGGTGACTATTATTGGTTTGGTGCATCAAACAAATGGTGGAGTAAGTTATCAAAAGGTCAGCAAAAAGCTTTAGCTGATATCATTGTTAATGACTTTATTCCTTACCAAAAAGCAATAAATTTCTGTAATGATAAGAGACTTGTTGATAAGTTTAAAGTTACAGATAAGTCAAAGCCAGGTATTTACGTAATGGATCAGGCAGAAGCTGCTGTGTTACAAAAGGCTGAGGGCGGAGCTACAAATAATTGGATTAAGACAAAGGTTGATGATACTGGAGATAAGTTGGTTGATCAATTTACTTCAGAAGCAAAGGCACTTGTTGCAGCTAATCCAATGGGTTCTGATCCACTTGAGAAGACTGACTGTTCAGCGTTTGCTGCAGACTTTGCTAAGTATGCAAAAGGAAGCGCGCTTTACAGAAAGAAAGCTAGAAAGTAAAAAATATTTTTTTAAAGGCCTGATTTCTTCAGGCCTTTTTTTTAAAGATTTTTATCATGGAAAAATTTTACAATATATCCAATCAAATCCAATCAATCATTGAAAAAGTTCTTGGTAACATTTCAGCTTTAATAATGATTGGAGTAACTTTATTTGCATTAGCTGAAATTTTTAGAAGATACATCTTAGGTGTTGTTTTTCAGTGGGGACAAGATGCAGTTATATATGCAATGATGTGTTCTGTAGCATTTTACATATGTGTAACCCAGATAAAAAGAGGCCATCTTGTGATGAGTGCTTTTTTACAACTTATAAGTGCATATGGTTATCATAGAACAATTGGTATTTGTAAAATATTAGTTTCATTTATAACTTGTATATTTTGCGGTTCACTTACTTACACCGCAATATTTACAATAGAATATTCAATAGGAATTGGAGAAAGAACAGAGAGTTTATTCTTCTTTATGTGGCCATTTCACTTATGTTTGGCTATTGGTTTAGGTTTATCTTCTTTAGTAGCGTTTCTTCAAACAGTTGAAGATGTTCATAAATATATTAAAGGTGATCATTTTAGAGAAACTGTAGAAGCGGCAACAGATGTATAATTTTAAGGATATTATAAAATGTGGAGTTTAGGCAGCACATTATTCATGCTATTGTTTGCAGGAATTCCCATTGGAATTTCGTTAGCGGGTGCTACAGCCATTGGTGTTTTGTTTGATGACTTTTTAACTTACAGTACTCTTTTTGAAGCTTTTTTTAGTTTCTTAACTAAATATACATTAGTTGCTATTCCTTTTTTCATATTTGCTGGTTTTTTAATGGAAAGAACTGGTTTAGTTGCAGGACTTTTTAGATTAGCGGATTCTCTTGTTGGATGGGTTCCAGGTGGGTTTGCTTATGCAACTTTATTGGCGGCAGTTTTATTTGGTGCTATTTCAGGCTCATCAACTGCAATGGCAGCAGCAATGAGTGTTATAGCATACCCAGAATTAGTTAAACGTGGATATCCTAAATGGATGGCTGCAGGCGTTATAGCCTCTGCAGGTGGAATAGCTTTATTAATACCACCAAGCATTACTCTTATTCTTTTTGGGGTAATAACTGAAATATCAATTATCGATTTATTTTTTGCAGGGATTATCCCAGGAATTATGCTAGCAATAAGTGACGCAGTAATTATTGTAAGTGTATCTTTATTTATAAAACTTCCTAGTGGTAAGTTTGACCTTTGTGAGGTTTGGAGATCTTTTAAAGAAGCTTGGCCAGCTTTATTAATGCCAGTTATTATTTTAGGGGGTTTATATGGAGGAATATTTACTCCAACGGAAGCAGGAGCTGCTGCTGCAAGTTATGCACTTTTTTATGGTTTAATTTTTAAAAGAAAAACATTCTTAAAAGAATTAATGCCGACTACGGCCAGAACAATGAACCTTACTGCAGTTGTTTTCTTTTTACTTGGATGTGTTGGCATATTCCAATTTTATCTTGCTAATATGGGATGGCCACAACAAATCGCAGAGTGGGCTGGAACACTTGGGTTATCAAGATTAGGTTTCTTATTCGCATTGATGGGATCTTTACTATTCTTATCAATGTTCTTGACTGGAGTTGCAATTTTAGTTCTGACTGTACCAATTTACTTTCCAGTAGCATTAGCTCTAGGTGTAGATCCTGTTCATCTTGGTATTCTAACAGCACTATGTATTGAA
Organism: uncultured SAR116 cluster alpha proteobacterium; assembly: GCA_902550555.1. Classification (GTDB taxonomy): domain Bacteria; phylum Pseudomonadota; class Alphaproteobacteria; order Puniceispirillales; family Marisalimonadaceae; genus TMED54. The sequence goes on along the minus strand of CACCZR010000004.1, from coordinate 106,664 downwards.
ATAGGAAGTGTAATTCCTCCTGTAGGTTTAAATTTATTTGCTGTAAGTGGAGTTACAAAACTACCTGTTACAACTGTTATAAAAGGATCTTTTCCATTCTGTATTTCAGATACATGTGTTTTGATTATCGTGTTACTTTTCCCAGCACTAGCACTAACATTACCAAGCTTATTAGTGACATCTTATTTTTAAAAAAAATCTTTAAGTATTTTTTTGGATATACTCAACAAAAGATCATCTTTAGTTTTCTTAGTAACGAACTGACACCCAATAGGCATATTATTTTTTCCAGTGAATAAAGGTAAAGTGATTGCAGGATAGCCAAGTAATGTCCAAGTGGTGTTTAATTGAGCTGACCCTGTGAACTCTAGTCCTTTTAAAGCTTCACCTAAAGCGCTTGGAGTTATAATACAATCAAACTTAGATAATTTATTTTCAAAAGTTAATTTAAATTTATTTAATTCATCCATTAATTGATGATAATCTTTTAGTGTCATATTATCACCATCACTAAGTCTGCCGTTTCTTAAAATTTCGCTTAATTCACTAAAATGATGGAATCTTTCTGCTGAAATTGATCTTTTAAATTCGTAGCCACTTAGTCTTGTATGTATTTCACTAGATTGTGTTATGAGTTCATTTAAATCAATTTCAGTAATATTTATTTTATTATTTTTTAATGATCTGAAAAAGTTTTCTAAAAGTTCTTTACTATCCTCTTCCATTTTTTCCCAATGTGGAGACTTTAAGAAAACGAATTTGATATTAGTTAAATTACATTTTTCATCTAAATCCACTGGCTCTTCTATTAATATTGACCTCATCAGGCTTATATCATCAATAGATCTAGCCATTAATCCTAGGGTGTCATTGGATGGTGAATTTGGTAATATTCCAGATTTATCAAAATCACCATATGTTGGCTTATAACCTATTACACCACAATAAGCGGCAGGTCGAATCACTGAACCAGTTGTTTGCGTCCCAAATGCAATTGGCACCATTAAATCAGCAACTGCCGCAGCTGATCCTGAACTTGATCCTCCTGGTGTATGTTCAAAGTTATGAGGATTTACTGTAGGTCCAGGATGTCTATGACCAAGTTCAGTTGTTACTGTTTTACCAATTGGAATACATCCGTAATGCTTTGCAATGGCAATACTGCCAGCATCTCTTTTTGGAATATTGTCTTTATAAAATGTTGTTCCCATTTGAGTAGGCATCCCTTCTATGTCAATAATATCTTTTGCAGCGAAAGGTATTCCTGAGTATTTTTTATTTGTTAAATCAAATTTTTTTGCCCTCTCGATTGAATTTTCGAAGTCAATAAAGGAAAAAGCTTTAATTTTATTCTCTCTTGCTTTGATTCTTTTTAAACAGCTTTCAACCCATTCTTCACGAGAAAGTTTTTTTGTATTGATTAGTTCTAAAGCTTTAGTAGCTGTTAACTCAAATGGTTCACTCATAAAAAAATAATTAAAAAAATTGAAAAAATTAAAATAGATAATAACATTATTATCATTAAAAAATAAATAAAAGTTGAGAGATATGGAAAAACTTACAGAAAAATTAGCTGAATTTTGTGAAAACATTAAATTTGAAAAATTACCTAAAGATGTTGTAGAAAGAACTAAACTACTGATTTTAGATACAGTTGGAATAATTATAAGGGCTAGGCATGACGCTGAATCAACAGAAAGTTTGATTAAAGCAGTTCAAACATTAGATTTAGATAATGGTAACTGTAAGGTTTTTTCTGATAAAAATAATTATGCACCTTCTGCAGCAGCTCTTATTAACGGTACCTTGGCCCACTCTTTAGATTTTGATGATACTCATGCAGAAGCCTCTCTTCATTCAAGTGCTCCAATTCTTTCTGCTGCTCTCTCAGCGGCACAAATGAAAAATTGTTCAGGACAACAATTAATCACAGCTTGCGTTATAGGTTATGAAGTTCAAATAAGACTTGGGTTAGCTGGTGGTGCATCCAAGCATTACAACAGAGGATTTCATCCAACAGCTACCTGTGGTATTTTTGGAGCTGTTGCTGCAACAGGTCACATTTTAGGATTAAATAAAGATCAATTTATTTCTGCATTTGGTATAGCTTTAAGTCAGTCATCTGGTTCAATGGAATTTTTGAATGATGGTTCATGGACCAAAAGATCTCATGTGGGTCAAGCAGCACAAAATGGATTAAAATGTACTGTATTAGCATTAGAAGGTTTTAAAGGACCAAAAGAGGCTTTCGAAGGTAAATGGGGATATTTGAATTCTTTTGTTTCTGGTGGAGATACAAAGAAAGCTTTAAATGCTCTAGGAGACAGCTTTGAAACTTTGAACTTAGGTGTGAAGCCCTATCCATCATGTCGATATAGTCATGCAGCAATAGATGGGTTGTTGGAACTAAAATCAGAAATTGGATTTCAATTTGATGAGTTGGAAGATATTGAAATTGGATTATCAAATACCGCATTGAATATTATTGGAGTGCCATTAGAAGAAAAAAGAAATCCCAAGAATATAGTTGATGGACAATTTTCAATGCCTTTTTGCGCTGCTATAGCTGCCAAAAATGGAAGTTTCGTATGGGATGATTATAAAAAAAGTTTAACGGATAAAGATACTTTATCTTTATGCAAACGAATAAAAACTACTCATGATAAAAAGGCTGAAGAATGCTCTCCCGAATATATGAGTGCAAATGTAAAGATCAAAGTTAATGGAAAAGATCATGAAAGATTCATTAAAATTCCAAAAGGCGATCCAGAGAACTTTATGACTCAAGATGAATTTATTGAAAAATTTGATGGCCTTGTAGAACCCTACTTGACACCAAAAAAATCTGATGAATTAAAAAACTTTATGCTTAAACTTGATAATGCAAATAGTATTAGTTCGTTGTTTGAGTTAAGTAGTTAAATTAGTAAGGAAGAGAGTAATTAAATGGATGATCAGAAAACAGGTAAAATTAGTCTAGATACTTCTGAAAATGACAAACTTATTCTTAATAGTATTGATAAGTTTTTAGAAAAAGATGTAAAGCCTTATGTAAAAGAATTTGAATCTGAAGATAAGTATCCTCAAGATATAGCTGATAAAATGGCTGAACTAGGTCTTTTTGGAGCAACAATATCGGAAGATTATGGTGGATTAGGTTTGTCTGCTGTTACATATTCAAAAATTGTAGAAAACGTGTCTTCTGTTTGGATGTCAGTTTCTGGTATTTTTAATTCTCATTTGATTATGTGTGCAGCAGTTGAAAAATTTGGTACAGATGAAATGAAAAACTTTTATTTGCCAAAATTTGCTAGTGGAGAATTAAGAGGAGGTATTGCTTTAACAGAACCAGATTGTGGAACTGACTTACAATCAATTAAAACCAAAGCAACAAAAGATAATACTAGTTATAAAATAAATGGAACAAAAACTTGGATAACAAATTCTGTTCAAGGAGATGTTTTAGCAGTTTTGGTTAAAACAAATAGTGAAATTTCTCCACCCCATAAAGGAATGAGTTTACTATTAGTTCATAAGGATCAAGGCTATATTCCAAGAAAGTTAAAGAAATTAGGTTATAGGGGTATAGATACAGGAGAAGTTCAATTCAAAGATGTTGAAATACCACTTGAAAATTTAATAGGTACTGAGGAAGGAAGAGGTCTTCAGCAAATTTTATCAGGATTAGAGTTAGGAAGAATTAATGTTGCTGCAAGAGGGGTAGGCCTTGCGAAGGCAGCACTAGATGACTCAATAGAGTATTCTAAAACAAGAAAAACTTTTGGAAAACCAATATCTAATCATCAATCAATTCAAATTAAGTTAGCAGAAATGGCAACTAGATTAGAGGCCTCAAGATTACTTACTGAGCAGGCAGCTATAGCGTATGACAGTGGTCGAAGATCTGATTTGCAGGCAGGAATGGCAAAATTATATGCTACAGAAACAGCTTTATTTAATTCAACTGAGGCTATGAGGATTCATGGTGGTTTTGGATATTCGCCGGAATATAATATTGAAAGATATTATAGAGATGCGCCTTTATTGGCTATAGGTGAAGGTACAAATGAATTACAAAAGATTATTATTGCAAAGCAACTTGTTGAATAAATTAAATCAGATAATTTCTAAATATTATAAAAATAGAAAAACTACTTATACCTGCTAAAAGTCCAAGATTTGTATTTCTAGAGAAAAATAAAAAAACACTAATTCCTATAAAAAAAGGAATTATTCTATCCATTGTTGGTATTAAGTTTAGTGCATTATCAGGAAAGAAAACTATTTTGCAGACTATAGCAGTTGTCATTCCATAGGCAATTGAGTTTACGGTTTTAGCTGCTATAGATTCATTTTCAATTTTTTTTGAATATATTACACCTAGATATCTCCAAATAAAAACTCCTAAAAAGGCAACAAATAATAACACTAAGGTGTTTTGGTCAAATAATGTAATATTCATGATTTAAAATATTTTTCTGATATATAGCCTGGAATTGCAGATAATATTCCAGACAATAAAATGCTCCAATTATCAATAATTGGATATAATAAGATTAAAAATACTGCGCTAGAAATTATAGTAATGATATATATTCTTTCTTTTGCATTTAGCATTAAAATGATCAAATAAAGTGGTATGAAAAAAATTGGAATTGAAATTAATTCTTTTGATAAGTTTCCAAATATAAAATAACCGATTGATAGACCAAAAAAGCACATTACAACGAGACCTATGGCTATCCCTTTAAAATTTGAATAAAGATCATTTTTTGAAATTTTGTCGGGATTTGTAGCTATTAAAGTCCAGCCAGTTGGACTTACCCATTGTGCCCAAAAAATTTTGTCATAAAATGAAATATTTTTTGAATTTACTTTCATATTTAAGAATGCAGAAAGAACCATGAACAGAGTTCTTACATTAGCTAAAAAAATGCTTGTAAACATTAAAATTAGTGAGGCTCCAGATGAAATTAAAGTTACAAACAAGATCATTGCTGGCATACTCCATAAAAATAACATAGATGCAATTGCAACTAAAAAATCTAAATTTGACTCAAATGCTAATGCTCCAAAGCCAATCATTGCAGATCCCATTGCAAACCCTGGAAGGCCAAATCCTTTTTTTAAACCATTTTTAAATGCAATTTTCATTATTATTTTTCATCATTTAATTTTAGCTATTAAATCAATTTCTATTGATGCGCCAACTGCTAGCCCTGTTACACCAATACATGTTCTTGCGGGTAATTTATCTTCAGAAAAGTAAGTTTCATATATTTTGTTAACGATATCAAAATCTTGAAAGTTAACCAAATAAATTCTCACAAACACAATGTTTTCCCAAGGAACATTTGATTTCTTAAGTACAGTGGATAAATTTTTAAGAACTTGATGAGTTTGGTCTTTTATATCGTAAGATATTAATTTGCTTGGATTATCTTTTAAAGTAGGCATTTGTCCAGTTACAAACAAATAATTATCTGATTTTACAGCATGACTAAATGGTCCAACTCTTTTGGGTCCATCTGAAAATATTAAATGCTCAATCATAAATAACTCCTGTAGTTTTTTTTTAAATTAATTGTAAAATATTATAAATAGTGAGGATTAGCATATGAGATTTAAAGATAAAATAGTATTAATTACTGGCTCAGCTGGTGGTATAGGTTTTAAAACTGCATTAGATTTTGGCAATGAGGGTGCAATTGTGGCAGTTACTGACATTGACTTTGAGATGGCAAAAAAATTATCTAATCAAATAATTAGCAATGGAGGTATTGCAGAACCATTCCAATTAGACGTAACAGATTTAGATCAAACAAAAAATGTATTTGAAACTTTAAACGAAAAACATGGAGTTTGTGACATTGTTTTTTGTAATGCTGGCATTCGAGAAATAACTCCAATGTTAGATTTAGAATTTGAAGAGTGGAAAAAAGTCATTGATGTAAATATAAATGGGGTATTTTTATCTGCTCAAACGTTTGCAAAAAATTGCGTTAAACATAATAAAAAAGGAAATATTGTTATCACTGCTTCCACCTTGGGTATTGTTGCAGCGAATTCGAGATGTGCTTATACAACTTCAAAACATGCTACAGTTGGGTTGACTAAGCAATTGGCTATGGATTTAGCAGAATATAAAATTAGAGTTAATGCTGTCGCTCCTGGTGTTATAAGAACTCCTTTAACAGAAAGATATTTTCAAGACAAAGTAGTAGCTGAAAAAATTAATGGTATTCATGCTATGAATAGGGTGGGTGAACCTGAAGAAGTATCAAATGCAGTTAGATTTTTAGCAAGTGATGAATCAACTTTTTGTACAGGATCAATTCTAACAGTTGACGGTGGGTGGACAGCAGGAAAATTTATGTAATATTTTGGTAACAAATTTAAACTAAATATTAAATTAAATTAAATTCGTGAATTATGGATGAAATTAAGTTAAATAATTCATTGGATTTAATTTTTTTTTATGGAGACAAAACTGACAAATAATTTATCAACACAAAAATTAGATTATTTAGGTAAAAAAGAAATCTTTTTTGATAGAGAATTGAGTTGGTTATCTTTTAACGAAAGAGTTTTAAAAACTGGTTTTGATAATACTATTCCAATTGGAGAAAGACTAAGATTTTTAACAATTAGTGCAACTAATTTAGATGAATTTTTTATGGTAAGAGTTGCTGGCCTTTACCAATTAATGACAAGAAAATATGAAATCATTCCATTTACTGGAAAGCGCATTGATACTTTGATGACCGAAATACTAAGTACGATTAGAAAACTGAAGTCTACTCAAAATATACTTTTAGAAAAATTAATTGATGAACTAAAAAATATCAAAATTAAATTTTATAAAATAGAAAACTTATCACAAAAAGAAAATGAGTGGGTTGAAAAATATTATGAAGAAAACATTTTACCACTTATAGCTCCCACAACACTTGATCCTGCTCATCCTTTTCCTTTTATACAAAATCAAGGTAAGGGATTATTTATAGAAATGTCATATGGGAAAAATAAAGAGATAAATTCCGTGATATTACTTCCAAAAAACCTTAATAGATTTATCAGGCTCCCAGGCGAGGAACATAAATATATTTTTCTTGAAGATTTAATTACAAGATTTATTGATAAAATTTACCCAAATCATAAATTAAAAAACTTTGGAATGTTCAGAGTTTTAAGAGACTCAGAAATAGAAATCGATGATGAAGCAGATGATTTAATTGATGAATTTGAAGCAGCATTAAGAGCACGACGAAGAGGTGATGTTGTATCCTTAGAAGTTTCAAGTAACCTTTCTTCTACTACTCAGAAATTTTTAGAAAGAGAATTCAACATAAATAAATCTAGAATTTATGTTACTGATCAATTTATAGACTTGGACAATTATAAAGAATTATTTAATTATTTTGATAGTTCTTTTTTTTATAAAGCCTATAAGCCTAGATTTCCTCAAAGGATTTATGATTTTAAGGGAGATTGTTTTTTGGCTATAAGAAATAAAGATATAATCATCCATCATCCCTTTGAAACTTTTGATGTAGTTGTCAATTTTTTAAATCAAGCGGCTGAAGATAAAAATGTTCTTACAATTAGGCAAACATTATATAGGACAACCCCTTCATCTCCAATTGTTGAAGCTTTGGTAAAAGCTGCTGAAAAAGGTAAAACTGTTATAGCAATTATAGAATTAAAGGCACGTTTTGATGAAGAAAATAATGTTCAGCTCGCCAGAGTATTAGAAAAAGCTGGCGTTCAAGTTGCCTATGGACTGGTTGATCTTAAAGTCCATTCAAAACTTTCTTTAATCACAAGAAAAGAAAATAATAAACTTATATCATATGCACATTGTGGTACTGGCAATTATCATCCATCAACTGCAAAAATATATACGGACTTTTCTTTTTTCACGACAGACAAAAATATTTGTAATGACGCAATGATGGTATTTAATTTTTTAACAAGTCATATTCAGCCAAAAGTTATGAAAGATTTGATAATTTCACCTAATTCCTCATTCAATTGGTTGATTGAAAAAATAGAAAATGAAATTAATTTCGCAAAGAAAAATTTACCCTCAGGTATTTGGATTAAATGTAATGCGATTGTAGACACTAAGTTAATTGAAAAACTTTATGAAGCTTCAAAAGCTGGAGTGAAGATAAATTTGTTTGTACGAGGTATTTGTTGTCTAAAACCAAATGTAAAAGGACTATCTGAAAATATAACAGTTAAATCAATAATTGGAAGATTTCTAGAGCATGGAAGAATTTATGTTTTTGCAAATGGTGGAGAGTTTCAATCTAATAAAAATGATGTATATATATCTTCTGCAGATATGATGCCTCGTAATTTATATACAAGAGTAGAAGCATTTGTACCTTTAAAAAATGAAACTGTTCGGAGCCAGATTCTAACTCAAGTGCTTCCTGCACTAATAAATGATGTAAGAAATTCATGGTTGCTTGAACAGAGTGGAGAATATGTTAAATTAAACAATAAACTAAATTTTTGTTCACATTCTTATTTTATGGAAAATCCAAGTTTATCTGGTCAAGGATCTTTATCCAAAGTTAAAATCTCTTAATGTCCTTCAAAAAAACATCTCAAATTCTTAAAATAAAATTAAAAAAGTCAAAGATCGCTATCATTGATATTGGTTCTAATTCAGTAAGGCTCGTTATATATCCTGATTCTGGAAAATATCCGTATCCACTCTTCAATGAAAGAATAAATTGCAGATTAGGTGAAAAAATTCATAAAACAAATAATTTATCAGTTAACTCAATTTCTAGAGCTTTGAAAGCATTACAAAGATTTTCAATAATTATTAAAAATATGGAAGTGAAACATGTGATTCCAGTTGCAACTGCAGCAGTAAGAAATGCAAAAAATAATAAGGAGTTTATTTTACCTGCAGAAAAAATTCTTTCATCTAAAATAAGAATATTAACAAAAAATCAAGAAGCTGAATTAGCTGCACTTGGATTATTAAGTAATTTTCCTGTTAAGAATGGAATAATTGCTGACTTAGGTGGAGGTAGTTTAGAATTAATTTTAATAAGTAAAGGCAAAATAAAAAAACTAGTGAGTTTAGATATTGGACACTTAGTGCCTGTGGATCAAAAAGAAGTTCTTCAACTTTTAGAATCAGTAAAATGGTTAGAGAAATCAAAAAATCTTAAATTATATGGGACAGGTGGAAGTTTTAGAAGTTTAGGTTCTGCATTTATTAAAAATACAAGTTACCCTCTTTATCTAATTCATGGTTTATCTATAAACACTGAAACTTCAGTAATGCTTTTAGACAAAATGATAGAAGCAAAAAATAAATTTCCAGGCATTCCTCAAAATCGTATGCCAACAATTAAAAATGCAGCAAATATAATGCAAAATTTAATTTTATTATGTGATCCAAAAAAAGTTATAATTTGTGGAACAAGTATTAGAGATGGAATTGTGTCTGAAATAAATCCATCTAAAATAATAAATCCAGATAAATCATCAAATATAAAATATTTTACTAAAAATCAAAGATTTAGTGGAATGCAAAATACCATAAAAAAGATTCTTGATCCATTTCTAGAAAATTTAATAGATCGAAAATTTAAAAGATTAATAAAGTTAGCTTGCCAATTATCTGATATTTCTTGGAACGAGTTATCAGATTTAAGAGGAATAATTGCCGCAGATAGAATATTATCCTTACCATTGAAAAATCTACTTCATAATGAACGTATTTGGTTAGCGCAGACTATTTTTCATAGATATGTTGGATTGAAAGATAAAAAATTAATGTCAAAAAAGCTTTTGAATTTGTTATCTGAAGATGAAAAAGAAACTGCTTTTGCCGTTGGAATAGGGCTTAGATTTTTATACACATTTAGTGCAGGAAATCCAAAGAATTTAGATGGAATGCATTTAAATTCAAAAAATAAAACTCTTATATGTAAGTTAAACTCAAAGGCAAAAATTCTTTTTGATTCAAATGCTGAACGAAGATTAGAAGCTTTCGCAAATTCTTGTAATTTAAAATATGAAGTTTTTTTTGATGAACAATGTTATTAATTTTATAAAAAATTTGAGGTAGATTTGGAAAGTATCAATTATCAAGAATTATTATATATTATGTCTGCTACTTATTTTTTTGCAGGTATAATAAAAGGAATAATAGGAATTGGTTTACCAACTACTGGAATGGCAATTTTATGTTTTTTTGTAAATCCAATAACTGCTCTTGGCCTTAATCTTATTCCAATGTTAATTTCAAATCTTTGGCAATTCTATAGAGCGGATAATCATTTAAAAATTATTAAAGAATATAAGTATTTTGTAATCTCAATAATTGTTTTTTTACTTTTTTCATCTTTTTTTGCAGTAGAGATTGGAAATCAAGCAGTAAGCATTTTATTTGGTTCTATGGTGTTATTATTTGTTATAACGAATTCTTTTTCTTTTAGTTTTAAAAATATCACCATGGGTGATAAGAAACTTCAGATAGTATTCGGAGGTTTGTCTGGTTTAATAGGGGGAGTAACTTCATTATGGGCTTTGCCTATAACAATTTACTTGTTTATTAAGGACGTATCTCCAAAGCAATTTGTAGATGCAAGTGGTTTTTTTATTTTAATGGGATGTTTTCCTGTATTTTTAGGATACTTTTCAACTGATGTTATAACAATCAATATGTTCAAATTTGGAATAGCAGGCGCTATTTTTGCGTTACTTGGATTTTACATTGGTGAAAAAATTCGGGGAAAAATTCAAAAAGAATTATTCAAAAAATTATTACTTGGCTTCTTTACTTTTGTTGCTTTAAAAATGATTTCAGATTCGATTATCTAAACTATTTTTACTTCTACTTGCGACAAACTATCAATTTTATAAATTATATGATCACCTTTTTTTGGGGCTCTAGTTTTAATTACACTACCTGTTATAATTTTACTTCCAATCGGTATGTTTATATTTTGTGAGAGTCTTACATTAATAACCCAGGCCAATGTTCTAAATGGGGTAGCATCTTTTATAAAAGCTTTTTGAGGTTCTTCATCATTCCATAATAAGGTTGATTGTAATGAATTAAAATCTAAATTTTCCCAATCATTAATTTTATTCCCTAAAACCACACCCCCACACCATACATTATCTGCTGTCATAGTAAGTGCGTTAATTTTGCTATAATCTGCATTTCTATCAATGATTAATTCAAAAGCTGTATAAATATTCGAAATATAATTTTTAACGTTATTTTCATTTAATTTTCCAATGCTTTCATCTAAGTCGCTAGAAATTTCCATCGCTAATTCAAATTCCAAACCAAGTCCATGGTAATTTTGAATTTCAATATTATGTGGTGAATTAAAAATTTCATTTTTAAATATCCCACCTGCAATGGGATGATCTATTCCACATAATTCTTGTTGTACTTTTGATGCAAGAGCAATTTTATGTCCACCAAGTTCGCCTCTTCCAGATTGTTCGTGAAATGATTGTTGAGCTAAATACGCTTCATCCATATTTAATGGCAAAAGATCCGTTGGTAATATTTTAAAATTAATTTTATTTCTATGTTCCTTAACAAGGTGATTCGCAATCCTTAGTGAGTTATTCATATTGAAAGCCCTTTTAATTATTGAAATAGAATATAGTTTATCTTAACTTATATTTTATAAGAGGCAATTGAATGTTAGATTTTAATAATATCGATATTGAAAATATAGCTCGTAATTGGTTTACAGATTTTAATGATTTAATTTCAAGTAACCAATCACTAGAACATGCCCTGAATATTTTTCATGAAGACTCTCACTGGAGGGATCTAGTTTCATTAACTGGAGATATTATTACTTTTTCAGAGATTAAAAGTTTTTATAATGATCTAATAAAATTTTCTCATATTAGTCAGGCTAAAAATTTTAAAATAGATCAAAACAGAACTCCTCCAAGAGAAGTTATGAGGGCAGGTGAAAATGTAATTGAAATTATTTTTTCTTTTAAAGTTTCTAAAGGTTTAGGTGAAGGAGTTCTGAGACTTAGGCCCTCATCAGAAGAACCAAAGAAATTTAAATGTTGGTCTATTTCAACTTCTTTAAGAGATATTGAAATTAAAAATAAAAAAGAGAAGATATCATCAGTTAGAGATTTCAAAGCTCCTAATTGGCTTGATATAAGAAATTTTGAAAGCTCATATTCTGACAGGGAACCAACAGTATTAGTTGTTGGTTGTGGTCAAGCTGGATTGTCAATCGCATCAAGGTTGAAACAATTGAATATTGATACTCTTGTGATAGATAAGCATGAGAGAATTGGAGATAATTGGAGAAAAAGATATCATTCATTAACATTACATAATCAAACACAAGTTAATCATTTGCCTTATATGCCATTTCCTAAAACCTGGCCAACATATATCCCAAAAGATAAATTGGCTGGTTGGTTTGAATATTATGTTGAAAGTTTAGAATTAAATGTTTGGAAAAATACAGAATTTATATCAGCAGAATTTCTAGATGATAAAGAAAATTGGAATGTAAAAGTAAAAAAATCAAATGGAGATATAAAACAATTAAAGCCAAAACATATCATAATGGCAATAGGAGTTAGCTCTATCCCACAAATGCCAAAAATAGATGGTATTGAAAATTTTCATGGTGAAAAAGTTCATTCAGGTTTTTTTAAAAGTGGGAAACTTTATGAAAATAAAAATGTTTTAGTCTTCGGAACTGGGACTAGTGCGCATGATGTTTCACAAGATTTATATTCTAATGGTGCTAATGTAACCATGGTTCAAAGATCTCCAACAATGATTGTCAATTTAGAACCAAGTGCACAACTTCCTTATGAGTTATATCAAGAGGGACCATCAACTGAGGATTGTGACTTAATAGCAATTTCAAGTCCATTGAGTGTTTTAAAAAAAACACATCAGTTGTTAACTCAAAAATCAAAAAAAATTGATTATGAATTGTTAAAAAAACTAGAAGAGATAGGTCTTAGATTAGATTATGGAGAAGATGGAACGGGATGGCAGTTTAAATATTTAACTAGAGGGGGTGGCTATTATTTTAACGTTGGAGCATCCAATCTAATAGCCGATAAAAAAATTAAGTTAATACAATTTTCTGATATTGAAAAATTTAATAGTGACGGCATTCAACTAAATTCAGAAAATTATAGTTTTGATTCATTTGTATTTGCAACTGGCTATAAAGGCCAAGAATTTATGGTTGAAAAATTATTTGGTAAAAGAGTTGCGAGTAAAGTAGGCAAGATTTGGAATTTTGATATTAAAAAGCAAGAACTAAATAATATGTTTGTCAAAACAAAACAGAAGGGATTATGGTTCATTGCAGGTAGTCTTGCTCAATGTAGAATTTTTTCAAAATATTTAAGTTATCAAATACTCGATGATCTGAAAAAATGAAATAAAACTGTAATAACTAACTTATATACATAGCTGCAATGTATAAAGGGTTATTAAATTAAAAGTTTTTATAAATATAGAACAATTTGGTTGTCTGACATTCACCTAGGGACTCCAGGTTCTCAATCAAGAGAGTTATTGGATTTTTTGAAAACCTTTGACTGTGATTTTTTATACCTTGTCGGTGATATTATTGATGGTTGGAGAATAAGACGAAAATGGTATTGGCCTCAAGAGCATAACGACGTTATTCAAAAAATTTTGAGAAAAGCTCGAAAAGGTACAAAAATAACTTTTATTCCTGGAAATCATGATGAAGGAGCAAGAGCTTTTATAGGATTGAAATTTGGTGATATTAAAATTAAAAACCAAGCTTTTCATAAAACTTTAAAAAATGAGAAGTTATGGGTTATTCATGGAGATTTATTTGATACGGTTATTCAACATGCTAGATGGTTAGCATACATAGGCGATAATGCTTATTCTTTTTTGTTGTGGATAAATGTAAAATTTAACAAAATAAGAAATCATTTAAATTTACCTTATTGGTCTCTTTCACAATATCTAAAACTAAAAGTTAAAAAAGCGGTTTCTTTTATTAATGCATTTGAAACCCTTATGGTAAATGAAGCTTCAAGAAGAGGCTGTGATGGTGTGGTATGCGGGCACATTCACAAATCTGAATTAAAAAAAATTAACGGGAAAATTTATGCAAATGATGGTGATTGGGTAGAATCTCTAACGGCTTTAGTCGAGCATTATGATGGAACACTTGAAATCATTGACTGGGTAAAAGAAAAAAAACAGATTAAAGAGACTGAAAATATTAAAAAGGCTGTATCTTGAAAATATGTATTGTAACAGATGCTTGGAAACCTCAGGTGAATGGAGTAGTAAGAACACTTGAAGAAACAACCTTAAATTTAAAAAAGTTAGGCCATCAAGTTTTAATAATCAATCCAAGTGAATTTAAAACTTTTCCTTGTCCTACATACCCTGAGATTAGATTATCTTTATTTCCAGGTGCTAAAGTTTCAAGATTAATAAGAGAGTTCAATCCTGATCATTTGCACATTTCAACTGAAGGACCTCTTGGTTTAGCAGCAAGGGGATACGCTAAAAGAAATAATCTTACGTTTACATCTGCTTATCACACTCGTTTTCCAGAATATGTGTATGCAAGAACGTTTATTCCTTTAAAAATTACGTATTTTTATGTGAGATGGTTTCACAAATTATCAAAACTAGTAATGGTACCAACTGAAACTGTTAAAAAAGATTTAATAAAATGGAATATTAAAAATCCTCAAATATGGTCAAGAGGTGTTGATTTAAAAATTTTTAAACCTGATCCTAAAAAGAAAAAAAATAAAAAACCAATTTTGTTAAACGTAGGAAGAGTGTCAGTAGAAAAAAATTTAGAAGATTTTTTAAAAATAGATTTGCCCTCTGAAAAATGGGTTGTTGGAGCTGGTCCAGCATTAAATTTTTTAAAACTGAAATATCCCGAAGTTAAATTTTTTGGCGAGAAAAGTAAATTTGAATTAGCTGAATTTTATAATAAAGCCGATATATTTGTTTTCCCAAGCAAAACTGATACTTTTGGCTTAGTTCTTCTTGAAGCTATGGCTTGTGGCCTTCCGGTAGCAGCTTACCCTGTGACTGGCCCAATTGACGTAATAGGAAATTCAGGTGCCGGTTATTTAGATAAAAATTTAAAAAATGCATGTAAAAAAGCATTAAAAATAAATAAGAATATTCCTTTAAATTTTGCTAAACAATTCTCTTGGGAAAGTACAACTCAGACGTTTGAAAAATATTTAGCTCATACTAAAGAAAATTTTGACAAAACTTATGATTTTAATGAAAACCCCTACAAAGGAAATAATGGTTTTTCTAGGGCGTTTAATGCGTCAAAAAACTCATGGTCAGGTCTTGTTTTTGCAATAAAAGAAGAGAGTGCTTTTAGACAAGAATTATTATTAGTTATTTTCTCTATAGCTTTAATTCTTTTAATAGAAACGACTTCTTTTGAAAAATTTCTAATGGTTTTCACTTCTTTGCTAATTTTGATTGTTGAATTATTGAATTCAAGTGTAGAAGCTACAGTTGATAGAATTTCTTATGATTATCATGGTCTTTCTAAAAGGGCAAAAGATTATGGTTCTGCAGCGGTTTTGATAACAATTTTAATTTGGATAATTGTTCATCTCTACATATTATTGAACTAATCTATTGGTCTCAATCTGATTTGATTTTTGTCTTCAAAAGTCAGTGCAATATTGCTCATGTCAGCCTCAAGACCAAATTCTTCAATTGTTTCTTGAAGTATTTTTTTTGACAATTTTCCAAGTGGTAAATCAGTTTTTAATAGTTCTCCATTGTTTAAGGCAATAGTAGCATCTTTATTCATTAAACCCGTAGTGAACCCCTGAAACATTTTTCCAGATAAAATATTATCAGGTAAAGTTATCTCGGTTGCATAGTTTCTTCCTGAACTTTTTTGAATAACTTCAACTGCTGTATTTGGATCTATTCCATCTTTTACTAGCAAGGAAACAACTTCAAAAGTTGCAATTCTACAAATGAGATTTAATAAGTTATTTCCAGCTTTTAGACTGTGGCCACTTCCAACATCTCCTGTATGAAAAACATTTTCGCTGATAACATTCAGTAAAGGTTTTATTTTTTCATAATGATCTTCTTTACATCCTGCCATTATCGCTATTGTACCATTTAAAGCCCCTTTGGGCCCGCCACTTACAGGAGCGTCAACAAAGTTAATACCTTTTTTTGACAAAATATTTTCAATTTTACGTGTTATTTTTGGTTCACCTGTAGTCATATCAATAATAGATGTACCTTTTTTCAAATGTTTAGCTAACCCTTGATTTCCTATAATTAAACTTTCAACAATATCGCTTGTAGGAAGACATAAAAAAATAAAATCATTATTAGCAATAGTTTGAAGATCTTTTACAATTCTACCGCCTAAAGTTTCCAATCGTTTTAAATTAGATTTATTTATATCAAAAATGTCTACATTGTATTTAAGTAATAATCTCTGACAAAGAGGAGACCCCATGTTACCAAGTCCAATAAAAGCAATCTTTTTCATACAAAATCCTAATTTTAGTTAAATCAAATAATTTAAATTAATCTTTTTGAATATTTAAATTTATTTTTTAATATAAAGGAAGCTTAAAATTAAAAGGATAAAGAAGACATGGGATATTTTAGAAATGGAACTTATGTTGGAAGAATATGGTCAAAAAAAAATAATGGACCTTCAGTTGTTAAAATTATTGATAATGACATCTATGATATAACCACAAAAGAAATACCAACAGTTAGTAGTCTTTTAGAACTTGAAAATCCAATTGATTATATAAAACAGAACTCTGGCAATAAAATTACTTCTATTGATGAAATCGATAGTAATGTAGAAAATAAAAATTTTGATCCAGAAATAAGATTATTAGCTCCATGCGATTTACAAGTAGTAAAAGCTTGTGGAGTAACATTCGCAAAATCAATGGTAGAGAGAGTAATTGAAGAAAGAGCATCTGGAGATTTAAAGAAGGCAAAGGAATTAAGAGCATCAATTGGCGATTTAATAGGAAGTAATTTAAAGAATATCGTTCCAGGTTCTCAAAAGGCTCAAGACGTTAAAGAAGTTTTAATTAAAGAAGGCTTATGGTCTCAATATCTTGAGGTTGGTATTGGTAAAGATGCTGAAGTTTTTACAAAAGCCCAAGTTCTTTCATCTGTAGGGCACGGCGCAGAAGTTGGACTTCATCCAATTTCTAATTGGAATAACCCCGAGCCCGAAATAGTTTTAGCAATTAATAGTAAATCCAAAATCATTGGGGCTTCATTAGGTAATGATGTAAATCTAAGAGATGTTGAAGGAAGATCAGCACTACTTTTAGGAAAAGCTAAAGACAATAATGCATCTTGTTCAATAGGTCCATTTATAAGACTATTTGACGAAACATATAATCTTAATGACGTTAGACAAGCTGAAATTCATATGACTGTTGAGGGTGAAGATAACTTTAAGCTAAATGGTTCAAGTTTCATGTCAGAAATTAGCAGAGATCCCGAAGATTTAGTTAATCAAACTTGCTCAAGACATCATCAATATCCCGATGGTTTCATGTTATTTTTAGGAACTTTGTTTGCACCAACTGAAGATAGAGATAAAAAAGGCGAGGGTTTTACACATAAAGTAGGTGATAAGGTTATAATCACTGAAAAGAATTTAGGGAAATTAGTTAATTATGTTAATTTAAGTACTGAATGCCCTGAATGGACATTTGGTATTTCTGATTTATATAAAAATTTCTCTAAGAGAAATTTGATCAGTTAACTAATTTTTTTGTTTGATAAATTAACTTTAAACAAACATACTAGATATTAGTATTTAAAAAATAAAGATATAAAGGTTCGATCTATGAAAAAAATAAATGATTTAGAATCTTATTGGATGCCATTTACAGCTAATAGAGATTTTAAAAAAGATCCTAGGATTGTGTGTTCTGCTGAAGGAATGTATTATAAAAGTCAAGAAGGTAACGATATTCTAGATGCAACTGCAGGTTTGTGGTGTGTAAATGCAGGCCATAACAGAAGAAAGATAAATGAAGCTATAACAAAACAGCTTTCAGTTTTGGACTACGCCCCTTGCTTTCAATTTGGTCATCCAAAAGCATTTGAATTGGCTAATAGAATTTCTGAAATTTTTCCAGATGGAATGAATCATGTCTTCTTTACAAATTCTGGTTCAGAAGCTGTAGATACAACTTTAAAGATCGCATTAGCTTATCACCGTGCAAGAGGAAAGGGCACTAAAACAAGGCTAATTGGCAGAGAAAGAGGCTATCATGGCGTCGGTTTTGGAGGGATTTCTGTTGGTGGCATGCCAAGAAATAGACAATATTTTGGTACTTTATTATCAGGTGTAGACCATCTTCCTCATACTTTTGACCATGAAAGGAATGCATTCTCTAGAGGAGAACCAGTGTATGGTGAAGAATTTGCAGATAAGTTAGAAGATATTATTGCACTTCATGACGCATCTACTATTGCAGCAGTTATAGTTGAACCAATGGCAGGTTCTACTGGTGTTTTGCCTCCCCCAAAAGGGTATTTAAAAAAGTTAAGATCTATTTGTACTAAACATGATATTTTACTTATTTTTGATGAAGTTATTACAGGTTTTGGAAGATTAGGAACAGCAACAGCTTCAGACTACTTTGGAGTAGTCCCAGATATAATTTCTTGTGCAAAAGGCATAACGAATGGTGTTATCCCAATGGGAGGTGCAGTAGTTAAGGATGAAATATATGAAACCATGTTAGATGAAGCAGATAATCCAATAGAATTATTTCATGGTTATACATATTCTGGTCACCCTATTGCAGCTGCAGCAGGACTAGCTACACTTGAAATATATAAGGAAGAAAACTTATTTGAGAGAGCATCTGAACTATCACCTTATATGGAAGAAGTGGCACATTCTTTAAAAGGTGAAAATCATATAATTGATATTAGAAATATTGGTTTGGTTGCTTCAGTTGAATTAATGCCAAGAGAAGGTGCTGTCGGCTCTCGTGGATATGAATTAATGAAAAGAATGTGGGATAAAGGTGTTATGGTACGATTTACACAAGATACCATGGCAGTAACTCCACCTTTAATTGCTGAACGAAAACATATTGATGAAATGTTTGATAAAACTCGTGAAGCTTTAAAAGAGATAAATTAAACTATATCTGGAATAGCTCTTTTTGTTTCCTCATGATTTGATAAAGCATCCTCTATTGCAAGAGCTATTTCGCTTAACTTAGCATCATTACCTGCAGGAGCGATTAATTGAATTCCAAATGGTAAGTTTTTATGATCCAGCCCACAAGGTAATGCCCATGCACATGGAATAGCCATTGAAGGAGCATAGCTAAGAGCAAGCCATCTCATATAAGTAGGAAGTTTTTCATTGTTTATTTCTTCCACAAAAAGCTGTTCATGTGGGAAAGGAGATACTGAAGCAGCAGGGCAAATTAAAACATCATAATTTTCAAAAAACTTTCTAAAATTATTAAAAATTTTCGTTTGTTCTCGGTGTGCCCAAGTTACATCTTCCATCGAATATTTTAGACCTCTTTCGACATTATCAATAACGTTTGGTCCTAGAAGTTCCCTATTATTTTTAACTTTTTCAAGATGTGATGCTACATAATTAAAACCTCTAATAACCTCAAAACAATCATGTATATTTAAAAAGTTTGGGTGATCATTATTAGTGTAGTTAAAACAACTTTTAATGACTTCAATTTTTTTCAGGAAAACTTTTTTGATTTCATTATCTACAGGAGCACATCCAAGGTCAGTGGAAAAGGCCATTTTAATAGATGATAAATCTGAAGGTATAAGTTCCGCTGGAAGAGAAAATGAATTTAAAGATGAAAAAATATCACTATTATTTATATCAACTATGCCCTGTAATAATAAATAAGCATCAGTTACATCTCTTCCCATTGGCCCAGCAACAGAAAAAGGATTTAATACTATACCTTCAGTTGAGGGTACCATTCCTGGAGAAGGTCTAAAACCAGTGACACCACAAAAACTTGCAGGCGTCCTTAAACTACCTCCGTAGTCGGTACCTGTTGCTAGAGATAACATGTTTAGCGATAATGCAGCTGCACTCCCTCCAGATGAACCAGCAGATGTTAAATCAAATTGAAATGGATTTCCTGTTGCTCCATAAACTCTATTTTTTGTATTTGCACCTGCACCAAATTCAGGAGTATTCGTTTTACAGAAAACAATTCCCCCTTCTTCACGAATATTCTTAATAATATTATCATCATGTTTTGGAATATGATCTTTAAATAATAATGAGCCGTAGGTTGACCTAAGGTTTTTTACCATTTGTAAATCTTTTATTCCAACTGGTAAGCCGTGAAGTAATCCTAAAGTATCTCCCTTAGAAACTTTTTCATCACACTTTTTAGCTTGATCAAGCACATCTTTTTGATCAAATGCTACGATAGCATTTACGTTTGAATTGTGCTTTTCATATTGCTCTATGCAACTTTTAATAAGTTCGGTTGATGAGATTTTTTTTTGTCCAATTAAATTTCTAGCTTTATGTGCAGGTAAGTTTGATATCTTGTTCATTTATTTATCCTCATAATTCAACTTTATTACACAATAAAATTATAGCAATTATTTATTCAAATACTTGACAAAGAATGGATAAGCATAATTATAATTGTGTATGAATATCTTAAAGAAGTTAAGAGATGTTAAATTAAGGCCAACTAAGCAAAGAATTCTTTTAGCTAATTTAATTTTGGATGGAAAAAACAAACATTTTACTGCCGAAACAATTCAAAAAGAAGTATCAACAAAAGGGCATAATATTTCTTTAGCAACAATATATAATTGTTTAAATAAATTTGTGAATGTTGGTCTCTTAAAACAAATTGATCAACAAGGTGAAGTTACAATTTTTGATACTAATGTGTCACACCATCATCATTTTCTTAATCAAAATACTGGTGAATTAACAGATATTGACCTAGATGAAATAACCTTCTCAAAGTTTCCTAAAATTCCAAGAGGTTTTGAAAATGATGGGGTTGAAGTTCTAATAAAAATTAGGAATTAAAAATCTAGTTTAGAATAATTCTAACCTGTTGACATTAATATATCCAATTAATATATTTTAAGTAGTGAAATATTCTGAGAAAGGTTTTTATAAATGGATGATCAAAGTATAAGTAAATGCCCAGTGATGCATGGGTCTGCAACACAAAATAGTGGTATAAGTACAACAAATCGTGATTGGTGGCCAAACCAATTAAATGTCAATATTCTTCATCAAAATGACAAAAGATCAAATCCTATGAGCACAGATTTTGATTATAGAGAAGAATTTAAGAAACTAGATTACTTTGCTTTGAAAAAAGATTTAACAGATTTAATGACTGACTCAAAAGATTGGTGGCCTGCTGATTATGGTCATTATGGTCCTTTTTTTATTAGAATGACATGGCACGCTGCTGGCACATATAGAACTGCCGATGGAAGAGGTGGTGGAGGAACTGGAGATCAAAGATTTGCTCCTTTAAATAGTTGGCCAGATAATGGAAATTTAGATAAAGCTAGAAGACTTTTATGGCCTATTAAGCAAAAATATGGAAATAAAATCAGTTGGGCTGATTTATTTATTCTAACCGGTAATGTCGCCATAGAATCAATGGGTGGAAAAACATTTGGCTTTAGCGGTGGAAGACCTGATATTTGGTCAGCTCCTGAAGATATTTATTGGGGAAGAGAAGAAGAGTGGCTTCAAAATAAGAGATATACTGGTGAAAGAGATTTAGAAGTTCCTTTAGGTGCTGTTCAGATGGGTTTGATTTATGTTAACCCGCAGGGACCTGACGGCAATCCTGACCCTTTAGCTAGCGCTAAAGATATAAGGGAGACATTTGCTAGAATGGCGATGAACGATGAAGAAACGGTTGCTCTTACAGCAGGCGGACACACTTTTGGTAAATCTCATGGCGCTGCAGATCCAGATACGTATGTTGGCCCTGAGCCTGAAGGTGCTCCAATGGAAGAAATGGGCTTAGGTTGGAAAAACTCTTATGAGACTGGAAAAGGTGGTCATACGATAACAAGTGGGATTGAGGGAGCATGGACTGCAAACCCAACTCAATGGGACAATGGTTATTTTGATATTCTTTTCGGCTATGAGTGGGAATTAGTTAAAAGTCCTGCTGGAGCATATCAATGGCATCCTATTAATCCGAAAGACGAAGATATGGCTCCTGACGCTCATGATAGCTCAAAAAAGGTTACTACAATGATGACCACAGCTGACATGGCTATGAGAGAAGATCCTGAATATAGAAAAGTTTCTAAAA
The DNA here is from genome assembly GCA_902550555.1 of uncultured SAR116 cluster alpha proteobacterium. GTDB lineage: Bacteria > Pseudomonadota > Alphaproteobacteria > Puniceispirillales > Marisalimonadaceae > TMED54. The sequence continues at coordinate 84,287 of CACCZR010000004.1, read as the reverse complement.
GATTTCATGAAAACCCTGATCAATTTGCTGATGCTTTTGCAAGAGCCTGGTTTAAATTACTTCATAGAGATATGGGTCCTAAATCGCGTTACTTAGGTCCTGAAGTTCCAGAAGAAGATTTAATTTGGCAGGACCCTATTCCTGAAGGTAATAAATCTTTTGATATTGATGCTGCAAAAGAGAAAATTGCTAATTCCGGATTATCTGTCTCAGAAATGGTGGAAACAGCATGGGCAAGTGCATCTACTTTTAGAGGGACTGATATGAGGGGTGGAGCTAACGGCGCCAGAATTAGATTAGCACCTCAAAAAGATTGGGTTGCTAATAAGCCTGATCAACTTTCAAAAGTATTATCTAAATATCAAGAAATTGCTAATGAAACTAATGCATCAATTGCTGACATTATAGTTTTAGGTGGAAATGTAGGAATTGAAAAAGCTACTGGTAAAAAAGTTTCTTTTACTCCTGGAAGAGGAGATGCAACAGAAGACCAAACTGATGTTGATTCATTTTCAGTTCTTGAGCCATTGTCAGACGGTTTTAGAAACTTTTTAAAAGAAGATTATGGTGTTAGTCCTGAAGAAATGTTGTTAGACAAATCACATTTGCTTGGATTAACCGCACCTGAAATGACTGTTTTGGTTGGTGGTTTAAGATCATTGGGAATAACAACTGATAATAAAGGCGTATTCAGTAATAATTTAGAAAAATTAGACAATGAATTCTTTACAACCTTACTTGATATGTCCATAAAATGGGAACCTATAGATCACAATACATTTAAGGGCAATGATCAGGCTGGTAATGTCTATTTGGCATCACGTTATGATCTTGCATTTGGATCTAATTCACAATTAAGAGCATTGTCTGAAGTTTATGCTTCTAGTGATGGTTCTGAAAAAATGGTAAATGATTTTATTATTGCTTGGAATAAAGTGATGAACAACGATAGGTTTGATAATTAATTAAATTTTGGGCGGCAAGTTTTTATTCGTCGCCCAATTAATTAAGATCTTGGATGAATTTCTTTATGGGTTTGAATTAACTCGGACTCATTGATATCCGTATATCTTTGAGTAGTTGATAAACTTACATGACCTAAAAGTTGTTGGATAGCCCTTAAATCAGCGCCTCCAGAAAGTAAATGAGTGGCAAACGAATGTCTCAAAGAGTGAGGTGTTGCAAAATCTGGTAAGCCTAATTCATAACGAATTTTTTCTAATCTTCTTTGAATAATTCTTGGTGATAGAGCCTTTCCTCTTTTACCCAAAAAAATTAAATCTTGAGGAGATTGTTTGAAAGGACAATGGTCAATATATTCTTTTAAAATAGAAGTTATTTCAGGAAGAATAGGAACATCTCTGTATTTATTACCTTTACCCATAACACGTAGCCAATCATCTGTAGGAAGATCTTTAATTTTTAATGATAATGCCTCATTTATTCTCAAGCCAGCACCATACATTAGTAATATCACTGCTTTATCTCGTAAATTAATCCAAAATTCATTATCGTTTTTCATAATTGATTCAATTGCATCAGCGACTAGTTTAGGATCTATAGATTTTGGAAGAGGTTTATTAACACGGGGGCTTTTAAAAATTGAAAAGTCTACTTCTTGGATTTTTTTTTCATCAGATAGATATTTAAAAAAATTTTTAATACTTGAAATTTTCCTAGCAATAGAGCTTTTAGATAATTTTTTAATATTTAGTTCAAAAAGAAATCCTCTAATTGAATCTTGTGTTGGGCTCATAAAATCAAGTTGATTTATTTTACAATATTTTAGATACTCCTTAAGATCTCTACCGTAAGATTGGAATGTATGTTCACTATAATTTTTATTAATTTCTAGATGATGTAACCATTCATTTAAATGATCATTTGTCATGATTTGTTTTCTTTATAAAATTGATTGGCCTGTTTTTTTCCAATCTTTTAAAAAAGCATTTAATCCTTTGTCTGTTAAAGGATGATCATACATTGATTGAAGAATTTTTGGAGGAATTGTAGCAACGTGAGCACCTAATTTAGCTGAATCAACTATATCTTGTACACTTCGAATGGAAGCAGCTAAAACTTCAGTTTTAAAGTCATGTAAATCATAAATATCCACAATTTCAGAGATCAGATTGATACCATCTGCCCCTATATCATCCAATCGACCTATAAATGGCGATATATATGTTGCACCTGCTTTTGCAGCTAATATTGCTTGAGCAGCACTAAAGCAAAGAGTGACATTAACTTTTATATTTTCATTTGAAAAATTTTTACATGCTTTTAAGCCATCCACTGTTAGTGGAACTTTTATTACTACATTTGATGCAATTTTGGATAGTTTTTTTCCTTCTAATATCATTGTATCAGCGTCTGTAGCAGTGACTTCAGCACTTACTGGGCCATCAACAATTTTACAAATTTGTTCAATTGCATCTATAAAATTTAACCCTGATTTTGCTATCAAAGAGGGATTAGTTGTAACTCCATCAATTAAACCAGTATCATTGAGAGATTTAATTTCATCTATGTCGGCTGAATCAATAAATATTTTCATTTTATATCCTAATATTTGTATGTAATTAATTTCATTATATTATGTTATATCATAATTGTTAATGAGAATTTAAAATTACTTATGCAAGATAATAAAAAATTTAAACTTGTTTCAGTATTATTGTCTGGACCTTTCGACAAGGTCTTTAGCTATAAAATTAATATCTCTTCATACGAAGTAGGGAAGTTCATAATTGCTCCGTTTAGAAATCAAAAATTGTTAGGAATTATTTTAGATGAAGATCCAGACTTAATAGATGATGAAAAAGTTAAAGAAGTTGACTGTTCAATTAAACTGCCTCCTCTTTCAAAAATTTATATTGAATTTATAAATTTTTTTGGGAAATGGAATTGTATTAAAAGAGGTTTGGTATTAAAGCAAATTTTTAATCCACATGATAAAAATTCAATAAAAAAAGTAGAAGATTTAAAAATCTACGATTTTTATAAAATGCCAGAAATTAAAATCTATTCACAAATTAGTCTTAACGATAATCAAAAAACTGTTTCAAAAAAAATTATAAAAAGTTTTACACAAAAAACATCCAGGACATTTTTGTTACATGGCATTGCTGGCTCTGGAAAAACAGAAACTTATTTTGAAGCAATTAACCATTGTATAAAAAATAAAAAACAAGTTCTTATTTTATTGCCTGAAATTGGATTAACTTCTGAATGGGAAAATAGATTTGAAAAAAGATTTGGAATAGTCCCAGACAAATGGCATTCAGGCATAAAAAAGAGTGTGAAAAAAAGAATATGGGCAAGGACGATTTTGAAAAAAGATCTAGTAATTGTTGGTGCAAGGTCTGCTTTGTTTTTGCCGTTATCTAATTTAGGGTTAATAATAATTGATGAAGAACATGATAGTTCTTTTAAACAAGAAGAAGGTCAAAGATATCATGCAAGAGACATGTCCATATATTTGTCTTCAAAAGCAGGTGTTCCAGCAATTTTAGCTTCAGCAACACCCTCGATTGAAAGTTTACATAATGTGTTTAATAAAAAATATGTTCATCTAAGCCTTCCATCACGGGCTACTGGAGCTCAAATGCCTGATGTTCAAATAATTGATATGAAAGACAATCAACCACTTTCTGGAAATTGGATTTCTGAACCGATGGTTAACGAATTAAAAAGAAGGTATGATAACAAAGAACAAGCTATGATATTTTTGAATAGGAGAGGATATTCGAACTTAACTATATGTAGGACTTGTGGGCACAGAATGAGTTGCAAAAATTGTAATTCATGGTTGATTGAACATAGAAAAACTAATAAGTACCTATGTCACCATTGTGGCTATAAAAAACCATTGTCAGATAAATGTGAAAATTGTAGTTCTCATGATTTGGTATCATGTGGGCCTGGAATCGAAAAGATTAGCGATGAAATAAAAAATATATTTCCAAATTCAATTATAGAGAATTTATCGAGTGATACGTTTTCAAATCTTGATAATTTCAATTCAATTATAAGAAATATTGTAGATGGAAAAGTAAATTTTATTATAGGAACACAAATTTTAGCAAAAGGATATGATTTTCCAAAATTGAATTATGTTGGAATTATTGATGGAGATGTTGGTGTATATGGAGGTGACTTAAGGGCATCCGAAAAGTGTTTTCAACTTTTGAAACAAGTTTCTGGAAGAGCTGGAAGACATTTAAAAAATAAAAAAGGTTTGGTACAAATTCAAACTTATAACCCTCAAAATCCAATATTAAAAACTATCAAAGATATGGATGAAAATAAATTTTATTTAGAAGAAATAAGTTATAGAAAAGATGCTGCCATGCCTCCTTTTTCTCGTTTAATATCAATTATAATTTCATCAAAATCTGAAAACATACTTAATGATGTTTGTTATAATTTATTAGAAAAATTTCCTAGATATAAGGACATTAAAATACTTGGACCTGCTCCAGCACCTTTAAGTTTTTTACGTGGTAGATATAGAAATAGATTCTTAATCAAATCACCAAAAAATACCTTCTCACAAGATATTGTAAAAAATTGGATAGAAAATACTAAAATCCCCAAGCAAATTAGAATAAGTATTGATGTAGATCCATATACTTTCTCATGATATAAATTTAAAAGAATTTATTGTTTCAAGATGGATGGTTATGCTTGCAATAATATGAATGCTGTGATAGCAATCCTTATATATATTTGGATGTTTAATGGAAAATGTAGATAAGAAAAATATTGGGTTACCTAGTAGGTATATAAATGCTTTATACGAACTTTGTGATGAAGATAAAAACTTAAAAAAAATAGCTCAGGACTTCGAAAAATTCATTAAATTAGTAGAAGATAATAAAAATCTTAATAATCTTTTATTCTCACCGACAGTAGGAAAAACGAATCAAGGTAAATTATTAAATGATATTTTGACAAAAGGTAAAGCTGATAAATTGACTATAAATTTTTGTGGTGTTTTATGCAGAAATGGTCGAGTTAATTTAATCACAAAAATAATGAGAGATTTTTTAAATGAAGTTGCAAGAAGAAGGGGCGAAATCGTAGTTGAGGTTTTTTCACCTTACAAACTTGATAAAAAAGAAGAAGATGATTTAAAAAAAATAATACTTAATAAAACAAATGGAAAGAATATTTCACTTTTAACACACATTGATAGTAGTTTACTTGGTGGTTTAATAGTTAAATATGGCTCCAAGATGATTGATACTTCGATTAGAACTAAATTGAATAATCTTGAATTAGCAATGAAAGGTGCAAATTAGATGGATATTAAAGCAGCAGAGATTTCTTCGATATTAAAAGATCAAATTAAAAATTTTGGTACAGATGCTGAAGTTACTGAAATTGGTAAGGTTTTATCGGTAGGTGATGGTATTGCCAGAGTTCATGGATTAGATGAAATCAAAGCAGGAGAGATGGTTGAGTTTGATGGTGGCATTGCTGGAATGGCTTTAAACCTAGAAAAAGATAATGTGGGTATTGTTATTTTTGGAAGCGACAAAGACATAAAAGAAGGGGATACTGTAAAAAGAACTGGTTCTATTGTAGATGTGCCTGCTGGAAAAGGGTTACTTGGAAGAGTTGTTGACGCTTTGGGAAACCCGATAGACGGTAAAGGCGCGTTAAAGAATGTCAAAAGAGCAAGAGTTGAAACAAAAGCTCCTGGCATTATGCCTAGACAATCAGTTCACGAACCAATGCAAACTGGTTTAAAAGCAATTGACTCCTTGATTCCAATTGGAAGAGGTCAAAGAGAATTAATCATTGGTGATAGACAAACTGGTAAAACAGCAATTGCAATTGACACGTTTTTAAATCAAAAGCCCGTAAATGATGCTGCGGGAAAAGACGATAGTAAAAAGCTTTTTTGCATATATGTTGCAGTAGGTCAAAAAAGATCTACGGTAGCACAAATTGTTAAAACTCTTGAAGAAAATGGTGCTCTTGATTACACAATAGTAGTTGCCGCAACCGCATCTGATCCAGCTCCAATGCAATTCTTGGCTCCTTATTCGGCTGCCACGATGGGGGAATATTTCCGTGATAATGGCATGCATGCTGTTATAGTTTATGATGATCTTTCCAAACAAGCTGTAGCATACAGACAAATGTCATTATTATTGAGAAGACCTCCTGGAAGAGAAGCATATCCTGGTGATGTTTTTTATCTCCATTCAAGATTATTAGAAAGAGCAGCTAAGTTAAATTCAGACAATGGATCTGGTTCTTTGACTGCTTTGCCTGTTATTGAAACACAAGGTGGTGACGTATCTGCTTTTATTCCAACAAATGTTATATCAATAACTGATGGACAAATTTTCTTAGAGACAGAATTGTTTTATAAAGGTATTAGACCAGCTGTTAATGTAGGATTATCTGTTTCAAGGGTTGGATCATCAGCTCAGATTAAAGCAATGAAACAAGTTGCAGGAACAATCAAACTTGATTTAGCTCAATATAGAGAGATGGCTGCATTTGCTCAATTTGCATCTGATTTAGATGCTTCTACTAGACAATTGCTTGCAAGAGGTGAAAGACTTACTGAGTTATTAAAACAACCACAATATTCACCACTATCTGTAGAAGAACAAGTATGTGTAATATATTCAGGAGTTAAAGGATATTTAGATAAGATAAGTATAAATCAAATTGGAGATTTCGAAAAAGCTCTCTTACAAACACTTAATTCAAAAGGCTCGTCAATAATTACTTCAATTACTAAAGATAAAGCGCTTACTGAGAAATCTGAAAAAGATCTTCAAAAGATTATTGAAGATCTAGTAAGTACTTTTGAGTAAAGGATTTTAGATGCCATCCCTAAAAGATCTTAAAAATAGAATTGGATCTGTAAAATCTACGCAGAAAATAACATCTGCAATGAAAATGGTTGCGGCTGCAAAGCTTAGAAAAGCTCAAGAACAAGCGATTGCATCAAGACCTTATTGCTCAAGTATGGAAAAAATTGTTAGTAGTTTAGCGAGCAAATTAATTGATAATTCACCAGAATTGTTAAAGGGAAAAAAAGATATAAAAAAACAACTACTTGTTGTTTTTTCCGCTGATCGAGGATTATGTGGAGGGTTTAATGGCTCAATATCCAGAGCAGTAAAATTAGAAGTTAAAAAATCTAAAGATCTTGGAATTGAAACTAAATTATTATTTGTAGGCAGAAAATCTGCAGATACGCTTAAAAAAGATTTTCAAAAACACATTGTTGAGATAGTGACAGGAAATTCTACAAATCCTATTTATAGTGATGCATTATCAATCTCTTCAAAAATTGTAGATCTATATCAAAAGGATGAATTTGGTTCATGTAAAATAATATTTAATAAATTTGTATCAGCTATTACTCAAGAGGTTACGCTGAAAAGCTTAATACCTATTGAAACAAATAATGAAGATGCTTCTAATAATAACCAAGTGAGTTCAGTATATGAATATGAACCTTCAGAGGAAGTTATACTGGAAGAATTGTTAAATAAGAATATAGCAACACAATTATTTAGTGCTCAGATGGAAAGCACAGCAAGTGAACTTGCTGCTAGAATGACTGCTATGGATAATGCTACAAGAAATGCAGGTGACCTAATAGATAGGTTAACATTACAATACAACAGAACAAGACAAGCTTTTATCACAAAAGAGTTGATCGAAATAATATCTGGAGCAGAAGCTCTTTAAATTTAAACTGGAGAAAATAATGGCAAAAAAAACACCAAATATTACAGGAAAAATAAGTCAAGTTATTGGCGCCGTAGTTGATGTTGAATTCAATGGTAATCTTCCATCAATATTAAACGCTTTGGAAGTTGATAATGAAGGTAACAAATTAATATTAGAAGTTGCTCAGCATTTAGGTGAAAATGAAGTAAGAACAATTGCTATGGATACAACTGATGGTTTGGTTAGGGGTATGGAGGTTAAAGACACTGGAGCTCCTATTACTGTACCAGTTGGTCCTGAAACACTTGGAAGAATTCTCAATGTAATTGGAGAGCCTGTTGATGATGGTAAACCAGTTAAATCTAAACAAACATTACCTATTCATAGAGATGCGCCTGAATATATAGATCAATCTACTGAAGCAGAAATTTTAGAAACTGGAATTAAAGTTGTTGATCTTTTAGCACCTTATGCAAAAGGTGGTAAAATTGGTCTATTTGGTGGTGCAGGTGTAGGTAAAACTGTTTTGATTATGGAATTAATTAATAACGTGGCGAAAGCCCATGGAGGTTACTCTGTGTTTGCTGGTGTTGGAGAGAGAACAAGAGAAGGTAATGATTTGTATCATGAAATGGTAGAATCCGGTGTTATTACCCCAAATAAAGAAGGATCTAAGGCAGCTTTAGTCTATGGCCAGATGAATGAACCTCCTGGAGCTAGAGCTAGAGTTGCTCTAACAGGTTTAACACTTGCAGAGTATTTTAGAGATCAAGAAGGTCAAGACGTTCTCTTCTTTGTAGATAACATATTTAGATTTACTCAAGCTGGTTCTGAAGTGTCAGCTTTGTTAGGAAGAATTCCATCAGCTGTTGGGTATCAGCCTACCCTAGCTACTGATATGGGTACTTTGCAAGAGAGAATTACTACGACCAATAAAGGTTCAATTACATCAGTTCAAGCTATATACGTGCCGGCAGATGATTTGACTGACCCAGCACCTGCTACTTCTTTTGCTCACTTAGACGCTACTACTGTATTATCAAGACAGATTGCAGAATTAGGTATTTATCCTGCTGTTGATCCTTTGGATTCAACTTCAAGAATGCTTGACCCAAGAATAGTTGGAGAAAATCACTATAATGTTGCAAGAAGGGTGCAAGAAGTACTTCAGCAGTATAAGTCCTTACAAGATATTATTGCTATTCTGGGAATGGATGAATTATCCGAAGAAGATAAATTAGTTGTTGCTAGAGCTAGAAAGATTCAAAGATTTCTATCACAACCTTTTCATGTTGCTGAAGTATTCACAGGTTCACCAGGAAAATTAGTTAGTCTTGAAGATACTATCAAAGGTTTTCAAGGTATTGTTGAAGGTAAGTATGACGATTTACCTGAAGCAGCTTTTTATTTAGTTGGAACTATTGAAGAAGCTGTTGAAAAAGCAAAAAAACTTGCTAAGGATGCAGCTTAAAAAAAATATTTGATATGAACGAACTAATAAAAATTGAAATAGTCACCCCACTAGAGCTTCTTAAATCTAAAGAAACTAAAATGTCTGTTCTGCCAGGCTCAGAGGGCGAACTTGGTATCATGAGTAGGCATACACCACTTATGACTCTATTAAATAGAGGTATAATAAAATTATTTGATGAAAATAACTCAGTAACTGACCAAATTGCTGTTGATGGTGGAGTTGTAGACGTTTCAGAAGAAGGAATAACTGTCTTAAGTGAAAGAGCAGAAGTTTTAGGTTCAAATGCTTCGAATAAACAAATAATTACTGAAAAAATTAATGCTCTAAACATTAAACTTAAGAAGCCTGAATTTCAAGAAGATGAAGCATTGAAGAATGAAATAGATTTTTTAAATTTTGTTCTTGAGAAATCTAATTAATAAAATCACTTATAATAGGTAAAAAAACGTGATTAATTTTTTCATAAACATCTTTTTTAAAATAGATTGCCTTATTTGTAAGTTCTAATGGGTTAGTCCATTGCCATTCAACAAATTCTGGATGCGATGTATGAATATTAATTTCATTATCTTGGCCATTAAAATTAAATAAAATCCACTTTTGACTTTGTCCTCTGAATTGACCTTGCCAAAGCTTGTCTGCTAAGTTATGAGGTACGTCGTAATTTATCCAATCTGGATATTCTGCTATATAATCTACAGAAGTTATGCTTGTTTCTTCCATTAATTCTCTATAACCAGCTTCGACTGCAGTTTCTCCTGCATCAATTCCTCCTTGAGGTAATTGCCAGGCATTATTGGGGTTATCTACTCTTTTTCCAGAAAAAACTAGACCATTATTATTGAACACCATTATTCCTACACATGGTCGATAAGGTCTTTCGTCATATGGTTTAAAATTAGCCATAGATAATTTATCCAATTTTATTTTTATGAGGATTTTGATTAACTAATTTCTTTTTATTTAAGGAATTTTTTTTTCCGTATAATTTAATTCCTCTAATTAAATCATAAGCTCTAGAAATTTGATTATCCTCTAACAGCTTTTCAATTTTGGTTAAACTTTCAGAATTATCATTATTAGAATTATCTTTTTCTTTTTTATCTAAAGCTCCTCTCAAATTTTCTTCTCTAACGGATGATTTTTCTTTTTTCTTTTTGGTTATTCCCGCTTCTACAACAATATCTGGCTCAATACCTTTTGCTTGAATAGAAATTCCGCTCGGAGTGTAGTATCTAGAGGTTGTGAGTCTTATTGCGCCACTATTTGAAATAGGGATAATAGATTGAACAGAACCCTTACCAAAACTTCTTGTCCCTAAAATAATTGCTCTTCCATGATCTTTCAATGCACCTGCAACTATTTCACTAGCCGAAGCTGACCCATTATTGATCAAAATTACTAAGGGATAGTTTTCAAGAATATCTCCAGGTTTAGCAAAAGTTCTTTCAATATCGCTTTTACCTCTTCCTTTTGTAGAAACTATCTCACCATTATTCAAAAAAGCATCAGTTACTGAGATTGATTGATTTAACAAACCACCTGGGTTATTTCTCAAATCTAAAATTAAGCCTTCAAGTTTATCGCCTAATTTATCCTTAATTGTCTCAATGTTAGATACCATGCTTGATGTAGTTGTTTGAGAAAAAGTCGTTAATCTAACGTAACCAACATTGTTAATAATCTCATATCTAACTGATCTAATTTTTATTTTATCTCTTATTATTTCTAAGTCAAAAGGATCTTCATCTTTTCTAAGAACCGTTATTTTAACTTTAGTTCCTATAGGGCCTCTTAATTTTTCTACGGCTTCGTTTAGTGGTAACCCACGAATAGACTCTCCCTCTACACCAATAATCAGGTCGCCTGGTTTCATCCCTGCTTTAAATGCAGGGGTATCATCAATTGGTGAAACAACTTTTACAACACCATTTTCAAGCGTTATCTCTATACCTAAACCACCAAATGAACCCTTAGTTTTAACCTGCATTTCTGAGTAATCATCTGCTGAAAGGTAAGCAGAATGTGGATCTAAAGACTGAAGCATTCCTGAAATAGCAGCCTCGATTAATTCTTTATCAGAGACTTCTTCAACATATTGCTCTTTAACTTTTTCAAAAATATCACCAAATAAACTCAATTGCTTATAAGTTTCTTGTCTATTATTCTGTGCATTTAAGAAATGATTTGGTGTAAAGCTTAAAATTAAAACTGTAAATAAAAATATACCAAAAATAAAATATCCATTTTTAAGTATATTTTTGAAAATTATATTCATGTTAAAATCCTATGTTTAATAATATACCAATTTACCATATTCGCAATTTTTAGTTTTTTCTAATTAACGATTTTCCAGTGATTAATTTTGATTTTTTTATACCTAGTAAATCAATGATTGTTGGAGCAATATCAGCTAGCTTGCCATCATTTAATTTTATATCTTTTTGTTCATTATTTACAAAAATGAATGGTACTAAATTTGTAGTATGAGCTGTATGAACTGATTTACTATTATAATCCCACATATGTTCACAATTACCGTGATCTGCTGTAATTAAAATAGTTCCATTTAATTCTTCTATTTGTTGAGTTAATTCCCCAATACAATTATCAACTGTCTCAACGGCTTTTATTGTAGCCTTGAGATCACCTGTATGACCTACCATGTCTGGGTTTGCAAAGTTGACTACAACAAAATCATGTTTTTTATTTTTTAAATTAATCATTAATTCATCTTTAATTTTAATGGCAGACATTTCGGGCTTGAGGTCATAAGTAGAGACTTTTGGAGAAGGGATAAGAATTCTTTCTTCATTTTTATATTTTCTTTCATTTCCTCCATTAAAAAAGAAAGTTACGTGAGGATATTTTTCCGTTTCTGCAATTCTTAATTGAGTTAATCCGGCTTTAGATATTATTTCACCTAATGTTTCTTGATGCAGTTCATTTTTAAAAATACTAGGAATATATCTATTTAATTCCTCTGAGTATTTCATCATTCCTAAGGCATTTTTAAAAGGTGCTTTATTATTTTTTCTACTAAAGTGAGTAAATTTATCTTTTAAAAAACTTGATAAAATCTCTCTAACTCTGTCTGATCTAAAATTAACAATGAGCAAACTATCTTCATCTTCAATCCCTTTATAATTGTCAATAATAGTTGGAGATACAAATTCGTCAGTCTCATTTCTTTTATATGCATCCTTAATAGCTAGTTCTAAACTATCGTATTGGTAGTCACCTTTTCCGTTTACTATTAGATTATAAGCTTTTTCAACCCTATCCCATCTATTATCTCTGTCCATTGCGTAGTACCTACCAATTAATGTTGAAATTTTAACAGCACTTGGAATATTAGTTGTTAAGTCATCTACAATGCTTCCAAATTCATTTCGTAAAGTATCTCTACCGTCAGAAATTAAATGAAGCTTAATATTATTACATTTTTTTGAAACGAGTTTACATATATTGATTATATGATTTGCATGAGAATGTACACCTCCATAACTATATAAACCAATTATGTGAACAGATTTATGATCATTATGTTTTTTAAAAAATGATTTAAATTCATCAATTTGAGAAACCTTATTCTCAGTAAATGCTTTATCAATTCTAGGTAATGACTGCAATATAACTCTACCTGAACCAATACTCATATGCCCAACTTCAGAATTACCTATTTGGTTTGAAGGTAGACCAACATATTCCCCTGACGCTTCTAACTTACATGATTGATAAGTTTTTAGTAATTTATCAAAATTAGGAGTTTTAGCTAAATGTACAGCGTTGTATTTTGTTTCATTACTTAATCCCCATCCATCCATAATACATAGAACCAAAGGTAAATTATTTTTTTTTCTCATGTTAATCTCATTTATGATAGGGATGATTATTAAATATGCTTTCAATCCTATAAATTTGTTCAACTAGCATTAATCTAGCAATAATATGTGACCAAGTCATTTTACCAAAGGAAATAATTTTATCTGATTTTTTTTTGATAAATTGACCATGACCATATGGTCCACCAATTGCAAAATTTAAAATTTTGATATTATTCATTTCATAAGATTTTATCAGTTCAAAAAGCTTGTCAGTTGATAAATTTTCACCTTCTTTATCTAGTAGAATTAAAATTGAATTTTTAGGGGAGTATTCTAATAATTTTGAGCCTTCTTTTTTTACATCTGATTGAGGAAATTCAAGAATTTGTATTTTATTTCTTACCCTTTTAATATATTTTTGGATTATTTTATTTTCTTCAATGTTTGATAATTTACCAATACATGAAATTTGATATCTCATATTAGAATGTTTTTATTAAGTATTTATTTCAGAATTTGTTGACTTAGGTATTTCCCACATTTTTTCCAATGCATAAAATTCTCTAACTTCAGGTCTAAATAAATGAATTATTATGTCATAGGCATCAATTAAAACCCAATCAGAATTTGTAATTCCTTCTGGTTTTCTTGTTGAAACTCCTTTAATTTTAAATTTTTTAATTAAATTATTTGCCATACTTGAAACTTGCCTTGATGAATTTCCGCTAGCTATGACCATGAAGTCAGCAATGCTACTTCTATCTTTTAAATCTATTGTTTTAATATCAATTGCTTTATCATCTTCAAGAGAATCACAGGTCAAAGACAAAAGTTTTTTTATTGTGATAGGGGTTTTATTTTTTTTCATGAATGAGTTTGATTTACATTTTTTCTGATTTTAGAGGAAGATAAGTTATTTAATTTATCTTTTATATATGACCAACAAGGTGTCTTTTGTTTAGTTAGTCTTCTTTTGCTCATAAGGCGATTGCCCAATATTTTTGCTCCAAATGAATTAAATATATTTTGAGAATAACTTGGTCTTTCAATAACTGCAATAGGAAAAATTTTAACAATATCATTAGGTCTAATCCATTTTGGAAAATTTTTTATATTATCGCTTCCCATGATCCATACAAATTTCGTGGTTCTTGATCTATTTTTTAAAAAAAAGAGAGACTTGTAAGAATAATTAAGATCAAACTGATATTCGTAATCTAAGACTTTAATGAACGTATATTTTGAGACAAGTTTCTTTGTTTCTTTTAATCTTTGGAAATAAGTATCAGAAATTTTATCTTTTTTTAATCTATTTTGTGGGGTAATTAACCACCAAATTTCATCCAAATTTAAGTGTTTTTTTGCTATAAAACTAATATGTAAATGTCCATCATGAGCAGGGTTGAATGACCCACCTAATATTCCAACTTTTATTCTTCTATTAAAATGGAAATGAATAGGTTGATTATGTCTGTATGCTTTAAATTTAAAATTCATAAATTCAATTAGGTCTTATCTGGCCATCACCATTTACAATATATTTAAAGCTAGTTAATTGATTTGCCCCTACAGGACCTCTAGCATGTAATCTTCCAGTAGAAATGCCGATTTCTGCTCCCATACCGAACTCTCCACCATCTGCAAATTGTGTTGATGCGTTTTTCATAACAATAGCGCTATCAACATTTGTTAGAAAATAGTTGGCGGTTTCTTCATTTTCTGTAATTATTGTTTCAGTGTGTTGGGAAGAATATTTGTTAATATGACTTACAGCTTGTTTAACGCCATCAACTAATTTTACTGAGATTATAGCATCAAGATATTCTGTAGACCAATCTTCTTCATTAGCTAAAGTTATATCAGGAACTATATCTTTTAAAGATTTATGACCTCTAATTTCACAGTTAACTTCTTGTAGCTTTGAAATAATTTTAAGTATACTTTCTTTTTTTAAATTTTTATCAATTAGTAAAGTTTCTGCTGCGCCACATATTCCTGTTCTTCGCATCTTTGAATTGATTATTATTTTAATGCTTTTATCTAAATTAATCTCATTATCTACGTAAACATGACATATACCTTCAAGATGTGCAAAAACAGGAACTTTTGCTTCTTTTTGAATTTTAGCTACAAGAGATTTGCCTCCTCTTGGAACAATTATGTCAATATATTTTGATGCTTTAAGAATTTCAGTGACCATTTTCCTATCAGTTGTATCAATTATTTGAACACATGTTTCAGGTAAGCCAGCTATTTTTAAACCTTGTTGTAAAAATTTTGTAAGTAAAGTTGATGTATGAAAGGAATCTGAACCACCTCTTAAAATACAAGTATTACCTGATTTAATGCAAAGCGCACCAGCATCTATTGTTACGTTTGGTCTTGATTCATAGATAATTCCAATGACACCTAATGGAACTGAAATTTTTGAAATATTTAAACCATTTGGTCTATCCCATGTACTAAGAACCTTATTAAGAGGGTCTTCTAATTTTGAAATATCAATAAGACCATCTATAATTGAATAAATTCTTTTTTTATCTAATGATAGCCTATCAATAAATGAGTTTGACATAGATTTTTTTTGGCTATTTTCAATATCAATTTTATTTGCTTCTAAGATTTGATCTATATTTGCTTTTAAAAGTTTTGCTGTTTCTTTTAAAGCATGATTTCTTTGTTTATTATCACTTAATGATAAACTTCTAAATGCTTCTTTGGCATTAATTCCATAATGATCAATATTTTTTTTTTTCATAATTAATTTTCTAGAACGAAATCATCTATATGTATAATTTCATCTTTTCCTCTATATCCTAAAACTTTTTCAATCTTATCACTTCTCATTTTTTTTATTAAATTAACTTCATTATTATTATAATGTGAAAGTCCTTTTCCAATAATCTTGTTTTTACTATCAACTATATAAATTAAATCACCTTTATTATAAGATCCTTCAGTTTTTAAAATGCCTGCTGGTAAAATGGATTTACCCGATTTTACGGCTTTTTCCGCACCCTCATCAATAAAAATTTTTCCCTTAACTTGAAGAGCAGATGAAATCCACATTTTTCTAGCATTTTGTGATTTTTTATTTGCTTTAAATAAAGTTCCATACTGTACATTATTTATTAATTGGCTTATTGGATCGTCACACTTTCCATTAGTAATTATAACATTACATCCAGCATTTGTCGCAATTTTAGATGCTTGGATTTTAGTAACCATGCCACCATTTGAAAATGAAGTTTTGGATGGTCCTGCCATCATTTCAATGTCATGAGTTATATTAGTAACTTCTTTTATTAATTCACTATTTTTGTTTTTATTTGGATCTTCAGAAAAAAGGCCATTGACATCAGAAAATAAAATTAAAAGATCAACTTCACACATTTGAGCTACTCGAGCTGCTAGTCTATCATTGTCACCAAATTTTATTTCATCTGTAGAAACAGTATCATTTTCATTAATGACCGGTATGACATTTAATTGTAAAAGTTTTAATAATGTTGCTCTAGCGTTAAGGTGTTTTCTTCTAGTTTCGGTATCATCGGGCGCAAGTAAAATTTGAGCAGATTCTAGATTAAATGATTTTAAAACTTCTTTCCATGCATGAGACAAGTGAATTTGACCAACAGCGGCTGCTGCTTGTTTTTCATCTAATGAGAGATTTTTAACTAAATTTAACTGTTTTCTTCCTAATGCAACAGACCCCGAGGAAACTATCATAATCTGTTTTTTTTTATCAGTTAAACTTTGAATTTCTTTCGAAAAATTTTTTAACCAATGATAATTTATATCATTGTTATTTTCATTAATTAGTAATGAAGATCCAACCTTTAAAATTATTCGACTAGATGTATCAATTAATTGTTTTAATTGATTGTTTTCCATTTTTATGGTTCCCAAGTTGAAGACTTTTGATCAAAGTTATCATCATCTTTTTCTTTGTCATTATTTATCATCTCATTAACTTTTCTACATAAACTGTCAATATTAAATCCAGTAACAGATGATATAAAAAAAGCATTTTTTACATTTATACCATTAATATTTTTTTTTATATCATTAAATTTTTTTTCATTTAAAGCATCACATTTTGTAAAAACAAGAATTTGATCTTTGTTATAAACTTTTTCATTATATGCTTTGAGTTCATTTTCAATAACTTGAAAACTTTCCGTAATATTTTCATTTGTAATGTCTATTAAATGAAGTAAAACTTTACACCTTTCAATGTGACCTAAGAATTTATGACCTAGGCCTTTTCCAATGTGAGCATCTTCAATTAAACCTGGTATATCTGCTACAACAAATTCTTTGTCATCCGTTCTGTTTACACCTAAGTTTGGATATAAAGTAGTAAATGGATAATCAGCTATCTTAGGTCTAGATGAAGAGATTTTTGAGAGGAAGGTACTTTTACCAGCATTTGGGAGCCCAACAAGACCAACATCAGCAATTAATTTTAATCTTAACCAAATTGTTTTTTCTTCACCTTTTTCTCCAGGTTGGGCATGTCTTGGTGATTGATTTGTTGAGCTTTTAAAAAAAGCATTACCTTTCCCTCCAATCCCACCTTTCGCTAAAATAATATTGTCATCTTTATCAACTAAATCAGCTAATTTAACGTTTTTATCTTCGTTTAAAATTTCAGTTCCAAATGGTACTTTTAGTATAATATCATCGGCATTATGGCCATTTCGATTTTTCCCCATGCCATGTTGGCCAGATTTTGCCTTAAAATGCTGTTTGTATCTATAGTCAATTAAAGTATTAAGATTATCGACTGTTTTAATGATGACGTTGCCTCCATCACCACCATTTCCTCCATCAGGTCCACCTTTAGGAACATTGGCTTCTCTTCGAAATGATATACAGCCAGGTCCACCGTTTCCACTTGAAATATAGATTTTTACTTCGTCAAGGAACTTCATATACTATTAGATAGTACAATGAAAACATGAATAAATTAAGAGGATATTATTCAGCGGCTACTTTATTAGGCTCAACAGAAACAAAAGTTTTGTTATCTTTTTTTCTTGTAAAAACCACTTTTCCATCAACTAACGAAAATAAAGTATGATCTTTACCCATGCCTACATTTGAACCTGGATGAAATTTTGTACCTCTTTGTCTTACAATTATATTACCAGGAACAACGATCTCACTGCCAAATTTTTTAACGCCTAAACGTCTTCCAGCAGAATCTCTTCCATTTCTTGAACTACCACCTGCTTTTTTATGTGCCATATTAAAACCTTTATATAATTATGATTTTTGAGTTTTAGTTTTTTTTGTCTCTGTTTTCTTAGAGGTTGTTTCTGTTTTTTTACTTGAAACAGTTTTAGTGGTTCTAGTTTTTGGTTTAGCTTTAGCTGTTTCTTTTTTTTGAGTAGTTTGTTTTGTCTTTGTCTCTTTTTTAACTTCTTTGATTTCTGCTTTTTTAGCAACTATTTTTGAACCACCACTTGCAGCAATATTTTTAATTTTAACGAGTGTTAGATCTTGTTTATGACCTTGCTTTCTTCTACTATTTTTTCTTCTTCTTTTATAAATAATAGTTATTTTGGGCCCACGTGTTTGTTTAATAACTTCTGCTACAACTGCGGCATCTTTTACTAATGGAGATCCAATCTCAGTTTTACCATTATCATTAATCATTATAATGTCGTTAAAAACAACTTCATCACCAATATTCCCGTCAATCTTTTCAATTAACAGTTTTTCTTCCTTAGCGACTTTATATTGTTTTCCGCCAGTTTTAAGTATCGCAAACATAAAATTCTCTATCTCTTTAAGTAAATAAATACTTATAATTTTTATTGCTATAATGTCAAGTTTTAAGACATTGTTTATTATTTATTTTTAATAAACATCAAAGGGTCTAATCTTTGATCAAACCAATTAATTCTCCAATCTAAATGAGGGCCTGTAGATCTTCCAGTTGAGCCAATCAACCCAATGACATCGCCTTTTTGAATTTTATCATTCTTTTTTACTAAAACTTTACTCAAATGTGAGTAAACAGAGGTAATGCCATGGCCATGATCTAGCATTATAGTTCCACCTGTAAAGTATAAATCTTTTTCAGAGAGTCTTACAATTGCATCAGTTGGTGAAATCACTTTAGAGCCTTTTTTAGCTGCAATGTCAATTCCATAATGAGGCCTTCTAGGCTTTCCATTTAAAATTCTTTGACTACCAAAAACACCAGTTATAATTCCATTAGCGGGTAAAAGAAAATCTTGAAAAGTATAATCTATTTTCGAATTTAATGTTCTTACTTTAGCTATTAATTTATTTTCTCTTATTATTCTTTCATAAATTTCCTTAGGAGGAGAAACAAATTTTTTTGGAAGACCATCAATTTTTTGTATTTTATATTTATTTTTTTTAATTTTTAATGTTTTGTTTATCCATTTATTATCTATGTTGAATTTTAAATTAGCTAATTCAGAATAATCTCTTCCAAAACCTAGTATAAATTTATTATTTTTACCTAAGTAGACATCTCTATTTTCAAATTTGATTTTTATTTTTGATGACGTTTTGCCTTTAACATATCCTCCTTGAATAAAATAACCTTCAAGGTCAATAATATTTTTACCTATAAAAAATTTTAGTTCTTCTTTTGCAAAACAATTGTTTGAAAATAAAATCAATAAAGAAATAATTATAACTAATTTATTCATAATCTTTTTTCTTCTTCAATTATGCCTTTTGGAAAAAATCTTAGAGCTAGTATTAAAACTAAACCCATTAACAGTAGTCTCATATATGCGGCATGATTTAAAAGATATAATTTTATTTCATTCTGATCACTTAAAAAAATTGTAATTAGTTCAATAAGAAATATACCTATTGGTTCTGCTTGTATCCAAAAAAACCAAATTGCAAACCCTCCAATAATTGCTCCATGATTATTTCCAGAGCCTCCGATAATAACCATAATCCATATTAAAAAAGTATATCTTAAAGGTTGGTATGACGAAGGCGTGAATTGTCCATCAAGAGTAGTAAGCATCGCTCCAGATATACCAATAATTGCTGAACCGATAATAAAAACTTGCAAATGTCTTTTTTTAACATTAATACCCATAGCCTCAGCGGATGTTTCATTATCTCTTACAGCTCTCATCATTCTACCCCAAGGGGACTTAATAGCTTTTTGTAAAAGGAAAAAGATTATTAACAAAACTAATATAAAAAGTATTGAATATAAACCTTTTACTATCAAAGAAGATAATTCTATCACTGATAAATTTAGGGTGTTACTTAATGTTTGAATAAATTCATTTTTTTGTAAATCTATTTCATAAGGCACTGGTCTAGGAAGTCCATTAACATTTTTTACACCCCTAGCTAACCACTCTTCATTTTTGATAATGTAAATTATTATTTCTGAAATTCCTAATGTAGCAATTGCTAAATAATCTGATCTTAAACCTAAAGCAATTTTGCCTATCAAAAAAGCTATTACTCCACAAAATAAACCAGCTATAGGCCATGATAAAATTATAGGTAAATTTAAACCACCAATATAACCTGTTTTAGCGGAATTTGTGTTTTCAATAAAATTAATTGATGGGATAAAAATAGATTTTATTAAATACAAGCTAAAAAGGATAATTATTATTGAAAGTAATATTTTTAAATATTTATTATAAATAAATTTTTTCAAAAACTTTTTAACTAATATTCCTGAGATTAAAAATGAAAAAAGAATAATTAGTATTACTGCAGTTCCATCTTTCCAAACTTCTAACGTTGGTGGCATGGAAATTAATACGCCACATAATCCTCCTATTGCAGCAAAACCCATAACTCCAAAATTTACTATTCCACTATTCCCCCATTGAATATTAATACCAATCGACATAATTGCAGAGATAAGGCAAAGATTTAAAATAGAAAAGGCTACATTCCAACTCTGAAAAAGCCCAACAAGTAAAAATAAAAAAGCACAAACTAAATATGCATTAATATATTTTTTTTCACTAAAGAAATCAGTTTTCATAATAATTTACCTTTGTAAATTCCAGTTGGTTTTAGAATTAAAACTAAAACTAAAATTATAAATGAAATGGCTATTTTATAATCAGTACTTAATAGTTGAAGACTGCCTTCAGGTAAAAAATTTATGGGTATTAAATAAGATAAAAACTTATTGTATGAAAACGTGATTAATAATTCTGAAAAAGATATTACAAAACCTCCAATTATAGCGCCTATTGGGTTCCCAATGCCACCAACAATTGCCGCTGCAAATATTGGTAAAACAAGTTGTAAATATGTGAAAGGTTTATAACTTTTGTCTAATCCATATAATGTGCCTGCAATACAGGCCAAAGTTCCAGTAATTAACCATGTGTAAAATATTACGTTTTCTGTTTTAATTCCTGATAGTAATGCAAGATCTTTATTATCTGAATAAGCTCTCATTGACTTACCAGTTTTAGTTTTATTTAAAAACCAAAAAAGAAGAACAACGGCAATAATACTTACAATTATTGTTATACCTTGAGATAATTTTAAAGATATACCTTCTGTTAATCCTGTTATTTCTTTAAATTTTCTTGCACTTATTATAAATCTTTCCCCATCATTAATTGTTCTATCATTTGGACCAATTAATACTCTAATTAAACCACTAGTAAAAAACATTACACCTATCGATACGATCAAACTGATAACATTCTTTGAGTTTTTTTCTCGATGATATTTGAAGCAATATTTATCAATTAGGAGACAATATGAAATTGTAATTAAAATCGATATGGGAAGTGCCAATATTACTGTAGGTAGTGGATAGATGCTTAGGTCAAAATAACTTATAATCCATGTGATTAAAATACTTGTCATTGCACCAAATGACATTAATTCTCCGTGAGCAAAATTTGAAAATCTTAAAACTGTATATATTATTGTGACTCCTAGTGCACCAAGTGCCAATTGACATCCATATGTCAGGCCAGGGATAATTATATAATTAATAATTAAAGCAAATGCGTTAATAATTTCCAAAAACTTAACCTCCTAAAAAAGAAACTCTAACTTCTGGGTTTTGTAATAAAGCTTTACCAGTATCGCTATATTTGTTTTTTCCATTTTGAAGTACAAATCCTAAATTAGAGATTTCAAGTGCTTGTTTTGCATTTTGTTCTACAACTAAAATTGAAGTACCCATTTTGGAAATTGCTTTAAGTTTTGTAAAAAGATCTTTCATTACAATTGGTGATACACCAGCAGATGGTTCATCTAACATTAATAAAACTGGGTTTGTCATTAATGCTCTGCCTACGGCTAGTTGTTGTCTTTGTCCACCAGATAATTCTCCAGCAATTTGAGATTTTTTTTCATTTAGAATTGGAAATAAATTATATACATTTTTTAAATTTTCATTCATTGAAGATTGATGAATAAAAGCTCCCATTTCTAAATTTTCTTCAACAGACATTTCTTGAAAAATATTATTATTTTGTGGAACAAAACTCATACCTTTCATAACTCTTTCTTGAGGGTTTAAAGAAGTTATATCTTCATTATTAAAAATAACTTGACCACTCATAATAGGAATTAAACCAAAAATAGCTTTCATAGCAGTTGATTTACCAGCTCCATTAGGACCAACAATACAAGCTATATCACCTTTTTTAACTGAAAAATTACAACCATCAACTATAATAGTATTTTCGTATCCACAAATTATTTCTCTAACATCAAGCAGCATTTTTAACTTTTTCCAAGATATATATCTATAACTTTTTGATTACTTTTAATTTGTTGAATGTTGCCTTGAGTAAGAAACTGACCTTCAGCCATAACGATAATAGTATCACAAAGTTTTGAAATAAAATCTAGATCATGTTCAATCATTATAAAGGTGTACTTTTTTTCTTTATTTAATTTTTTTATTATATTAGAGATTTTTTTAAGAAGTGTTTTATTAACACCTGCGCCCACTTCATCAAGAAGAATGATTTCTGGTTCAACCATCATTACTCTACCTAATTCCAAAAGTTTTTTCTGACCACCTGATAAGTTTCCAGCATATTCTTTTTCTAAGTGACTTAAACCTAGAATATCAAGTATATCTTTTGCTTTCTTTACATTAATTTCTTCTATTTTTTTTATTTTCTTTTCAAAAAACCATTGGCCAAAAAATTTTTCTCCAATCTTATTTGGTGGAACAACTAAAAGATTATCTAAAACTGTTAAAGAAAAAAATTCATGTGGAATCTGAAAAGTTCTTAAAACACCAATTTCGAATAATTCATGTGGTTGGAGGCCAATTAATTCGTAATTATTTAATTGAACACTTCCACTATCTGGTTTTATAGATCCATTGATAACATTAAAAAGCGTGGTTTTACCTGCTCCATTTGGTCCTATTAAACCACTTATACTTCCTTTTTCAATCTTTAATGAAAGATTATTAAGTACCTTTAACCCACCAAAACTTTTATTAATTTTTGAGATTTGAAGCATAAAGATGAATAAGCCCTAATCTTTAAAAGATTAGAGCTTATTAGTTTTACTTATAGCCTACTGTGGTGACTTTTTGATTATCAATCAAAATTTCTGCGAAATTACCAGCAGATTCACCTCCGCCTATTAACTCAACAGCTGAAGCTCCAACGTAGTCAATTTCTTTACCTTCACTAAGAAGTTTAAGACCTTTAGCAAGTTCACCAGGAAAAATTTTCTCTCCAGGGGCATTTGCAACATCCATTACTTTAGATTTGAAGTCATTACTATTTGTTGAATTCGCAGCTTGCATTGCTAACATAATTAAGGCCGCAGAATCGTACGATTCTTTTGTGTAAGGTCCAGCTTTAAAATTATTGGATTTTGCTATTTCATTAAACTTAGTTGCACCAGGACTGTCTGTTCCAGGAACAGTACCTATAGAACCATTTAAATCATTTCCTATAGCTGTTGGCAATGAATCACCTATCATTCCATCAGGTAAAAAGAAGGTTTTAAAAGAGCCAGCATCTAAAGATGCTTGAATAACACCTTTACCACCTTTGTCTAGATATCCTGCAACAATTAATATATCTCCACCAGCTTGTGCTAATGCACCTGCTTCAGCTCCATAATCTCCTTTGCCATCTTCATGAGAAGCTGAAATAGTTATTTTTCCACCTCTGCTTTCATAATTTTTTTGGATACTATCTGCTAATCCCTTTCCGTAATCGTTATTAGTATAAGTCATTGCAGCTGTTTTAAATCCTTTTTGAAGAAGTAACTCTGCAATAATTACACCCTGGCGAGCATCAGACGGAGCAGTTCTAAAAAATAAGTCATTATCAGGTAAGTCAGACAATGCAGGAGAAGTTGCTGAAGGTGATATCATTACAACTCCATTAGCCATAGCAACGTTTTGTAAAATTGCTGTAGTAACTCCAGAACAATCTGCTCCAACAATTGCTTTAATCTTGTCAGAAGTAATTAATCTTTCAGCTGCTGAAGTTGCTGCGGCTGCATCAACGCATGTTGAGTCCGCTCGTACACCTTCGACCTTTTTTGCAATAAAGTTTCCAGAGTTATTGACTTCTGTAATTGCTAATTCGGCAGCTTTTGCCATGTCAGGTGTAAGAGATTCGATAGGCCCTGTGTAGCCATATATAATTCCTAATTTTATGGTTTCATCTTTTGATGCTGTATCTATTTTGTCTTTTGTAAAATAGTATACTACACCAGCAACAATAATTAGAATTATTGCTAATATTGATTTGTTAGACATTAATAACCTCCAAATGAATTTTTTGATAAATTATCATGTTTAAAATTGAAATAGAAGTAAATTAAAATCTGGTGAACGTGTAAATAAATTGATTGCAGATGAATTAACAATGGTTAAGATATTTGTTATTACTAGTAGGAAAAAATTTTTATTAAAATTTGAGCAAATAAAGTTAATTATATTGAATTTATGAAGGAAAATAAATGAAACTTATAACATATGTAAGAATGGGAAAAATCGGATTTGGTATCATAAAAAATGGAGGTATTATTGAATTAAACGATAGAATTGGAAACGATGTTACTTCAATAAAATCTCTTTTAAAAAAGAACGAACAAAAAAAGGCTCAAGAAATTTATGAAGAAATGACACCAGACATTTCTTTAAGTGAAATAACTTACTTGCCTGTTATTCCTGATCCAGAAAAAATCTTTTGTATTGGCTTAAATTATCAAGAGCATAAAAAGGAAACAGGAAGGCCAGATGTAGATAACCCAACTATTTTCACTCGTTTTGCAAATACTCAAACTGGTCACTTGCAACCATTGCTTAAACCAAAATTTTCAGAAAGATTTGATTACGAAGGTGAATTAGCAATTGTTATTGGAAAGGGTGGAAGAGATATATCTGAAGAAAAAGCTCTAGATCATGTTGCAGGATACTCATGTTATAATGATGGAAGTATCCGTGATTGGCAAAGACATACCTCTCAGTTCACACCAGGAAAGAACTTTCCATTAACTGGACCATTTGGTCCATATTTAGTTACATCTGATGAAGTGGGTGATTATACAGAACTTCCAATTGAAACTAGATTAAATGGAGAAGTAATGCAAAAAGCAAAATTGTCAGACCTAATTTTTCCAATCCCTAAGTTAATAAATTATATTTCTACTTTCACACCATTAACTGTTGGAGATGTAATTGTGACTGGAACTCCCGGAGGAGTAGGTGATAGGAGAGATCCTCCAGTTTATATGAAGCCAGGAGATGTTGTTGAAGTTGACATTGGCAAAGTTGGAATTCTTATGAACTTTATCACAGAGTAAAGAGGTTCATAACATTGAATAAATCCTTGGTTACAAATTTAATCTCTATTTTATTCATTCTAGTAGGTTATATTTTTCAAAATCAATATTCTAATATTTTTTATTCAATCGGTTTTTTTGCTTTGTCTGGTAGTGTGACAAACTGGCTTGCAGTCCAGATGCTTTTTGAAAAAGTACCTTTTTTATATGGTTCAGGGGTTATTCTTGATAGATTTTTAGATATCAAAGAAGGGATTAAAAATTTAGTTTTAGAAGAATTATTTTCAGATGATAAAATAAACCAATTTTTTGAAAACAAACAAATTGATATAGGGAAAATTTACGAAAAGATTGATTTCAATAAAGTTTTTGATGGGTTGTTAGAAGCTATCGAAACATCAAAGTTAGGCCCAATGTTATCAGTAATTGGTGGCAGAGATGCCTTAATGCCCATTAAAGATCCTGTTATAAATAAATTAAAAGAAATCATTAAAGATAAATTAGATGGAACATTTAATAATGATGAGAATTCAATTGCTAAAGATGTAAAAATTGGAATTGAAAAAGCCTTAAATAGTAAGTTAGACGAATTAGATCCCCAAGGTATAAAAATTATTATTGAAAATATGATTAGAAAACATCTTGGTTGGCTTATTGTTTGGGGAGGAGTTTTTGGTGGATTGTTTGGATTATTGTTTTCTTTAATTCAAAATGTAATTTAAGGAGAAAATTAGATGTTAGATTTTAATGAAAAAACAGCAACAGAAGGTGTATTAAAAAGTTTTTCATCAATTAAGAATGAAAGATTAAAAGAATTAATGTCTTCTATAGTTACACATTTACATGAAGTAGTAAAAGAAACTGAGCCAACATTTGAAGAGTGGTTAACTGCAATCGAGTTTTTAACAAGAACTGGACATAAATGTGATGATAGAAGACAAGAGTTTATTCTTTTATCGGATGTACTAGGCGTTTCTATGCTTATTGATACTATAAATAACAGAAAGTCCAAAAACGAAACAGAATCAACTGTCTTGGGTCCTTTTCATGCTGAAGCTCCAGATATATCTTTAGGAGACAATATTGCAAATCATGTTGAAGGTGAAAGATGTATAGTCAAAGGAAAAGTAACAGATTCAAATGGTAATCCAATTTCAAATGCGTCTGTCGATGTTTGGCAGTCAGGACCAGATGGTTTATATGATGTTCAAAAAGAAAATCGTGTTGTTGATTTAAGAGGCAAGATGACAACCGACAATGATGGTACTTATTTGTTTAGAACAGTTAAGCCACAATATTATCCAGTTCCAACAGATGGTCCCGTTGGTGAAATTTTAAATTCATTAGGTAGGCATCCATTTAGACCTGCTCATATTCACTTTATGGTGAAGGCAGAAGGTTTCGTTGACTTAACAACACATGCATTTATAGATGGAGATCCTTATTTGGAAAGTGACACAGTTTTTGCAGTAAAAGAAAGTTTGATTAGAAAGCTTGAAAACTCTACTGATCCAAAAGATGGGACAAATTGTAAGACTTTAGAATTTAATATTGTTATGCAAAATAATTAAATTGTTATGTGAAATTAGTTGGGAGTAATTTGGGTAGATGTATTTTCTGTTTCATAAGCAAATATATTAACACCTGAAAAGTTAGTTTGAACAAAATCAAAAGATCCCTGCACATCAGAAAAGATTGATTTTGACTTTGATTCAAATGTTTTTAAATCTGAACTATTATCAAATTTAGCTGTTATGGACATATTTCCACAAGGTCCCATTGATATATTTATTGATTGCATGTTGCATGTTCTAATAAACTTGGATAAATTCTCCACGAAATAAGAAGAAGCTACTTTTGCGTCAGTGGGTTTAACAAATCTTAAATTGTAGACTTTTGAATACATCTATTGGAGCTCATCAAACATTTTATCAATAACATCAGAAGCTTCATTTCCAGTAATTTTTATTCTTTTCATAGGTTTAGGTGTAAGGCCCATTTCTTGGATAAGTATTCGACCTTTTGATGTTAAATTAACATTAGAATTTTGATCTACATTACATAATTGATGAGTAATTAAGTTCTTAAGCTTACTTTCTTCGACTTTTACCCCAGCTTCAATAAGTAATAATGAGTTAAAATCTGACAACGATGCGTCTTTAAATTCATTAGACATTACATCAGATGCTTTAATTATTTTATCAGCAGTCAAACTTCTTTGTTCTACTTGTAAATCTAGTAAATGAGCAATGTTTCTAGTAATTTTTTTAATTAATTCAATTTGGCTATCTGGTAGCTTTTTTCTCTCCGTATTAAATAGACATAAAGTACCTAATGCATAATTATCCTTATTAATAACTGGAAATCCAGCATATGAATGGGGTGCATCACCAGATTTAATATAAGGATGCTCTGCCCAATCTTTATCTAAATAAAAATCTTCAACAATTATAGGCTCAGTATCTAAAAGAACATAAGAACAAACATTCCACTTTGACCGTTCAGTTTTTGCTCCAACTTCATAACTGTCATCTACACCAGCAGCTCCCATTGAGCACTGAGATTCTCCATCAAAAAGACTAAATTTTGCTTGCTCATATCCTGTTAGATCTTTAGCAAGATCACAATAAATTTGAAACAAGTCAGAGTTAGGAGCATCAATTAATCCTGTTTTAACTACAGCTTGAACTCTTCTTTCTTCATTATTTGGTCTAGTTGCCAAATCAGTTGATGATGGACTAGGTATCATGAATTTATAGTAACAT
The DNA here is from genome assembly GCA_902550555.1 of uncultured SAR116 cluster alpha proteobacterium. Taxonomy (GTDB): domain Bacteria; phylum Pseudomonadota; class Alphaproteobacteria; order Puniceispirillales; family Marisalimonadaceae; genus TMED54. The sequence continues at coordinate 55,731 of CACCZR010000004.1, read as the reverse complement.
ATATTATTTAAGTAATAAAATATTTAAAGAAATTAAAATGTAATTATTTTAAAAAAATACTAAATTTATATTATAAGTGAATATCTTTTAATCATTTGAATTTGAAAAATAAAAAAATTATTAAAAAACTAATTAACAAAACTTTTATGATTTGTATTTAAACTTAAAATTTCTGATTTATGAAATTAGCCAACCGCCATCTATATCTATAGTAGTTCCTGTTATGAATTCATTTTCTATTGCAAATATAATACCTTGGGCAACTTCTTCTGAAGTTCCTGCTCTTGGAATTAAATTATTTTGAGTTGCACTTTTGTAAAATTCATCCCTTTCATTACCCTGAAGGGGGCTCATTGGCGTGTCGATAATACCTGGTGATACAATATTAATTCTTTTAGGGGCAATCTCAGGAGCTATCCCTCTTGCAAAAGCTTCAACAGCACCACCGACTGATGAAATTGCTATTTGGCCTGGTCTACACTTTCTCGCAGGTGATCCACTGACTAAAACAATATTACCATTATCTGCCAGATATTCTGTTCCATATCTGACTACATTTGTATATCCCCATAGTTTTGCAAATGAACCTCTGTATCCTTCTAAGTCCATCTTCAAAAAAGGTCCAACCGCTCTTGCCCCACCTGTAGCACAATTTATTAAAACATCAAATTTGCCTTGGTTTTTAAAAAAGGATTTCAAAGCTTCTTCATCCAGTACATCAATTTTTTCAAGAGTTACATTTTTGGGAACATTTGTCATTTTATCTGGATTTCTACTAATTGCTATTATCTCTGCAGCACCTTTATCAGACATGATCTTAGTTGCTGCTTCTCCTATGCCTGAGGTGCCACCAAAAATAATTATTTTCTTTCCTGAAATATTCATAAAAATCCTTCTATATTAAATAACATTTGAAAATTGTTTTTATTAATAACATTATTATTTCAAAAATTAAATACAATTTAAGGTGAATAATGACTATAGAACTATTCAGAAATAACTCATATTTAAAATCTTGTAATTCTAAAATAATAAAAATTGATGATAATGGTATTAAATTAAATCAAACTATTTTTTATCCGGAGGCTGGAGGACAGCCTGGAGATAAAGGAAAAATTATAATAGGAAATGATGAAATTGATGTGATTGATACTAGGTACGTAAATAATGAGATAATACACGTAGTTGAAAACATTTCTAATTTAAACCTAGATGATGAAATTGAATGTAAGATTGATTGGGAAAGAAGGTTTAATATTATGCAGGTTCATACATCGTTACACCTTTTATGTTCATTAATTTCTGCACCTGTCACTGGAGGTCAAATTAATGAAAACAAAGGTCGACTTGATTTTGATTTAGAATCAAAACCTAACAAAGAAGAGATACTGGAAAGGTTAAATAACTTAATTAAACAAAATCATGAAGTTAGCATTTCTAGTATTTCTGAAACTGAACTCGATGAGAAACCTGATTTAGTAAGAACAATGGCAGTTAAACCTCCTAGAGGTAAAGGAGAAATTAGAATGATTAATATTGGAAAAGGAATTGATTATCAACCTTGTGGAGGTACGCATGTTAACAATACAAGTGAAATACGAGAGGTAAAAAGAATCAAAGTTGAAAATAAGGGTAGAATGAATAAAAGAATTATAGTCGACTTTTTAAATTAAGAATTAATTGATTCAACTTTTTGCTGAAAATTTTGTTTTTGAATATTCATACATGAAATAAACTCTTTTGAACCTTCAATATGTTTGTAGACTTTTGAACAACTTTCATACCAACTCTTTTCAAGTTCGTTCAAGTTTTTACTACAACTATTGAGTATTAATATAGAGAAAAAAATAACAAAAATATCTCTTGTTTTCATTAATTACCATTCATTATAAAATCAGCACATCTTTCTCCAATCATCATGCACGGACCATTGGTATTACCAGAAATTAAAGTAGGCATAATGGACGCATCAGCAACTCTTAAATTTTTTAAACCTCTAACTTTTAATTTTTCATCTACTACAGCAGATTTATCTTGACCCATTTTACAGGTTCCTGATGGGTGATAAAGAGTTTCAGCTTTATCACGAATAAATTGAAGAATGTCTTTATCTGAAGAAAAATTATCGCCAGGTTGTAACTCTTCTCCACAATAATTTTGAACTTCATTAGAGCCCATGATTTTGCGGATAAGTTTTACTCCATCAACTAAAGTGTCTCTATCAAGAGGGTTATCAAGAAAATTACAGCTTATTTCAGGATGCTCTTGAGGATTATTAGATTTAATATGAATGTATCCTCTGCTCTCAGGTCTATTTTGGTTCACTGTACAAGTAATTCCAGGATCTTTTCCTAATGTTCTTTTTCCATTATCTAGCACTACTCTATATGGAATAAAATGAACTTGGATGTCAGGTGACGCTAATTCAGGTCTTGTCTTGAAAAAACCTAAAACTGGAGCAGATGGTAAATTTAAAAAACCATCTTGATTAAAAGCATAATTTAAAGCTTGTTTTATTAAACCAAATCCTCTTGCTTTTTCATTATACGAAAGACCAGGTTTTTTAATTTTATAAACTAATCTTGGTCCAAGATGATCCATTAAATTTTCGCCAACACCCTCTAATTCATGAATAACTTCAATATTATTTTTCTTTAAAATTTCTGGCCTTCCAACTCCAGAAAGTTCTAAAATTTGAGGTGAATTTATTGCACCACCAGATAAAATAATTTCATTATTACAAAAATATTTTTCAATTTTACCTTTTCTAAGTGTCTCGATGCCAATAGCTTTTTTTTGTTCAAATATTATTTTTGTAGCAAGGCTTTCAGTTAAAATTTTTAAATTACTTCTATTTTTTATTGGATCAATGTATGCAACTTTTGCACTCATTCTTTTACCTTTAAATATAGTAGTTTGTGTGTATGCAAATCCTTCTTGATCACCTGAATTATAATCTTTGTTGAAAGGGATTTTTAATTTATCGCCAGCTTTAAACATAGCTTCATAAATTGGGTTTCGGTCTGTGACCTGAGAAATATTTACTAAGCCTTTTTTCCCCCTTAAATCTTCGCAAGGGTTTACGTAATTTTCTAATTTTTTAAAAAAAGGAAACACCTCTTCTGAGGACCAGCCCTTATTTCCCATTTGAGCCCATATATCATAATCTAAACTTTGACCACGTACATAAACTAAACCGTTGATGGCACTAGATCCACCAACTAATTTTCCTCTAGGGATCGGTATATTTCTATTTGAAGTTTTTTCATCTGGATGAGATCTATATCTCCAATTTGCAGTAGGATGATCAATCAATAATGCAAAACTAACTGGGATTCTAGCTAGAGGATGATTAGATTTTCCAGCTTCTAATAAAAGTACAGTTTTATTTTTATCAGATGATAATCTGTTAGCTATTGCGCATCCTGCAGATCCAGCCCCTACGACAATGTAGTCAAATCGATTAGACATAAATTCTCCAAATATAAATTTTAAATTTAATTAACACGTTAATTAAATTTAATAAATTCATTTTTGCACAGTACCATTGTTAAACACTTTGTTAAAATATAATTTAAATATAAATACTAAGATTGAAAAAAGTTTAAATTGCTATAACGTCAGCTTCATGGTTGATTTTATTTTAGACGTTTCTCAAATTGTTTTAGCAGATATAGTTTTATCTGGTGACAATGCTTTAATTATAGGCATGGCTGCAGCTTCATTTGCAGAAAAAGATAGAAGAAAAATTATTTTCTTTGGGTTACTTGCTGCGGCTATACTCCGTATTTTATTTGCATTAATAGCATCTTATTTGATAACAGTGCCAGGACTACTTCTTGTAGGAGCGCTATTATTGTATTGGGTTTGTTTTAAATTTTACCAAGACATAAAAGAATTTTCAAAAAATGATGAAACCAATAAAGACGATGTCACTGAAAAGGTTAAAGGTAAGAGCATGAAAAATGCTTTAATCACAATTACAATTGCAGATATATCAATGTCCTTAGATAATGTTATTGCAGTAACAGCAATTGCTCGAGATCAAACTTATTTATTAATGTTTGGAATTGGGTTTTCAATTTTATTAATTGCAATTTTTGCATCTGCAATCGTTAGGTTATTAACAAAATTTAAATGGTTATCATATGTTGGATTAGTATTCTTGATATATCTATCTACTGAAATGGCAATTGATGGTTATTTTCAAATAAAGCCTTATATCAGTTTCTAATTAATTTATTGATAATCTTTTAAAATTTCATCTGAAATTTTAAGGAGTAAATTGTCATTTTGCCATGAAGTTATAACCTGGACACCAATTGGAAGAGAGTTTTCCCCTGTTAATAAAGGTAAACTGATTGCAGGAACACCCATCATAGTCCAATATCCGTTAAACATAGCATTCCCAGTTGTTGATAGGTCTCTAGGTGCTTCACCAGGAGCAGCTGGAGTAATAATTGCATCAAATTTTTCGAAAATTGTACTTAAATCAAATTTCATTTTTTTTGCATTTTCAATGGCGTCAACATAATCTGAAGCATTGAGATTAAGTCCATTTTCAATTCTATTAATTGTGTAAGGGTGAAGGTTTTTTTTATCTTCCTTATAAACTTTTTTTAGTGATGAATATATTCCACCATTCATTATTATCTCATGACTCTGAAGAGCATTGTCAAAAGATTCAGGTAAAGTTATTTCAGTAATATTCAATTTGCTGTTGTTTATAAAATCTTCAAAGTTTTCCTTCATATCTTCATCACCTTTAGGCCATGCAGGGCCTTTTACAAAAGCAAATTTATAATCAGATTTTTCAACAATGTTTTCTTTTAAAGACAAATTATTTATCATGTCATAATCATTTTCATCATATGAAATGATTAAATTAGAAATAATTCTAATGTCCTCGATACATCTTGCATAAACACCTGGATGATCTAATCGATAAGAAATTGGAGATATACCTGATCTAGAAATAGATCCAAAAGTTGGCTTAAAACCGATTATTCCATTATATGAAGCAGGCCTTAAAACTGACCCACCAGTTTGAGTTCCAATTGATGTGGGTATCATTTTGTCGGCTACAGCAGCAGCTGATCCAGACGAAGAACCACCAGGTGTACACTCAAGGTCGTTTGGATTTTTTGTTTTTCCAGGAGCTGATAGAGCAAATTCAGTTGTTACACATTTACCAAATATAATGATATCATTTTCTCGTAATAATCTTACAAGGTGAGCATCTTCTTTGGGTTTTCTGCCTACACAAGTTTTTGAACCATTTTCTGTTGGAAAGTCTTTAGTATCAATAATGTCTTTTATTCCTATAGGAATACCAGCAAAAGGTTTTTGTAAATTCTTTGATCTTTTTTCATCAATTTTTTTTGCTTGAGATTTAACTAAATCTTCATTTAAAAAAGCCCATGCTTCAACATTTGGCTCTCTTAATTTTATGTGGCTAATTAATTCAGAAACATATTCAACTGCACTGATTTTATTGGAGTTAAATAACTTTAAAATTTCAAATGCATTTAAATTTATCAAGCTCATTTAATTTTTATTGCCTCAGCCTCAATTTCAACTTTCATTCTAGGATCTACTAAGGCACTTACTTCTAATAATGTAGATGCAGGTTTGTGCTCCCCAAAATATTCAATTCTTTTTGGATTAATAATTTTTCTATCATCTATGTTAGTTAAAAAAACTCTGACCTTTGTAACAGATGAAAAATCTCCACCAGCAGCTTTTAAACAAGTATCAAAATCTCTCATTGCAATATCAAATTGATCTTTTGTATTTTCAGGAATTGAATTATCATAATTCATTCCAACTAAACCTGATATCCAAATTATGTTATTTGCTTCTACGACATGACAATAGTGACTAACCGGTTGTAAAATATCAGGTATCTGAATTCTTTTAATCATAAATCATAAAACCTAAAAAAAATATTGATTATTAACTCTATATTATAAAGACTAACTTAAACAATAAATTTCTTAACAAAATAAATATAGATAAATAAAATGCCAAAAATTGTATATTTAGATAATTTACCTGCTCAAGAAGGTGTATCAATTTTAGAAAATCAAAATAAGATAGAAGTTGTAAAAATTGAAAGTAATAATCTTGAACAATCTTTCAAAGAATTGGAAACAGCTCATGCTTTTCAAGTTTCAGCTGCTCGGGATGAAGTGCCAAAAATTTTTCACGTTAATGAAGAATTTTTATTAAAAACACCAAATTTAATTTTAGTCTCATCGGGGGGTGCTGGATATGACACTATAGATGTAGAAGCATGTACTAAAAGAGGTATCCTAGTAGTTAATCAAACTGGTGGGAATGCCGAGGCGGTTGCTGAACATGCTGTAGCACTAATGCTTGATTTGTTAAAAAGGGTAACTGAAACTGATCTGTTGTTAAGAAAAGGGTGGAGTGGAGCAAGAGAAGATTTTATCGGTAGGAATTTATTTAAAAAAACAGTTGGACTAATAGGTCTTGGGAATACGGGAGGTAGGGTAGCAGAGATTTGTCAAAATGGATTTAGTTGCAATATACTTGCTTATGATCCTTATATTTCTAATGAAAGATTCTCCAAATTCAATGCAAAAAAAATAAACTTAGATGAATTGCTTTTCGAAAGCGATATAGTATCAGTTCATATCCCATTAACAAAAGAAACTCATAATTTTATTGATAAAAATTTTTATTCAAAAATGAAAAAGGGCAGTCTTTTTATTACAACTTCAAGAGGTTCTATTCATAATGAGAACGATTTAGAAACTTTTTTAAAAAATGGCCATCTATCTGGAGCAGGTTTAGACGTTTGGGAAAAGGAGCCACCTAATTCTGATCATAAGCTATTAAAAATGCAAAATGTTGTTGCTACACCTCATATGGCTGGGGTGACTACAGACAGTAGAAAAAAAATGTCAGAATTTGTAGCTAATCAGTTATTAAATATTTTGAGTGGGGGTGTTCCTGAAAGACCTGTGAACGAAGAAATACTATCATTATTTAAGTCAAAATTATCAAAAATAATTTAGAAAAAATAAAGGAGAATACATGAAAAATTTATTAATCACCGGAGGAAGTCAAGGTATAGGGAAAGCTACAGCTCTTGAAGCTGCAAAAAAAGGTATGTTTATTGGTATAAATTATAATTCTAACGACAAAGCTGCTGAAGAAACATTATCTGAAGTAAAAGAGTTAGGTGGTGAAGGAGTAATATTAAAATGTGATGTATCTAAAAATAGCACAGTAAAAGAAATGTTTGAAAATTTTGTTGATAATGCAGGATCTTTAGACGGTGTTTTTAATAATGCAGGTACAACTGGTCCAGTCTCTAAAATTCATGAATTAGATCCAAAGGATTTTAAATCCTTAATAGATACAAATGTTATTGGTGCATTTAATGTTGCTCAAGAAAGTTCTAAAATTATGATTAAGCAAAAAATGGGAAATATTGTAAACATGACTTCTATTGCTGCAGACATTGGTGGAGCTGGAGAATTGGTCCATTATGCAATGTCAAAAGGTGCTATTGATTCGTTGACTTATGGTATGGCAAAAGAATTAGGTGTTTATGGAATAAGAGTTAATGCTGTTGCACCCGGTTTAATTGCAACTGATATTCATGAAAAAGCGGGAGATGCATCAAGAGTTGAAAGACTAATGCCAAGTGTTCCTCTTGGACGTGTTGGATTAGCAAAAGAAGTTGCAGATACTGTGATGTGGTTGTTAAGTGAAAAATCAAGTTATGTATGCGGCACAATTGTAAGAATTTCTGGAGGTAGATGATCTTTTACAAGTTTGGGTTTAATTGGTTTGTAAGAGGTTGTTTTGATTTTTTTAACTGTCTGTAAGCTATATATGAAGTTGATAAAATTATTATTGCTGAACCAATCCAAATTGTAATTAAAGGTACTTCATTGAAAAATATAAACCCTAAAGATACTGACCAAATTAATCTTAAATAATCTAGGGGTAATAAAGAAGAAATATCGGCTTTTGCTAGAGCGGCATTTAGACAATAATGTGTCATCGTGCCTGTTATTGCTACTAATAGATATAAAAATAATTGTTCTAAATTGGGTGTAGACCAAAATGGTATAGCTACTATGAAAGTAGCTGGAATCAAACCAGCTGCCTGCCAAAAAGTCATGCTTGCATTGCTTTCAGTGGTAGTTAATTTCTTTGCTATTAATAATGACATTGACCATATAAAAGAACCGCATAAGATTAACAAAGGACCAAGACCTAATTGTATATCTGGTCGAATTACAATTATAGCACCTATAAATCCTACGACCATAGCAGTCCATCTTCTTATGCCAACTTGTTCCTTAAGGAATAAAATTGCAAGAATTGTTGAGAAAATTGGCACAGTAAACATGAGTGCTGTAGCTTTTGAAAGTTCTGTAATAGATATGCCATAAAACATACAACACATTGCACCACTTCCAACAATAGCTCTTAGAAATTGAAGCTTTTTATCTACAACTTTAAGTGATATTAAACCATCTTTCATAACGACTGGAAGAAATATAATTAGTACAAATAATGTTCTAAAAAATGCTATTTGAAATGGATGGCTTTCAAGTGCAGCTACTCTAATGAGGCAATGCATGGATGCCGCAAACATTCCAGATACAATCATAAATAAAATTGCAATCACAGAAAGTGGTAAATTATTAATTGATTTTAGAATTATATTTATCATTATGGATATTTAATTATCATTAATTTACTTAACATGATAAGGAAGTTAAGTAAATTTTTCTTTGGTAGGCGATTATGATAAAAGCACTTTTATTTGATGTTTTTGGTACAGTAGTAGATTGGAGATCTGGCATATCACAAGATTTTGAATTAATCTCAAAAAAGTATGGAATTAATAAAAACTCAAAACAGTTTGCAGATGATTGGAGAGCGGAATATCAACCATCTATGGAAAAAGTAAGATCAGGCAGCAGAGAGTTTGTTAAATTAGATATACTGCATAATGAGAATTTAAAAAATATTTCAAAAAATTATGGTTTAGATATTCTTTCCAAGGAAGATTGGGATTGGTTAGTTAAGTCTTGGCATAGATTACCAGGGTGGAAAGATAGTTCAAAAGGTCTTTTAAGATTAAAAAGTAAATTTATAATTGCATCACAGTCAAATGGAAATATTGAGCTTATATTAAATATGTCTAAAAATTCAAAACTATATTGGGACATGATTTTAGGCTCTGAAGTTGTGGGGTATTACAAACCACAACCTGAAGCATACTTGGTTGCATGTGAAAAAGTAGGATTAAATCCAAATGAATGTATGATGGTAGCTGCACATAACAGTGACCTTTCATCAGCTCGTAATGTTGGATTGAAAACCGCTTTTATATTACGTTCTAACGAACACGGTATTAATCAAAAATCAGACTTGAAACCATTAGAAAGTTGGGATTACGTTGCAAATGATTTTTTTGATCTTGCTGACAAACTTGGTTGTGAAAAAGAGGTGGTGTTAAATGGCATCTAAACCAATTGTTGGAATAATAACAAATGAAATTATAAATTTTAATGGAAGACAAATATCACATTCAACAGGAAAGAGGTATGTTAAATCTGTAATGGAATTTGCAGATGTTGTTCCTGTATTAATACCTTCCAGTATTCCATCAGATGATTTAGATGAAATTTTGGAAAACATTCATGGTGTTTTGTTAACTGGTGGAAGAGCTAATGTTGAACCACATCATTATGGTGGAGCTGAATTTCCTGCTGACGAGCCAATTGATCCAGATAGAGATCGAACAGTTTTAAATATTATACCTAAATGTGTATCAAAAAAAATGCCTATATTTGGTATTTGCAGAGGAATTCAAGAGATAAACGTGTCCTTTGGAGGAACTTTGTTTTATAGGGTACATCAACAAGATGGAAAATTTGATCATCGTATGCCTAGAAATGAAGACGCAACTTTAGAGGAAATATTTAAATTAAAACATCGTATTGATTTTACAGATAACAGTTACTTTAAAGAATTAATTAATAAAAATAATTTTGTTGTTAATTCATTGCATGGTCAAGGCATAGATAAATTAGGAAATGACCTTATAGTTGAAGCTAATTCCGAAGATGGTTTAATAGAAGCAATCAGTATAAAAAATTATCCAAGCTTTAGCATATCAGTTCAATGGCACGCAGAGTATCATCCTGAAAGAAATGAAAATTTTTTAAACAAAAAACTTTTTGAGAGTTTTGGAAAAGCTTGTTTAAAATATAAATCTTAAGAAATAATAGGACCTATAGGAATGATCCTTGTTGGATTAATGCTTTCATGAGAAAAAAAGTAATGTCTTTTAATGTGATCATCAAAAGTTGTTTTTTTTATACAATCTAACTTTCTAAATTGATTTAAATATTTAGATAAGTTTTTATAATCAGCTATTCTTTTTAAATTACATTTAAAATGGTAATGGTAAACGTTATCAAACCTTAATAACGTTGTTACAAGTCTGATATCAGCCTCAGTCAGTTGATTGCCTACTAAATAATTATTATTATTTAGTTTTTCTTCTATCTTATCTAAGGAATTAAATAGTTTTTTAACAGATTCATCGTATGCGAATTGAGTTTTGGCAAAGCCAGTTTTGTAAACGCCATTATTAATATTAATATAAATCTCATCATTAATTTCATCTATCTCATCTTGTAAATCAGAAGGGTAAAAATCGAAATCATTTTGGGTGATATGATTAAATGATGAATTAAAAATTCTTAATATTTCGGAAGATTCATTATTTACAATTTGTTGAGTATTTTTATCCCATAGAATTGGGACTGTTACTTTTGTACTTACTTTATCAGAACATAATTGATAAATTTCGTATAAATATTTTTTTTTATATAAAGTATCACCTGTAGCATTTTCAAAATCTAAATTAAATGACCATCCATTTTCCATCATATCAGGATGCACTACATCCACAGAAATATGCTTATTAAGTTCTTTAAGCTCTCTCATGATTAAAACTCTATGAGCCCATGGACATGCATAACTTACATAGAGATGATAACGATTACTTTCAGGTTTAAAATTTTCCGTTTGCGAAATCCAATGTCTAAATTGACTCTCTTTTCTTACAAAAACTCCACTTTTATCACTAGTAATTACTGAAGATTTCGTCCATTGACCATTTATTAGCTGTCCCATGATAATCCAAAAAAAATTTCTATAATATAATAGAATAGTTCTATATATATTTAGAAAAAGAAATTTGTAAAATAAAATATCTAGAAAGGGTTTAAATGGAAAAGATAGGAATAGTTGGTGCAGGATTAATTGGTTCAAGTTGGTCCGCTATTTTCTCCTCGAAGGGTTTTAATGTTGTTATTTATGATAGTAATAAAAACGTTGAGGACGAATTTAAAAAAAGAGTTACAACATTCTTAGAAGAATTAAAATTCATAGATAATAAAATAAATATTGAAGTATCTCTTAAAAATATTGAGTTTGTAAATGATATCAATTATTTAAGTAATAATTGTACATTTGTACAAGACTGCTCTCCTGAAATAGTTGAAATAAAGCAAGAACTATTTTCAAAGTTAGATAATTCATGTCCAGAAAATGTTATTTTATCATCATCATCTTCAGGTATGCCAATTTCTTTGATCACTCAAAATTTAAAAGGTAAAAATAGATGTATCATTTCTCATCCTGTGAACCCACCTCATTTAATACCATGTGTAGAAATATCTCCTAGTTCAAAAACATCTGAAGAAGTTATTAATAAAACCAAAGATATTTTTGAAAAAATTGGATTTTCTATTGTTTATGTAAAAAAAGAAATCGATGGTTTTATCTTAAATAGATTGCAAGGAGCCTTATTAAACGAAGCTGTTAAATTGTACAGTGAAGGATACGCAAGTGCTGACCATATAGATTCAACTGTTAGAAATGGTCTGGGTTTAAGGTGGGCTTTTATGGGACCTTTTGAAACAATAGATCTTAATGCTCCTGGTGGTATTAAAGATTACATGCAAAGATATGGAAATATGTATTTAAACATGGAAAAAAATAATGAAATTTTGCCAGATTGGTCTGACACTAATGCTATAAAACTTGAAAAAGAAAGACGTGAAATTTTGTCTGCTGACCAATTACTAAAGCGTGCACAAAAAAGAAATGATATGCTTAAATCTCTTAGAAAACTGAAAAAAGATTTGAATGAGGAGGTGTTTAATTGATGTCATCTTCTCTCGAAGGAGTAAGAGTTCTTGATCTTTCTAGATTAGCAGCAGGTAATATGATTTCACATATGCTGGCTGATCATGGTGCAGATGTCATTAAAGTTGAAAGACCTGAAAAGGGTGATGATTTACGTACATGGAAAGTAAATAATATTTCACATTGGTGGCATGTTTATTCAAGAAATAAAAGAAGTTTATCATTAAATATAAAAACTAAACAAGGTACTGAAATTTTAAAAAAACTTATTTCAACTGCAGATGTTTTTATTGAAAATTTTGTTCCTGGTACATTAGAAAAATGGGGTTATACAAAAGAAGTTTTTGATTCATTAAATCCTAATTTAATTCTTGTACGAATTTCTGGATGGGGTCAAACAGGATTATATAAAAATTTTCCTGGGTATGGATCCTTGGTTGAAGGAATGAGCGGATTTGCATCGATGACTGGAGAAGAAAATCAAGGTCCACTTTTGCCTCCAACTGCACTTGCAGATATGATATCGGGATTATCTGGTGTTTCTGCCATAATGTTTGCATTATTTGCACAAAAAAATAAACAAGTTAAAGGTCAAACTATCGATCTTTCTCTATTTGAGCCATTATTTTCAATTATTGGTCCTTGGGCTGCTCATTATAAAATAACGGGAGAACTTCCAAAAAAAATGGGAAATAAAAGCCCTGTTGCATCACCTAGAAATATTTATAAAACAAAAGATAATAAGTATGTATCTCTCTCAGCATCAATGCAAACAATGTGGGAAAAACTTGCTAAGGTAATAAAAAGAGAAGATCTTATAGCCAATGAACTTTTTTTGGATAATGAGAAAAGGGTTAAAAATCAAAATATTTTAGATCCAATTATTGAAGAGTTCATGTCGAGATATAATCAAAAAGAATTGTTAGAAATTTTTGAACAAAATGGTGTTACTGTCGGACCTGTTTTAGACATTAGTGATTTAGTAGAACATCCATATATTAAAGATAGAGAAATTCTAATTAACTTAAATACTAAAGATGACGGTGAAATACCAATGCATAATGTATTTCCAAGATTGAGTGAAACTAGCGGGAAAATAAATAGAGAAGCACCTCAACTTGGACAAGATAATAAGGATATTTTATCTGAAATTGGATACTCAAAAGATGAAATATCAACATTAGAAAAAAATAAAATTATTTAGTTTTATATTGACTGATTTTTTACTTAGATATTTAATTAATACATGGACGGTTCAAATAGAGAAATAATTGAATATGATTTGTTAATTAAAAATGGACAAATTATAGATGGAACGGGAAAGCCATCCTTTTTATCTGATATTGGTATTAAAGATGGAATCATCAAAAAAATTGGCAAAATTAATGAATCTGCAAAAAAAATTATTGATGCAAACAATCTTGTAGTTTCTCCTGGGTTTGTTGATATTCATACACATTACGATGGACAAGCTATTTGGGATAGTCAATTAGCTCCTTCGTCGCTTCATGGAGTATCAACTGTTGTAATGGGAAATTGTGGAGTTGGTTTTGCTCCTTGTAAACCTCAAGATCGTGAAAAACTTGTTGAACTTATGGAAGGAGTAGAAGATATACCTGCTCCAGTTATGCATGAAGGTTTAAAGTGGGAATGGGAAAGTTTTAAAGAATATTTAGATGCTCTAGAAAAACGAGATAGAGATATAGATATATGTACTTTGTTACCTCATGCAGCATTACGTGTTTATGTTATGGGTGAACGTGCAATTAAACATGAAAGAGCTAATAAAGAAGATCTAAAAAAAATGCGTCTTATAACAAAAGAGGCAATATTGGCTGGGGCTTTTGGATTTTCTACATCAAGAACCATAAGTCATAAAAGTTTAAAAGGTGAATATACTCCTACGTTAAGAGCGCATGAAGATGAGCTTACAGAAATAGCCTTAGGAATGAAAGACGCCGGTACAGGATTTATGGAAATTGTATCAGATTGGAATGAACCTGATCCGGAAACAGAATTTAACGTTCTGAAAAGAATATCAAAAAAATCAGGGCGTCCAATTGTATTTAGTTTAACTCAGAGACATGACAGACCAGATTTTTGGAAAGATTTAATGAAGATGTCTCTAGAAGCCAAGGAAGAAGGATTATCAATCAGACCTGTGGTTGCGCCAAGGCCAATAGGATTATTATTCGGACTTAAGGGAAGTCAAAATCCTTTTTCTGGCACCGATACGTTTAAAAAACTAAAAAATTTATCTCATGATGAAAGAGTGTTGGAATTATCAAAAGATCATATAAAAAAACAAATACTTTCTGAAGATAGATTAAAAAATAGTACCTTTCCACTCATTCATAGAATTAGTTTTAAGCATATGTACAGGTTTGGGTCTCCACCAAATTATGATCCTAATATAGAGGATAGTATTGAGTTTATGGCTAAAAAAAATAAAATATCGCCAGAGGAGCTAGCATACGAAATAATGCTAGAAAATAATGGTGAAAATTTTATTTATGCTCCACTTGTTAATTTTGTAGATAATAACTTTGATGTTTGTCATCAAATGTTAGAGGATCCAAATTCAATAATGGGATTAGGTGATGGAGGAGCACATGTTGGATTTATATTAGATGCAGGATATCCAACTTGGCTTTTATCTTATTGGACACGTGATAAAAAATTATTTTCACTAGAGGATAGTATAAGAAGACTAACTTCAGACACAGCTGTGGCCATAGGTTTATATGATAGAGGGATTTTAAAAGAGGGCCTTAAAGCAGATATTAATATATTAGATATTGAAAAACTTGGATCCTCAGATCCATTTATGTTACAAGATTTGCCGGCTGGTGGTAGTAGATTAATGCAAAAGACAAGTGGTTATGTTGTGAATATTGTTTCAGGAAAAATTACTTATGAAAACGGTAAAAAAGAAACTAATCTTCCAGGAAAACTTGTTAAGTTAATAAATGTTCAAGAACAATTTAAAGAAAAAGATTTAGTCTAATATTTTAAGAGGGATAAATTACGCCTTTCCCATCAGATTGCTTATCAAATAATTCATAAGCTTCTTTAGCTTGTTCAAGTTTCCATTCATGGGTAAATAATTCATCAACTTTCAATTTCTTTTCAGCGATGTATTCTGAGCATGCATATTGTCCATGTTTAGAAAATGTCCAACTTCCTATCAAGGTGACTTGTCTTCTTAATAAATCATTACTCACATCAATATCAACATTTCCGCCTTCACCAACAAAACAGGCTTTGCCCCAAGTTCTAAGACATTTTATACTTTGAGATCTTGCTTCGGATGAAGAAGATGCATCAATCGAAGAATGTGCACCTAATCCATTAGTTAAATCTTTAATCGCATCAACGACATTATTTATCTTTAGTGGATTTAAAGTACTTTCTGCTCCAAAGGATTTTGCTCTGTTTAATCTTTGTTGATTAGTATCTAGTGCTATAACGTTTACTCCCATGCTAGAAGCGATCATGACTGCAGATAGCCCTACTGGCCCTAAACCAAAAACTGCTAATGTTTCATGAGATCTTAAACATAGTCTATCAATTGCTCCCCAAGCTGTTCCAGTCCCACATGAAATCGCGGCACCACTTTTAAATGAAATATCTTCGCGCAATTTCACAAGGGTATCAGCAGGACATTTCATATACTTGGCATGAGCCCCATGACCAGTAACGCCGTAAACTTCTTTAACACCATCAATGCACAATTGTTGCCATCCTGTTGAACAATGGACACATGTTCCGCATCCTTTATAATGATGTTGCATCACATTCATATCTTTTTTGAAATTATTTTTATTAACGTTTTTTCCTAATTCAACTATTGTTCCACAGGGTTCATGACCAGCAATAACTTGCTTATCTTCACCACCTAATCCTAAAGAAGATGGACCATCTACAGCTCTGTAAACTTTTAAGTCACTCCCACACATCCCAGATGCTTTGATTTCAAGAATAACCTCGTCTGGCCCTGGTGTTGGGTCTTCGAACTCTTGAATTTCGAGTTTATGTTGTCCTAAAAATACTATGCCTTTCATAAAGCCTCAAATAATTAATTTCTAAATTGTTTATGACAACCTTTGCAAGAAGCCGCCAATTCTCTAAATGAAGAAACGGTATCATCAATATTTTTATTTTGTGATATTTTGATTAATGTTGCGCTGGTAATTTCAAATTTCTTAACTGCTTTTTTAAATCCATCTGGATCAGACCATATATTATCACCAGCTTGACTTTTGTTAGAGATGTTAGCTTCACTACCCTTTGGAAAATATTTATGCATTTCAATAGCCCATTTATTTAACTTTTCTGCAGATTGCCTAATAATATCAAAGTTATTATCACTTAAGCTTTTATTTATAGTTCTCATAAGGTTTTTACTTTCTTGAAACTTATCCATTCTTTCTTTAACGATGCCAGTAGCTCCATCATTTGAGTATGAAAAAAATGGAAAAGAAATTAAAAATAAAATTAAAATAAATTTACATTTATACATTTTTAGCTCCTTGATAGTATCATTATAATGGTTAAAGAAAAAAAATTAAATCAACAAATAGATAAAGTAACTTATTTCACTATTTTTTTTGAATTTTTAAAATTGGGCTGTACATCGTTTGGAGGTCCAATTGCTCATATTGGCTTTTTCAGAGAACACTTTGTAAATAAAATTAAATGGATAGATGATAAGAATTTTTTAGACATTGTTTCTTTTTCAAATTTCTTGCCAGGACCATCTTCTAGTCAAGTTGGTATGTGTATAGGTTATCTTCAAAAAGGATCTCTAGGAGCCTTTTTTGCGTGGCTAGGTTTTACCTTGCCATCTGGAATAATTATGATTTCATCTGCATATGGTTTATTATTTTATAGTGATTTTTTTACAGAAGGTCTTTTGAGTGGAATAAAGGCATGTGTAGTTGTAATAGTCTTTCAAGCAATTTTGGGTATGTCTAAACAATATTTAAATAATTATAAAAAAATTTTAATAACTTTAATTACTACATTAATTTTAATATTTTTTACAAATAATACTTACCAAATAATTTTAATCATAATTTCGGGAGTTCTAGGAAATTTTTTATTTCGTGAAAAAACAAAGGCTAAACAAATATCCTTATCTATAGATTATAAGCCATTATTTTATTTATTGTTGTTTGTATTTGTATTACTTACTTTTCCAATCTTAAATCAAATTTATAACTCTGACATTATTTTAATTTCTGACAAATTTTTTAGAGTAGGATCTTTAGTTTTTGGAGGAGGGCACGTTGTGTTACCTCTCTTACAAAACGAAATAGTTAATTTTAATTTAATTGATAAAGATACTTTTTTATTTGGTTATGGGTTAGCTCAAATAATTCCAGGACCTTTATTTACGTTTTCTGGTTTTTTAGGAGCTTCGATGGATTTGTCACAACATAAAATTCTTGTTGGTATAATTTCATTAATTATGATTTTTATTCCTTCTTTTTTATTGGTTTTTGGCGCTATGCCTTATTGGTCAGTTTTACGAAATGTTCCAAAAATAAAAGCTTTTTTGATTGGTGTTAATGCATGTGTGGTAGGTTTACTCATTTCTGCATTCTATAATCCTGTGATTACCTCTTCTTTAAATGATTATAAAAGTTTAATTTTACTTGGCATTTCAATTATCATAATTTTTTTAATAAAAACTCCACAATGGGCGAGCGTTATAATCGTTGCTACAATTGGTAAAATGATGGATTTAGATATATTAAATTTTTCTTTTGACTTTTTAATTTAAAGGATTAAATAACAATTCTAACAATTATATCGGAGGGTTTTATGGCTACTAAAAATGCTGAGGTTATTACAAATCAAAAGATAGAAGAAATTTCTAATGGAGGAATGACCAAGGCTGGTAGGTTAGCCATGGAACTTGCTAACGAGAAAAAAAGACTCAATCAAGAACTCAAAGAGCTTCAAGCAGAATATGATGAAGTCAAACCAACAACTCCAACTGGAACTAGAGATTGGTATGTCAAATGGTTATCAATGATACTTGCAGTTTTAGGCGTGTTTTTAATTAGCGCTTCATACACTTTTTATGGTCAAATAACTTATTTTTTAAGTGCTATAGGTTGGATATATGTAGGAATGCAATGGGGTGATAGAGCTATCATGATTGGAAGTGCTGTAACTGGTACCGCTGTTGCTATGAGCTTAATTGAGAATTTGCCTAAATATTTAAGTAATCTTTAAGTTGATTTTCTACATTTAAATACATCAGCTGTAATTTTTGCAACTTTCTGATTTTCTTTAACCAAAACATATTCTGTTTTTGGCTTGAATTTATTTTTAGTTTCAACTTTATAACCCTGTTGATTTACAAAAACTCGTCTTTTTTCTCTGTAATCATATACTCCTATCGCGTTACCACCAATATCGTAAGCACGTTTCTTTAGCGTGTTAATTAATTGGTAATAATCAATACTTCCAGATACAGATAGTCTAATAATACCTATACAATCTTTATTACTTCTTAAATAACTCGTTGAGGTGAATTGAATTTTATTTAATTCTTTTTCTAACTTTTCAGACATATAAAAATTTTCAAAAGCACTTTCATTTATAACTTTTGGTTTAACTGTTACAACTGAACTCGTTTCAATTTCATTACTAGCATATTTAGTGTTTGTATAACTACAGTTAGTAAAAAATAAAAAAGATAATATTATGAGAATTAATTTCATACTTTATATACGACAAATTAGAAAGCTGTTTTAATTATTATTTATTTTGTTAGTCAAATGATTTGTATTTATACATACTTCGTTCTCTCCACTGCAACAATCATCAACTACTCTTTTGCAGTTTAAACACTGATAATGTGATTGAACGTAAATATATCCTTTTAAGCTTGAACAATATGGACATGGGATTTTTGTGTTCATAAAATTAACTAAATACCGACTTGATGAGTTCTGTTGGTCTGCAAATTATAGATTGAATAATTTTTTTATTTCTTTCAATTGATACAATAGGTCTCTCCAATAATATTGGATATTTCATTACTAAATTGATTATATTTTCAAAGGTCTGTTTCTTTTCATTATCATTTAAATTTTTATAAATTTTTTCATTTACTCTTATTATTTCTTGAAAATTATTTTCAAGTTTTAAAAGTACACTTTGTAAAAAACTTTCTTCAGTTGAAATATTTAAATAATCTATAACTTCATAAATGATATTATTATCATCAAGATATTTTTTAACTTCCCTTGATTTTGAACATCTATTATTATGAAAGAGATATATTTTGTCGGAATTTATAAAGTTATTTTCTTTCATCTTTTTATTATAATAAAGCTTAAAATAACGTAAATGTATTTTTTAAAAATAACCCAGAATATGGTAATGTAAAATATGGAAAGTGAAAATTTAAAATTAAAAAAATTAAAAAGTGAACAAAAGTTAAAATCTAACAAAGATAAATTATTAAACTCTTTCATAGATAGTTCTAAAAATATGGATGACAAAATTGCAGTTCTAAAAATGAAAAATTCGGTTGATAAATCTTCATTCATATCAAGTCTTAGAAAAATGATGAAAGACAAATAACTTTAAGATACAAGAGATTTATTATTTTTTTGTCCAAATAGATGTAAGCTTCTCTTCAACTTTGTTAATATCTTGCATTTTTAATAATTCATTTGAAAAAGGTTTATTAGCTAAATCTCTTAATTCAATAAATTGATCTTGAGTTTTTAGATTCCATGCTTTGTCATAAAGCACCTTTTTTTTCTTCGCCCAAGTCTTTGAAAACCTATAGAAATTATTTGCAGTATCCTCTGTCTCTGGGTATCTAGGGTATTCTGAGTATCTAATATCACTCATAAAACTATCAAAATTTCTTCTCAAAGCGACATTAACATAATTAAACTTAAAATATAAATAGTCAGATAATACATGCTCTGAGTTTTGGTTAATTTTAAGTTCACTGCAAATTCGTAAAAACTCTAATGCAACAGTATCGACTTTAGGCAAATCTGCATCCTCATAAATTTCTTTTAACCCATTATCATACTTATGCGATATAATAAGTAAGCCGGCGCCAGTATCTAAAGTGACATAATCATAGCAAGCTTGTGCAACAACAGTCATGTATACCCATCGTGGACAATGTTTACTCATTTGCACCTCAAATTAAATTTTTAATCAATATACATTTTAAAAGGAAATTTTTAAATTAGTTTTTGACTAATTTTTTAGGTTAATATTAGAAGTGTTCTCTTTTAACCAGCTAACATTCTTATAAGCGCTAGTTAAAGCTTCTTGTTCAGATAAGTAAACATCGTGTCCATATGAATGAACTTTATACCAGCCTTTATGAGTTTCTTTGTCTCTTCTATATTCTTCAAATCCATAAGTGTTATCTTTTCTTTTAAATATATCAATACAAAGACTTTGATCAATATTATTAATTGAACGAACTACAAATTCTTTTTTCATTATGAAACTATTTTAATTTTATTTTTAATCATCCTGAAGCATTAATCTGTAAAGATATCTCTTTTCTGACATGTCATAATCACCATTTGCTTTATGCATTAAAGTTCTATTATCCCAAATAACAAAATCTCCAACTTCCCATTTATGTCTGTATTCAAATTTTAATGAATTAACATGCTTCATTAATTTATTAATCAAATCTAGAGTTTTTTCATCAGAGTAATTTGAAATTTGTTCTATCCTGATAGGATTTATATATAATGATTTCAAACCAGTTTCTGGATGAATTTTCACTAGAGGGTGAAAAACTTCATTATTTTTGTGATCCTGGTTTTTAATGCTCATTAATTTTCTTTTACTAAATTTACTTTGATAAACATGTTTTGCTTTTAGATTTATAATTTTCTTTTTCATTTCATTAGAGAGATTTTCATAAAGTAAATTCATATTGATAAATTGAGTATCTCCACCATATGAGGGTATTTCTTTTGATAACAAAATAGTTGCCTTCGGTGGCATTTTATCATTACTATGATCAGTATGAAAACCTTCGCCTGGAATATATACTTTACCATCAGGAAATTTATCTTCATTGGAAATATAATGAACTAAAGGGTTTTCTTTGAGAGAAAATTTTGAATTGTGCTGTCTAAAAATTGTTCCAAAAATCTCAGCTGCTTTCTGAAATTCATTTGAGTTCAAAAATTGTTTTCTTATAACCAAGACTTTGTTTTCAATAAAAAGATCGTTCAATTTTATTTTTAATTTTTTATCAATTACTTTTCTCAAATCTAAATTTAAAATTTCTAAACCTAGAATATTTGATAATTTATTTAATTTAAGATCCATGTTCTTATTTTTTCTAAAAATAAAATCAAGATTATCTTAACTAAAAATATTTAAAAATAAAAATAATTCCAGATATTATTCGTGATATAATAAACATTGGTAAAAAGAAGACTAGGATAATTTAAAAGGTGGAGAGGATGAAAAAATCTAAATTAATAAATTACACTACTCAAGATTTTGTTTCAGAAAAAGAATTAGAACTTAAATTATTTAGATGGAATAATGTAAAAGACAAATATTTGCCAAAGTTAAAAGCAAATGGAATTTTAAGAATGGTTACTACAAAGGTTTGGAATAAAGAAGGTGTTAGCAGATTAGGACATTTATTTGAATATGAAGATGATAAAGCATATCAAAAGTGTCAGCCAATTTTTCAAGAGATTGAGAGAAATGAGAAAGAAGACCAATTGATAAAAGTTTTTGGGAATAGAGGGGTGGTTTTAGAGGAATATGATTTTAGGAATGATTAAAAAAATATGTTTAATTTTTATTTTTATAATATTACCCAACATTAGTAATTCTAGTGAAAAAATTGACCTACAAAAACAAATTCAATCATTTTCATGGAATAAAAGAATAGTCCTATTTATTACAAAGGGTAAATATATTCATTTCATAAATGAAGTAGACGATTTTTTTAAAAAATATAGGTGCGAAAATGAAATAAGAAATTTAGAATATATAAAAATTGTTGGTGATGAAAAAAGAGACTATATTTTTCCTAATAAATATAAAAATAAATACGGTATTTGGTTAATTGGTTATGATGGTCAAGTCAAAGGACATTCAACAGATATTTCTTTATTAAAAAATATACATCATTTAATTGATAAAATGCCTATAAGAAAAATAGAAATGATTGATAAACCAGAATACAATAGAAAATGTAATTAGTTAAATATAATTAAAAATTCAAAAGTAGAATATTATGTGGTGCGCTCGAGAGGATTCGAACCCCTGACCCCTAGATTCGTAGTCGGTTGATCTGGCAAAAAATTCTGTATAAACCATTGTTTTTAAACTATAATTTTTTTAACATTTATAGTAGCACCTATAGTAGCATCATATTTTGAAACATTTATTAAGGACTTTCTGTCTCTTAAATTAGTGAAAATTATTACTAATTTATTTTAATAAATTTTAGTCAAAATAAGCAAGATATCTGGGTTCTAGTAATGCTTGTCTGGGTATACTAAATAATCCTTAAATTAAGTTTAAACTCATACTTTTTATGAGGTAATTACTTTTTCTAGGTTGAAATTAATTTTGTATCTATAGAATTCAATATTATTTGTAACTTTTAATGCTCTTCTTATTCTTTGATCATCTTCTAGAGCGATGATTATACCTTTAACAATTTCTCCATTATTTGCTAATTCCTCTTTAACAAAACCCATATAGTTCTGAATTTGACCTATGACTTTATCACTTGCTCTACCTTTTTTTAATTCAATGATTAAAAATTCTTTTTCATCTTTACTTTTTGCAAATATGTCAATTTCGCCAGTATCAGTTCTGAACTTTTTTCTTTTACCTTCAACTTCTTTCTCACATCTATAATAATTTTTACCTAAGCTTATATTATTCCAGTTATCTACAATAAATTCTTCTAAATGTTTTTCTAAAGCAAACGTAGAATTAATACTTTTATTTTCTTCATCAATTATTATGTTCGGAGCATCTTTGCATGATATTACAAATTTAATTGTTGGTACTACTTTCCCAAGAGAGTTTTTTCCTTCTGCGCCATCTTCAAAAGATATAACATTTCCAATACCTAAATACACAAAGTCAGTCAGTTTATTATCCCATCGGGCGAAGAAATGGCA
Source organism: uncultured SAR116 cluster alpha proteobacterium (assembly GCA_902550555.1). Lineage (GTDB taxonomy): Bacteria > Pseudomonadota > Alphaproteobacteria > Puniceispirillales > Marisalimonadaceae > TMED54. Next base: position 32,341 of record CACCZR010000004.1, on the reverse strand, counting down.
GTTTATACTTCCATTAATTATTCTTTTCATTAAAGGTTGATTTGAATGGGTGTTTGGTTTTCCAAACCAAGTTATTAATTCACTTTCTGTGTCGTAAGAGTTATTGAAATCATGTCCAGTAACACCTGATACGCCAATATTCATAAATATTAACAAATCATCATTAACTCTTACATACCCCGTGTCCCAATCACCACCTTTGGGTTTATCTGTTCCTAAGGTAATTTTAGATACATCATTTCTTGAATAATTTGAGCCTTTCTTAAACATATTTTAGGGATTAAAAAGATTAAAATTTTTCTCTTGGTCTTTGAGAAAGCCATTCCTTTACTTCTTCTTCAACCCATCTTGATGTTCCATTTTTTTCTGGCTTACCTATCATTACTGGTTTTGGAAAATTCCCTTCCTGTACCCATCGATAAACTGTAGATTTAGAGATCTTTAACCAATCACTTATTTCAGGCTGAGTTAAGAATACTGTGTTTCTAGTAAATTCATTTTCAATTTTTATATTTTGCTGTTCCATTGTTTTTCCTTTCTTTATTTAATTAGGGGAGATTTTTCTCCCCCTATTTCTTGTCTTACATGGAGATTTAACAAGATAATTTATGATGTCTTCTTCAGGTATTTTTCAATTTTTACATCCTCTATATTAAACTTTATATTTTTATAAACTTTGGTTTCAGTTTTTGAATTTAATTTCATTTTATTGTAATCAAAAATTGCAGGACCAATTTTTTTGTATTGAATTTCATTTTTAATTACTTGTATTGAATTACAAACATGGTTTGTACACATGTGTGTTTTTATTCCTGCGTTGTTTAATGCCCAATACTTGACCATATTGTCCCTAAAACCTAGTTTTGCATTTTCAGTATTAAGATCCAAACCTTCATGATCCATATAAAAATCCACATGAGCTTTTCTTTCATCAAAAGAAGAAATTGAGGCGTTATTAACAAAAAACTCAATATTATCTTTAGATTTTTTGTTTGGTATTATTACCTTATAGTCATAAATTTCAAAATCTGGGTTCAACTCAAAAAGTTTTATAGCGATTTCAAAATTGCAATATGTATCTTTATGATGAGAAAGCCAATATTTGCTTTCTCCTGGAGTTGCTGTGTAGTTAATTAGCTTTAGTAAATTTTTTTCAATAGAACTTTTGATAGGATATATCTCATCTCGATTACCATAAACATCGTATGCATCTCTATCGAAGCGATAGATAAAGCGCCTATTAATTGAACCTACTATACCATTAAGGGATGCTTCACTTAAATTTAATAAAGAGGACATGTCTTCTTTGTCATATCCCTTTTTGTCACTTGTTCTATAAATATCTTTAACTAGAATTTTAATGAATTCTCTGGAATTTTTATTTAAACCAAAGAAAATTGAACACGCACCTTCAATACTTATTATATTTGGTCTTTGAAATTCTAGCAAATTGTCTTGTATTGTATCTGATGGAATTTTTGGCCAATTTTTTTTAACAAAAGCTTGACTAAGAAAATCTAATAACTGACCTCTTAATTCAGGTTCCATCTTTTTTAGATCATCTTCAGTCAAAATAATATTAGGCATAGTTTACTCTTAATATTAAAATATGACTAAATTACATATTAGTCAACTAAATTATCAAATTAGTCAAAATTATTGACTATTAGAGAGATTTATTTAAATTTCTTTATTACATTTTAGATATCAAATATTTGTAATAAAATAGAAATCTTGCTCATAAATTTTACTAGTAAACAAAATAGTATAGTAGCACCAATAGTAGCACCCCATTTAAAACAAATTTTCTTTTAATGCTTAAAAAAAGATTTCGGAAATGTGAGCGTGGAAGCCAAATTGTGGTGCGCTCGAGAGGATTCGAACCCCTGACCCCTAGATTCGTAGTCTAGTGCTCTATCCAGCTGAGCTACGAGCGCATTGTTTTTATTGACTTTTTTAGCTTCATTTTTAGTCAAAATCTAGGTACCACCAGAAGTGCCACCACTTTTACACATCAAATTGACTAAAAAAATCATCAAACATCTCTTTATCTATCACAAATCACTTATTCTTTAAACAATCGAATAAACAATTAACCAATCTCTCGACTGCTATACCAATCGGCAATATCAAAATGATAATCAAACCAAATACTATAAAGCTAATAAATAAATCCATTTAAACCTCAATCGCATCTAAAGAACTTAATAGGTAGTCTTGATATGCTTTTTGTAACTCTACTGGTTGAATGATTTTGAACTCTCCAAAATAAAGAGGATTTAGCAGTTCATAAATCAATTCTCTCATTCCTTTACAAATAACAATCAATGTTATTGATTTATCTTTGTTAACTCTCATTTGCTGACTTGAATGAAAGTTTATATTTTTAACACTATGAGCAACCTTTTTTGAAAAGCGAATTTCTGCTCGAAAAGTTTTATCTCCATGAAAAATTCCAAATGATTGTTCACTCCATTTTTGAAAATTAAACTCTTCATCTCGATCTGATGGTTTGTCAGTTGCTTGAACTTTTTCAAGTAAATCTAATCGGTAAACAATAGGGATTTTAGACCGATAGAAAGCAACTAAATAACCAAAACGACTAAAGATTAGTCCGATTGGAGATACCTCTTGTATGGTCGATTTTTCGGCATTTGCTGATCGATATTTAAACCTAATTTTTGTATAACCTTTGATTGCTTCTTCAACAATTTGCATATACTGATTATCAACTTTTGATCGAGGAGCAATTTGAGAAGCATAAGAAGTATTATCGATCAATTCGCTTAAATCATTTAATACTTGGTTTGAGAGAGGTTGTTGAGTTGCTAAAACTTTACTGATCGCATTTTTATGATTTTCATCACTTAAACTCTCTTTTAATATTTCTAATCCTGTTCGTTCTTCTTGAGACAAACTAAACATCTCATTTGGAAAATTTGTTACTTTATATCTTCTTTGGTTTTTATCATCTGCATATAAATGCGAGGTTATTTCAAAGTTAAAATTAAGTTTTAATTCTTCTATCCATCTGTCAATAGTTCTAATCGATCCTCTTCCTAATAATCCTAATTCTTGACATCTTTTAAGCATTTCTTTTTTAGTCATTCCATTGCGAGATGATTTCAATTCTGATGCAAAAATTATCAAACTTCTAAATTTTGTTGCCACTTTAAATCCTAACCATGACAGTTTTTGTCATGAGTATACGATACATCAATAATTTTAGAATTAAACAAAAAGGACATAAAATGACTACTAAAATTAGATATACAAAGAAACACAAAGTAACTATTACTAAATACGCAAAAGGTGAGATTGTTTCAGTAACTCTTGAACCTTGGTAAATAGGGGAGTGAGTAGCTCCCAGAAATAATCACTAAAATTTCTTCATATTAAACTAAAAAATCTCTCCCATCTTACAATGAAGTTTTTTTTATTTCATAAAATATGCTTATAATTATATTATGAAAAAGTTAGTCTCAATAAAGATGAGATTTAAAATATATTTTATTTACTGGATTTTTAATGTCTGCATTACAAAAAGCACTATCAACGATTAGGGAGCAAGCATCCAACAGCACAGAGTTGGGCAATGCATTTGAGCGACTTGCAAAGGTATTTCTTGAAAATGATGCAACGCAAACTCAGCAATATAGCGAAGTTTGGCATTATGAAGACTGGGCAAGAAACCGTGAGGGATACTCCAACAAAGATATTGGAATAGATTTGGTAGCAAAGTTGCGTGATGAAGAAGGATACTGCGCAGTTCAATGTAAGTTCTATGAAGCAGAGCACTCCATATCTAAGTCAGATCTTGACTCTTTCATATCGGCATCATCTACAAATGATTTCACACGGTTGATGCTGATAGACACATCTACACAACCAATTGGCAAACATGCTCAGTCGGTCTTTGATAATATAAATCAGGAATATATTCGTATTCAGTTATCTGAACTTGAAGAAAGTCGGATCGATTGGTCGTCCTACATCAGTAACGGAACAGTTCGTTTGCGCTCCAAAAAAGAACTTAGAGATCATCAAATTAAAGCTTTGAATGCAGTACGTGATGGACTCGCAGAAGATGATAGAGGTAAGATGATTATGGCATGCGGAACTGGAAAGACATTTACCAGTTTACGCATAGCAGAAGAGGTTGCGGGTGTAGGTAAAACTGTTCTCTACATGGTACCTTCGCTTGCATTGATGTCTCAGACAGTTCGAGAATGGAAGAATGACGCAAAGGAGGACTTTATTGCATTCTCTGCATGTTCAGATGATAAGGTTGGAAAAAAGAAAGCATCTGATGATCAAATAGAAGTTAATCTTAACGATTTGGCATTTCCTGCAACTACAGATGCTCGCAAACTATCAGAACAGATAAATCGAGCTGACAAATCAAAAATGACAGTGGTGTTTTCAACTTATCATTCAATTGATGTAATTTCTAAATCGCAATATGAGTATAAACTTGGTGATTTTGATCTAATAGTTTGTGATGAAGCACATCGCACTACTGGGGCTACACTTGTTGGTGATGACGAGTCAAACTTTGTTAAAATTCATAGTGACGAAAATGTAAGAGGCAAGAAACGTCTTTATATGACTGCAACTCCTAGAATATTTGGAGAAACTGCTAAAAAGAAAGCGGATGATGGCGAGGTTGCCTTAGCATCAATGGATGACGAAAATACTTTTGGAAAAAACCTTTTCCATCGTGGTTTTGGTTGGGCGGTCGAAAATGGTCACTTAACTGATTACAAGGTTGTCGTCTTAATGATGGATGAACAACTAGTTTCAGACAGGGTACAACGTAGTTTTACGGAAGGAGCAGAATTACAACTCGATGATGCAACTAAGATGGTTGGTTGTTACAAAGCACTTGCAAAAGTAGGAATGAACAATAAGAAAGATAGCACTGCTGAAGACTCTGTGCCTATGAAACGGGCATTAGCATTCTGTCAAAATATCAAAACTTCCCAGATGTTCTCTGCTGAGTTTTCCAGTGTTGTAAAGGATTATATCTCTCAAGAAAAAGTATCTGAAGAAACTAAAACAGACCTTGAGGTTGAGTTGTTTCACGTCGACGGCACTTTCAATGCCGAGCAACGAAACGAAAAACTCAACTGGTTAAAGGAGGAGGCAGGTGAGAATGTTTGTCGTGTTTTGACAAATGCTCGTTGTTTATCAGAGGGTGTTGACGTTCCTGCTCTAGACGCAATTATGTTTCTTCATCCAAGAAAAAGTCAGATTGATGTTGTTCAATCAGTAGGACGTGTAATGCGAAAGGCAGACGACAAAAAACTTGGTTATGTAATTCTGCCAATTACAGTTGCACCTGGTGTTTCTGCAGAAAAAGCACTCAATGACAATGAACGTTATAAAGTCGTTTGGCAGATCCTGAATGCCCTAAGAGCGCATGATGAGAGATTTGATAGCACTATCAATCGCATTGGTTTGGGTGAAGATGTTTCAGATCGTATTGAGATAATTGATGGCACATCTACTTCTGAACTCGAGGCAACAACAGCAGTAGTTGAAGATATTAAGCCAAAGGCTAAAAAGAAAGAAGACAGCGAGGACGAAACAGATACAAATCTAGGCGGTGAAGACGAGACCGAAGATGAAGATGACAAAGAACCAAAGCAGTTATCTTTTACTCTGACAGATCTTTCGCAGGCAATTAAAGCAAAAATTGTTGATAAGTGTGGAACACGCGATTACTGGGAAAACTGGGCAAGTGATATTGCCAAGATTGCTCAACAACATATTACCCGAATTAACTCTGTTGTTCTTAATTCAGGTACTAAGGAGCGTGCCTCATTTATGCAGTTTGTTGATGAGATTAGGGATGATCTTAACCCTGATATTTCTGAAACAGACGCTGTGGAGATGCTTGCTCAACATATAATTACTCGTCCTGTATTCGATACTTTGTTTCAAGGTAACCGTTTTACTACTGAAAATGCAGTTTCAAAAGCAATGGAAACAGTCCTTTCACAGATCTATGACCATAAAATCGATACTGAAACTCGGACTCTTGAAAAGTTCTATGATAGTGTTAAGCGACGTTCCGCTGACATTATAACTTCAAGAGGACGGCAAACACTTATTCTTGAACTTTATGATCGTTTTTTTAGAAATGCATTTCCGTTAATGACTCAGAAATTAGGTATTGTTTATACACCTATTGAGGTGGTCGACTTTATTATCCATTCGGTCGAAGATGTAATGCAGGAAGAATTTGGTTCCTCTCTCGGCAATGAAGGTGTTCATATTCTTGACCCATTTTCGGGAACGGGAACTTTCATTTCCCGCCTATTGCAATCTGGCATTTTGTCGAAGGATCAAATTCGGAAGAAATTCAAATCAGAAATACACGCAAATGAGATTATTTTACTCGCCTACTATATTGCCTGCATCAACATCGAAGCAGTTTATGACGATTTGGTAAAGGAAAACCAGTACCAATCATTTGACGGAATGGTTCTAACGGACACTTTCCAACTTTATGAACAAGATAGAGATATGATTGCTGATCTTCTTCCTGACAATTCAGAAAGGAGAACAAATCAGAAGAAAAGAGATATTACAGTTATAATTGGAAACCCCCCTTACTCTGCGGGTCAGACTACAGCAAATGACAATGCCGCAAACTTAAAATATCAAAATTTAGACAAAAGAATAGAAGATTCTTATGTAAATGAATCGAGTGCTACTAACAGACAAGATCTTTATGATAGTTATATCAGAGCATTTAGATGGGCTGCAGATAGAGTTGATCAAGAAGGTGTTATAGGTTTTATTACAAATTCAGGTTGGATTGATGGTAATGCTACTGACGGATTTAGAAAGTGTTTATCTAAAGAATTCGGAAAAATTTATGTATTTAATTTACGTGGGAATAGTAGAGTGTCTGGTGAAATGGCACGTAAAGAAGGTGGAAATATCTTTAATGTGAGGGTTGGTGTAACAATTATTATTCTTGTTAAGCAAAAAAATCAGAGTAAAGATGGGCAAATCTTTTATGCTGATATAGGTGATTATCTTAAAAAGGATGAAAAATTATCAAAGATTAGAAATTATAAATCTATAAAAGGTATTGAAAACGAAGGTGATTTTAAACTAATAAAACCAGATGATCAAAATGATTGGATTAATCAAGGAGATAAATCATTTAAAAACTATTTACCACTAGGTAGTAAATCCAAAGAACAAGAAAACTGCATATTTAATTTGTACTCGCTTGGTGTTGCTTCGGGTCGTGATGCTTGGTGTTATAACTTTTCAAAGAAGAAAGTTGGTATTAACATTAAATCAGCAATTGAATATTATAATCAAGAAGTTGATAATTATAGAGAAAGCAATAGCACATTGCTTCCAGAAAAATTTGTTAAAGTTGATCCAAAATTAATGTCTTGGAATAGAAATGCATTTCAAGACCTAAAACGTTATAAAAAATATAAATTTGAAAGTCATTGTATAGTAAAAGCATTGTATAGACCTTTTTGTTTTCAACATTTTTATTTCTCTAAGCAAATGAATGCAATGCAATATCAGATGAATAGAATTTTTTCAGATAAATTATCAAATAATCTTGTAATTTGTGTCAATGGAATTGGGGCAAAAAATGCTCTTTCCCCTTTTGTTTCGAAACATGTAGTAGATTTAAATTTTTTGGAAGCGGGTGCACAATGTTTTCCTACTATGATCACACAAAAAGTTAATGAAAATGACCTTTTTTCAAATAAAGATTCATTAAACTTAACTGAGAGTGTTATTAACGATAAATTATTATTTAACATCAATGAAACTTATAAAACTACTACAATCAAAAAGTTAAATTTTCTCCAGTATATATATGGTTTACTTCATTCTGATGATTATAGATCAAGATACGCAAATAACTTGACTAAAGAGATGCCAAGAATACCTCTTGTTAAAAGTTTTGAAATGTTTAATGAGTTTCGAGAGGCAGGAGAAAAATTGATATACTTGCACCTCAATTTTGAAGAAGTTAAACCATATCCTGTTAATTTTCGAGAAGGTAGCCTCGAACTAATTTCAAATATTGATTTTAAAAGTTTTTACCGAGTTGAAAAAATGAGGTTTGAAAAAAAAGAAAATAAAAAAATTGTTAAATATAATAAAAACATAACAATTGAGGGAATACCTCTTGATGCTTACGAATATAAGTTATGTGGAAGATCTGCGCTTGAGTGGGTGATGGATAGGCAGTGCGTTAGGACTGATAAATCAAGTGGCATTATAAATGATGCAAACGATTATGCAAATGAGACAATGAACAACCCCGCTTATCCTTTAGAACTGTTCCAACGAGTAATAACTGTCTCTTTAGAAACAATTAAGATCATCAAATCGCTTCCAAAGTTGGATATTGATTAGCAAATCATTAAATAAAATTGGGTATAAATGGTTTTAAGATCAAAAACTGGATAATTAGATTCAATCAAACAAAACTACTAAAATGCACCTACCTTAACTTCATCAATGCATTTCAGCGAATTTTGACAATATTAATAGGATAATTTTGAACTCTCCAAAAAAAAGAGGATTAAGCAGTTCTTAAATCAATTCTGGTACAATATTTGCTACTTCACTACAATGCAGCATTCTAAAAAAACTATTGATTGGTGCAGGATGAATATTTCTTTTGAAGTAATTCTTATAAATACCAATTTTTAGCAATGTGAAAAGCATAATTATGAAAAAACTAATATCTAAATTATAAATTAAAAAAAAATATATGAATCATATTGATAATAATAAAATTAACAAAATGTTAATGAATGCGCTTTATCAAAAAAAAGATTTTCATGGAGCCTTGCAAGAGGCGTTGAAAATATTAAAAAATAATTCAAGTGAAGTTGAAACAATATCATTTATCGGTAATGTATTTAAAGAATTAAATGATATTCCAAGTGCATTTTATTATTTTAAGCTTGCAGCTGAATTAGATAAATTTAATGAGATTAAATTTGAAAATCTTTATTCTCTTTTAATTGAAATTGATATAGATAAATATTTTTCAAATTTTCATAAGTATTTTGATATCTCCGAGGGATTTGAATTATTGCTCAGTAATAAAAAATATTTAGGTAATCATAATTTAACTAATTTAGTTATTAAGACTGCTGAATATTTGCTAAAGACCGAGTTATTTAGAAAGATTAAATCTAAATTAGTAAATGATAATTCCAAAATTAATGCTAATGATTTGGATAAACTAGCTAATTTAAATTTATTAAATTTATGTATTGATGAGTGTGTTGTGTGTAACATTCATTTTGAAAAATTTTTAAAAATTTTAAGGAAATCAATATTATTTAACAGACAAAAAATTAAAAACAAAGTTGGAATATTACAACTTTCAACTAATTTGGCAATAAATTCATACTTAAATGAATATATTTGGAGTGAGACGTTAGAAGAAAAAAAACAAATTCAAAAATTAAAAGGTAACCTTGTTGATAATCTGAAATTAGATTGTGAAATAAATGACTTAGAATATGTTTGTTTAGGCATGTACTCAAAACTAGTAGATTTTATTTTTTACAATTCAATAAATTTTAATAACATTACTGAAAAATTAAAAAAGATTACAGTAACAAATAACCTTAATGAAAAAAGATTAAGGAATAGCATAAAAACAATTTCAAGTTTTAATAATCAAACAACTATAAAGGTAAAGGAACAGTATGAGAAATTTCCTTATCCACAATGGATTTACTCTGACACTTATTTACAAAAGACTGATATAGTAAATTTTATTAAGTCATTTAATTTAGATTATAATAATAAAATATTTGATAAGTCAAAAATTCATAATATTTTGATTGCTGGTTGTGGGACTGGAAAGGAAATTGTAGATAGAGGCAGTATGTTCTCAAATGTACATATAACTGCAATTGATATAAGTAAATCTAGTATAGCTTATGCTTTAAGAAAATGTAATGAGTATCAAATCAATAATGCAGAATTATTTCATTGTGACATTTTAAATATTGATAAACTAAACAAAAATTTTGATATGATTTTATGCAATGGAGTGTTGCATCATATGAAAGAGCCAATTAAGGGGCTCGAAAAATTATATAATTCTCTTAATAAAAATGGATTAATGAAGATTTCACTTTATAGTAAAATAGGAAGATCAAGTATTAGTAACTTTCAAGAACAAGCTAAGAAAAATTATCTATTAAATAATATTGAAAATTTGAGAATTTTTAGAGATAAAATTATTGATGATTATTCTAAATTAAATAATTTTATATGTTGGTCCGACTTTTACAAAACTAGTGAATTTAAAGATTTAATTTGTCATGAAATGGAACATCAATTTACAATTAGTAAAATTGATAAAATGTTAAGCAAACTAGGTTTAAAATTTTGTGGATTTGAAAATGTTGCAAATGTTGTTGACAAATTTATAGATCATTATCAGTCAAGTGATTTTATATACGATCTTACTAAGTGGGATGAATTTGAAAATAAATTCAAAAATAGTTTTGCATATATGTATCAATTTTGGATTGAAAAAGTTTAATAGATAGCCTTGTCTTTAGTTAATTTTAATAAAATTTTTAATTAAATCATAACACTATAGGCTGTTAGATTATATATAAATTAGTTGAATTATCTAACTTTAACAATACCAATCAATGTGATCGAGCAGATCATAACTTTAACTGCCCTCTTATTTCTCAACTTGTAGCAACACTTTTACATCAAAAAAAGCGTTCTATTGACAACCATAAATTTATTGATTTAACCTTATATTATAATGGTCTGTAAAGCCTATTTTTGCTTGTATTTGAGGGAATATTTTATTTAAGGATAACCAAGCTAAATGACAGTAACTTTCATTCGTAGTCTAGTGCTTTATCCAGCTGAGCTTCGAGCGCATTGTTTTTTTTTACTTTTTCAGATTCATTTTTGACTGTTTTTATAAAGCTCCACCTTTATACTTTAATTTTATTAAAAAAACTACTAGACATCTCTTTATTTATCATAAATCAGTTATTCTTTTAACATACGAATAAATAATAAAACTTATTTTATTAATTAATTATATTTTATAAATTTTTTTTGGGGGGGATATATTTTTTAGTATGTTTATCTAATTTTGGTAATACCCATCTATGAGTTACTGTTGACCAATAACTCATCCCACCTTCAGACTCTGGTTTAATTTCATCTTTTGAATTTTTTAGCTGTCCAGGTCTATGTTTCTTTTTTGTGATCATATAAATTTCATTAATATCTTCATTTTCTAAGTCTGGAAATTCAACGTCAATATCTTGTACAAATTTTTTAAGCGAGGCTAGAGCCAATCTTGCTCTTCCTAACTCAACATTTTTTATAGTTCTAACAATTGTACCTATCCACCAAAAATGGACATTTAAATAATGTTCTGATGTTTTAAATGTGAAAGTTAGAAATTTAGGATGCTTTTTAATGAATTTTTTTTCTCTTCTTCCTTTTGGTAGTTCTAATTGATCTAAAAATTCAATGGAATAATCTAACTCTAGTAATGTCTTATCCTTATCTTTTTTTAAATCATTAAATTTTTTGTAAATGTCTACACCTCTTACTCCTGCAAAAGGATCTAATTCTAAAAAATCATCTGTAATTTCGTTTTCATTATTTGGAGTAAGTTTTGGTAAATCAGGATAATTTTGTTGACTTAAGTTATAAAATTCTAATACATCTGGATGATCTATATTTGGTTTTTTTACATTAATTTGATTATAAAATGCTTTTAAACCATTTAAAGCAACTTTAATAGATTTAAAAGGCACACCATAAATTGATCTTATATTTTTATTAGACCACCTTAAATTTACCTGTGCATACTCATCATCAGTACCCTTCATTAGATTCCAGAATAAAGCTCTTTCGTCAGCTTCTTTTATTCCAAGATTTTTTTGTCTTAATTTTTCTAAAAATGTTTTTTTAACAATTTTTTTTTCATCAAGTAAATCTATTGAATATTGAAGTTCGCGAAGAACTTCTTCTTTGTCAATTGCAAAACCTGACAATGACTCAATTTCTCTACCTTTAATTCCACCAAAAGGATCTTGCATTTAAATATCTTTTCAAAAATTTTCATTAAGTGTATCATATTGGTGAATTTTTGTACAAAAAATAGATAAAAATGTTCAGCAAATTGTTACAATTAATTAATAAAATTATAGAGTTTACTCTAGTACCATTTCTATTTTTTTTACCGTTTATATTTTGGAATGATTTTAGAAATGAATTAATTAATGTGGATTATATTGGCCAATTAATTGTCTCTGGTGAAGAAGATAAATTTGTTGGTTTTTATTTAATTTTTTTGTATTTTCTTACATTTTTTGGAGTATGGTTGCCATTTATAACTCAAAATAAAAAAGTACTCAATTTTACAACTTATCTTCCATCATTATTACCAGCTTTAGGCTTGGTAGGAACATTCCTTGGCATTTTCAAAGGTCTTGGTGAATTTGATCCAGGAAATATTGATTTAAGCTTACCAATTTTACTTGATGGATTAAAATTAGCTTTTTCTACAAGTATAGTAGGCATGGTTGGAAGTGCTATTGTTAAACTCATTAGTTTTGTTCAACCAGAAATAGTTCAAGAAGATACTATTTCTGAAGAAGATTTTTATGCTCAATTTAAAAACCAAAATGAAAACCTTTTAAAAATTGAACAAGGCATTAGAGATATGGAAATTAAATTAACAGAATTCACATCATCACTTGGTGAAAGTACTGTTGAACAACTTATTAAAGCTATTGAAAGTGTCATTAAAGATTTTAATTCAAAAATAGAAGAACAATTTGGCGAAAATTTTAAAAAATTCAACTCAGGACTTGAAAAACTTTTAGAATGGCAATCAACATACTTAACTGAATTAGATCAGACAAAAAAAGCAATAGATTTAGCTAATAATTTAATTGTTCAACATGAAAAAACTGTCGAAACAATTCATGCAAAATTAGATTATATTCCAAAAATGTTAACTCCTGTTGGTAATGTTATTCAAACAATTAATAAAGAAAGGAAGCAGACCGAAAAAACACTAGACGTATTATCTAAACTTCGGGAAGACGCTGAAAATGCTATTCCTACATTACAAACAAGTCTAAAACAATTAACTAATACACTATCAAAAGATATTGCAGATGTTTCAGGAAAACTACAAAAATTAGATAATGAAATGACTAATGAGTTGGAAAAAGCCATTGAAGTAATGGGAGCACATTTGGGATCTTTATCGGAACAGTTGGTTAAGGATTATCAACCACTTGTAACAAGTTTGAGAAGTTTAATAGAATTAGCAAATAGAAGTAAAACAAGTAGATGAAATTTTTAGGTTCTAAAAAAGGAGATATTGATAATTCTGTTTGGTTATCAAATTCAGACTTAATGGCTGGATTGATGATAATTTTTTTATTTATTTCAATTGGTTTTATCAGAGAGAAAGCTCCTGAAGTAGTCGGCACACAAGACTATGTTTTAAATTATTTATCTTATACAGATAATTTAGAAAATGATATTGACGAAAAATTAAAAGATGAATTTACTGATCAAGAAAAAAAGGAATGGCAACTTGAAATCATACCGGAGGAAAATTTAATAAGGTTTAATGCTCCTGATGTAATGTTTTCAAAAAGTAATTTTGAATTAAGCGATAGATTTAAAACTATTATTAATGCCTTTTTTCCTAGATACATAAAGGTTTTATCTAAATTTGGTTCACTTGTATCTGAAATTAGGATAGAGGGACATACATCAAGTGAGTGGAAAGATGAAACTAATCAAATAGCTTACATAAAAAATATGGTTTTATCTCAAGAAAGAACAATTTCTGTTTTGAATGAATCATTAAATTCTTTAACAAAATTTAATTTATCCGAAAAAGAAATTAACTGGGCTTTTGATAAAGTAAGTGCGTCTGGGCTTTCATCTAGATCACTTATTAAAAATATAGATGGTTCTGAGAATTCTATAAAATCAAGAAGAGTTGAATTTAGATATGTTTTAAATGAAACTGAAAAAGTTAATTTTATAAAAAGCGAATTAAAAAAAAATGGTAAAAATTAATGCTAATTTTAGTAAATTAAATGCTGCTTTGAAACAAGTTGGAGCTGAACTAAACTTTAGATATCATTTTGTAAATAATAAATCTAAGATAGCCTCTACAAGAAAAAAATTTAAAACAGATGGCACGTTAGATACAATAGAAAATCTTCAAATTGATTTTTTCGCAGGTTTAACATTTTATCAAAATAATTTTGTTGCTATTTATTTTAAAAATTTAGACCAAAATGATGAGATCATATTTCATTTTTCAAATTGCTCACAATTCATAGATCATTTAAATAATTATGAATCAAGTGCTACTTTAATTTTACCTGAATCTGAAAAATTAGATATTAAGAAAAAAAGTGAAAATAATAATTTTATACCGTGTCGCTTATGTCTTAAAAAAACAAACTGGAATAATTTTGTAAAGGCGGCTGATTGGTCTAGGAGAATAATAATAGATCAATTTAATGTTTTAGAGTTTCATAAGCAAATGTTCTCTATAGAAAGAGAATTATTTAGTGATTTTACAACATCGCAATTTTTAAAAACTTTACCTAATGATTTTCCTAGAATACTTGAAGCGGCAAAATCTAATAAAAAATGGACATGTCAAAAATGTAAAATCAATGTATCAGGTATGAAACAACTATATCATGCTATTTTAATTGATGACACTATAAAAAGATATTCTCCAAATGATTTTATAGGTGTTTGTACAGGATGTCTTAAAGTTCAATATCATGACATGTATATTACATCAGAAGAATTGGATTTTATTAACAAGTTTAAACCAAAAAAGTAATTTACAATTTTTGAACTTTAAATTTTTGTACTGGATAATCTTTACTATTAAATTTTAAATTAATATCTATGAATTTGATTTATGTATTCATTTTGTTTAATATTTTAAAATTAATTTAAATGAGATTAGCATGAACAGTTATGAAAAATCATTTCCTGTATCTTGGGAAGAAATACATAGAAATAGTAAAGCTTTAGCATGGAGATTGCACGATATAGCTTCATTTAAAGGTATTATCGCTGTAACTAGAGGTGGACTAGTTCCAGCAGCTATTGTAGCAAGAGAATTAGATATGAGATTAATCGATACAGTATGTGTTAGTTCTTATAAAGAACAAACAAGAAGTGATGTTGAATTTTTGAAAAATAAAACAATGGCTGAAGATGGTGATAATTGGTTAATAGTTGATGATTTAGTTGATACAGGTGAAACAATAAAAGCTTTAAGGCCAATTCTTCCTAAAGCCCACTATGCTACAGTGTATGCAAAACCTGCTGGAAGAGCTCAAGTAGATACCTTTATTACTGAAGTATCTCAAGACACTTGGATCTATTTCCCATGGGACTTAGAGATGAAACCTGCACCAACTATAAGTGAGCAAATAAATAAATAATAAAGTTGACTATTTAAATTAATTTTATTAAGAACTCTCAAAGAGGTTATTATGAAAAGAACATTTCAACCAAGCAATTTAGTTAGAAAAAGAAGACACGGTTTTAGAGCAAGAATGGCAACTGTTGGTGGCAGAAATGTTATTAGAAGACGTCGTGCAAAAGGAAGAAAAAGACTATCAGCTTAAATCAAAGCTTTCATGACTTTAATAACTATAAAAAAAAGATCTGAATTTATAAGATCTAATAAATTTTCAAAAAAAATTTATAGTCCAATTTTTATTATTCAAAGACTTGAATCAACCAAAAATGATAATATACCTCATTTTGGTTTTACTATTACAAAAAAAATTGGTTCAGCTATTGTAAGAAATAAAATTAAAAGAAGACTTAAATCAATAATAAGAGAATTATTAAAGTATAGAGATAAATATTTTGATTTAAGCTTTAATTATATATTGATTTGTAAAAGAGAAATTGTAAAAGTTTCTTATGATGACTTAGAAAATGAATTAATGGATAAATTTAAATCTAATAGAGCTAGTTAATATTGGAATGATAAATATATTTGAAAAATCAATTAAAATTTTAATTTTAATTCTCTTAAAAGCTTACAAGTTTTTAATATCACCTTTTATTGGAACCAACTGTCGCTTTTTACCATCATGTTCAGATTATGCATCTGAAGCAATTGCTAGTAAGGGAGTTATTAAAGGTGGAGCTTTAGCTATTAAAAGATTAACAAAATGCCATCCTTGGGGTAAAAGTGGTTATGATCCTGTTAACAAACAAAAAAAAGAAAATATTTTATGAATCCAGATACTAGAAACTTAATTGCAGCTATTTGTCTTTCAATGTCAGTTTTAATTGGATACCAAATTTTATTTGGTGAACCAACACCGCAAAATGTAAAAAAAGAACAACAGCTAGTTGATAAAAACAATGAACCTTCAATTGAACTACCTAAAGATAATAATACATCATTGACAGAAGTTACAAAGAAGACAAGAAATATAGATAGAATAAATATTATTAATGATGAGCTTCAAGGATCAATTTCACTTCTTGGAGCAAGAATAGATGATTTAGTTTTAAAAAATTACAGAAAAACCCTTGATCCAGAAAGTGATCAGATAAGGTTCTTAAAAAAAATTGATGAAAGAGAACCATTTTTCATTCAATTTGGCTGGAGTTCACCAAATAAAAATAAAGTTCCTAATGGAAATACAGTGTGGAAGGCTTCTAAATCTTCTTTAGACCCAAATAATCCTGTGACACTGACATGGAATAATGGAGAAGGATTAAATTTTTCTCAAATAATATCTATAGACGATAATTACATGATCAAGGTTGTTCAAAAGGTAAAAAATGAAACTAACAATTCAGTAAACCTATATCCTTATGGTCTTATAAGAAGATCTGGTGAACCAAAAACCACTGATTTTTTTGTTTTACATGAAGGACCATTGGGTGTTTTTGATGGGTCATTAGAAGAACATAGTTATTCAGATTTAAAAGAAACTGGCCAAAAAGGAATGTCTATAAAGACTGAAGAAAATGGTGGTTGGATTGGTATAACAGATAAATATTGGATGGCAGCTTTAATACCTGATCAAAATACTAACTCTAATTTTACTTTCAGATATGTTAATAATTCTGCATCATATCAAACTGACTTTTTAGGTGAGCTTTCAAAAATTCCAGCAAATGGAGAAATTGAAATTGTGTCTAGAGTATTTTCTGGAGCAAAAAAATTAAACTTGCTTGATAAATATGAAGAGGATTTAAAAATCAAAAATTTTGACTTAGCTATAGATTTTGGTTGGTTCTACTTTCTTACAAAACCATTTTTCTATGCTTTATCATGGGCAAATAATATATTGGGTAACTTTGGGTTGGCAATTCTTGCTATCACAGTAGTTGTAAAAATTATATTTTTCCCATTAGCAAATAAATCATACAAAAGTATGGCTAGGATGAGGGTTTTAACACCTCAACTTCAACAATTGCGCGAGAGATTCGGTAACGATAGACAAAAAATGAATATGGAGATGATGGCTTTATATAAAAGGGAGAAAGTAAATCCTGCGGCTGGATGTTTGCCAATACTTGTACAAATTCCAGTGTTTTTTGCCTTATATAAAGTTTTATTTGTGTCCATTGAAATGAGGCAAGCTCCATTTTTTGGATGGATAAAAGACTTATCTGCGTTAGACCCTACAAGTATATTTAATCTTTTTGGCCTGTTGCCTTATAGCACAGATTTTTTACCAGATTTTCTTAATTTGGGAATTTGGCCTTTATTGATGGGTGCTACTATGGTGCTCCAACAAAGACTAAATCCTAAACCACCAGACCCTGTACAAGCTCAGATCTTTGCTTGGATGCCAGTTGTTTTTACTTTTTTACTTGCAACTTTCCCCGCAGGTTTAGTGATCTACTGGACATGGAATAATCTTTTATCAATTGCTCAACAATGGATAATTACTAGGAAAATTAATAAAGAAAAAAGTTGAATATTGAATTTTCAGATGAAGATAAAGAAATTGGCAGAAAACTTTTTTTAGGAGATTGTCAATTTATAAAATCATGTGTGTCCCTTGATACACTGCCTTCACAAAACAATAGTGAAGTTGCATTTTTTGGAAGATCTAATGTAGGTAAAAGTTCTTTAATTAATTCTTTAACTAATAAAAAAAAACTAGCTAAATTTAGTAAGACACCTGGAAGAACTAGGCAATTAAATTTTTTTAAAATTGAAAATAAATTATATAGTTTAAATTTTGTTGATTTACCAGGATATGGATTTGCAAAAGTATCCAAAACAGAGCAAAGAGAATGGAGAAATCTAATTTTTGATTATATTTCTTCAAGACAAAATTTAAGAACAATACTTTTATTGATCGATGCAAGAAGAGAATTAACTAAAGAGGATAATAAGATGATAGATTTTTTTGAAAGCCAAGGCTTAGGATGGACATGTGTCATAACAAAAGCCGATAAAATAAAAAAATCAGAAGTTTCTTCCAAAATGATTAATTTAAAAAATGCTCTAAAAAATAAAATTACTCTATACCCACACTTCTTTTGTACATCTAGCGAAAAGAAAACAGGGCTAGAAGAATTGAGAGCATACATAGCAATGTTTGCAAAAAATTAGATTTATTTATAATGTAGGATAAAATAACTAAAAGTAATAATGATATGCAAAATAATTTAAACGATAAAGCTGAAATCCTAATGGAAACACTTCCTTTTATGAGGAGGTATTCAAACAAAGTTATAGTTATAAAATTTGGCGGGCATGCTATGGGGAAAAAGGAATACGTAAAGACTTTTGCTCAAGATGTATCGCTACTACAACAAGTAGGAATACTTCCAATAGTAGTCCACGGTGGTGGCCCTCAAATTGGAGAAATGCTTAAAAAATTAAAAATTGAAAGTAATTTTATAGATGGTTTAAGAATTACTGATGCAGCTACTATTGATGTTGTTGAAATGGTTTTATGTGGCATCATTAATAAAAGTATTGTCTCAGCAATATCAAATGAGGGTGCTAATGCAGTTGGGATATCCGGTAAAGATGGGAATTTAATTTCTGCAAAGAGATTGTCAGTAATTGATAAAAACTCTGATTCAAATCTTGAGAATGTTGTGGATTTAGGTTTTGTTGGAGAACCAAATAAAATTAACACAGAAGTAATTCAAGCTTTGATAAATCAAAAAATGATTCCGGTTATTGCACCAGTTGGCATTGGTGAAAATGGTCTTTCATATAATATTAATGCGGATACAGCAGCAGGTGCAATTGCTTCGGCAATGAAAGCCACACGAATGATGATGTTAACTGACGTAGAAGGTGTATTAGATAGCAATGGTCAAATCATTACAGAATTATCTGTAAAAAAATGTAAGGAATTGATCAAAGAAAACGTTGTTCATGGAGGAATGATACCTAAAATTAATACTTGTATTAAAACAGTTCGAGACGGTGCTGAAGCAGCTGTTATAATGGATGGTAGAAAAAAACATTCTCTTTTGGTTGAACTATTCACTGAAAACGGTGTTGGAACTTTAATTAATGATTAGTTTAATCAATGGTTGAATATAAATGATTTATCAAAATAGTTTTCAAAATTGGATATTTGACTTGGATAACACGATTTATGATATTAATTTAGGTCTATTTAAAAAAATTTCAAATAGAATAACTGATTTTATAATGTCTAAATATTCTTTAGATATTGATCAGGCTAAAAAAATTCAAAAAGAATATTATTTGAAATATGGCTTAACTTTAAGAGGTCTAATTGTCGAAAAAAAATTAGAGCCAGAAGAATTTCTTGATTATGTTCATGATGTTGAGCATCCAGAATTAAAAAAAAATGATCAATTAATATCAAAGATAAGAATATTAGAAGGCAAGAAGATAATTTTTACTAATGCTACTTCTAAACATGCTAAAAAAATTTTAAAAATATTAGAATTGGAAGATGATTTTGATCAAATTATTGACATTAAGGATTTAGAATATATTCCTAAGCCAGATAAAAGATCATATAAAAAGTTATTAGAATGTTTAAATCTTAATAAAGAAAATTTAGATAAAACAATTTTCTTTGAAGATACAGTTAAAAATTTAGTACCTGCTAAAGAGCTAGGAATTACAACTGTGTGGATGAAAAATTCAATAAATGAAAAAGATTTTAAAAAAAACTTTAGTTTCATCGATTATAGTTTTAATAATTTGAATGAGTTTTTAGATACAATAAAATTGAGAGGATAATATGGATCAAGATAATTTAAAAAATGTTATAGACAAGGCTTTTGATAATATCTCAGATGTTACGATAAATACAGAAGGGGAGATAAGAGACGCTGTTGATGAAACATTAAATTTACTTGATTCAGGAAAGCTTAGAGTAGCTGAACCTCTTGGTTCTAGTAAGTGGCGTGTAAACCAGTGGTCTAAAAAAGCTGTCTTACTTTCATTTAGACTGAACGATATGGGAATAATCCAAGGTGGGCCAGAAAGTTGGGATTGTGGCCCTTCTGTTTGGTGGGACAAAGTTAAATCAAAATTTTCAAACTGGTCATCTGATGATTTTAAAAAGGCAGGATTTAGAGCAGTTCCAGGTTCAATAGTAAGACATTCAGCTTTCATAAACAAAAATGTTGTTTTAATGCCATCTTTTGTTAATTTGGGTGCTTTTGTAGATGAGGGTGCAATGATTGATACGTGGGCAACTGTTGGGTCTTGTGCACAAATTGGTAAAAATGTTCATTTGTCTGGAGGTGCAGGTATAGGTGGTGTACTAGAACCTTTACAAGCTGATCCGGTCATTATAGAGGATAATTGTTTTATTGGTGCACGTTCTGAAGTTGCAGAGGGTGTTATTATAGAAGAAGGATCTGTTTTATCGATGGGAGTCTATATAGGTGCTTCAACAAAAGTTGTTGATAGATCAACTGGAGAAATTTATATGGGAAGAGTCCCATCATATTCAGTAGTTGTCCCAGGTTCTATGGCTGGAAGTAAAAATAATGAAATATCTAATTCACCTAATTTATATTGTGCGGTAATAGTAAAAAGAGTTGATGCTAAAACTAGATCAAAAACATCAGTCAATGATTTGCTAAGAGACTAATTAAATGAGTTTAGATCCTGTTAAACTGGCGTCAGATTTAATAAAAATAAAAAGTATAACTCCTTATGGGCAAGAGGCTATAAATCTCATCAAGTCAATTTTAGAAAATCATGATTTTGATTGTAAAATACTAACTTTTGGAGAGGGAGAAGATGAGGTAGTAAATTTATACGCAAGATATGGAAAAAAATCTCCAAATTTGTGTTTTGCAGGACATGTTGATGTAGTACCTGAAGGAAGTTCTGAGGACTGGTCTTTTGGGCCATTTTCAGGTGAAATAATTAACGATCAACTTTGTGGTAGAGGTGCGGTAGATATGAAATCATCAATTGCAACTTTTATTTCATCAACAATTGAGTTTTTAGAAGAAAATAATAAATTTGAAAGTTTAGGTAGTATCTCCTTTATTATTACTTCGGATGAAGAAGGTAAAGCAATAAATGGGACTAAAAAAGTTGTTGAGTGGTTAAAAAACAATAAAGAAAACATAGATGATTGTATTGTAGGTGAGCCTACTAACCCTGATAAATTAGGCGACATGATCAAGATTGGAAGAAGAGGTAGTTATTCAGGAAATTTAATTGTCAATGGTATACAAGGACACGTTGGATATCCTCATCTAGCTAAAAATCCAATTAACTCAATGTTAAAATTAATACAGCCACTATCTGAAGTAGAGTTAGACAAAGGAAATGAAAATTTTGAACCATCTACAATTATGATTACAAGTATAGATGTTGGAAATCCATCATATAATATTATTCCTGCAAAGGTAAATGTTAAGTTTAATATTAGATTTAATAATCTTCACAGTTCAAAAAGTTTAACTAAAATGCTCACTGAAAAATTTAAATCTCTTAATATTTCAAATTACTCATTTGATTATTTTTGTAATGCTGAACCTTTTTATACAAATCCTGGTCATTTAGTAAAATCACTAAAAAGTGCAATAAAATCAATAACAGGACTCGTTCCAAATTTATCAACTAATGGAGGAACTTCAGATGCAAGATTTATTAGAGATATTTGTCCTGTAGTAGAATTTGGTTTAGTGGGAAAGCTCATGCATAAAGTTGATGAAAAAGTTTCTATTGATGATATAAAAGGATTAAAGAAAATTTATAAAAACTTTTTAGAAATATATTTTGCCAACTAATATGATAAGTCCACCTCCTTCGTTCATTGACATAAAAAATGGTTTTAAATCTTCTTTTGATTTTATTAGAAGAAAAAATAACGTAGATAATTTATTTAAGTTAGATAATGAAAAATTTTGGCAGAGTTGTTGGATCGTTTGTATTATAAATATATTAGCATTTGTTCTTGCCTTTCAAGCAAATAAAGCTGCTTTTTATACATTATTTGTTGATAATATAATTGCTAAGTTAGCTCTTATTATTTTTATTGATGTTATGTTATATGCAATAATAGTTTTTTTTATTTTCCAAAATGTTAAAAAAGAAAACTTATTTTTGAAATACATTATACCATTTAATTGGATACAAGCACTTAAACAATTAATTATATTATTACTAGTTTTTTCTGTGGCTTTCTTACCTCTTTTTTTAGTCCGTTTTATTCAGTTTTTTACGATAATAATAGTTGTTTTTACACTTTGGAGATTAGGGAAAGAAGAAATAATTTTAAGTGGATGGGGTTCTGTAGGAATGATTTTGCTTTCTGGTTTTGTGCAAATGACTATAATTATACTTTTTTTTGTTAGCTCACAAATTTCTAAATAAAATTTGTTATGGCCAATCTGATTTTAATAACTCTTTTGGATAATGAACTTTATATAGATAAAGACCATATGCTGGAGCAGTTTCACCAGCTTCATCTCTTGATTTAAGCTTGAGAATTTTTTCGATTTCATTTGGGTGCCAAATATCTAAGCCAACTTTAATGAGTGACCCTACAATAATTCTAACTTGATTATGTAAAAAACTTTTTGCTTCTATCTTTATAGTTAAATTAGTTTTTTTTCTTTCCATATCAAAATCAATTTTATCGATTGTTTTTATAGGAGTTAAAGCTTGGCAAGATCGGGATCGAAAACTAGTAAAATCATGCTTTCCAATCAAAAATTTAGAAGCTTTCTTCATATTATTTACATTTAACTTTTGTCTTACATGCCAAAAATTTTCATTTAACTTAAGAGGAAATGCTGATCTTAGTAAAAGCTTATATTTATAAGTCCTTTTAATAGCAGAAAATCTTGCATTAAATTCAAAAGATACATTTTGAATAGAAATTATTCTTATTTCAGTCTTTATTAATAAAGAATTAAAAGCTGTCAATATATATACGTTACTTTTATCAGAAAATCTGTTCAATTTTGGAATGTCAATATGTGCAACTTGTCCTAATGCATTTACGCCCGCATCAGTTCTTCCGGCACCTTGAACAGGACAATCTATTTTAAAGAGAATTTTAGCAACTTGTTCGATTTCTCCTTGAACAGATTTACCATTATTTTGTTTTTGCCATCCAACTAAATTCTTTCCATTATATTCTATTAATAATGCTAATCTAATTTTTTCAACTTCATTGTTAATCAATTACTTCACCAACATTCAAATTATTACCATTTAAAAATTCTTTTGCAGACATGCTTTTTTTTCCAGATTTTTTTAATGAATTTATTTGGAAAACAGTATTTTTACTACAAGCAATTTGGAGGTTATTTGATGTTGTTAAAATTGTTCCTGGATTTTCATTATGTGTTTTATCTAAAGGGTATCCATCAATTATATTAATTTTATCATTTTTGTAGTAAAAATAAGTTCCTGGAAAAATTTTAAATGCTCGCATTTTATTGTAAATATCTAACGAATTATTATTCCAGTTAATTAATCCTTCTTCTTTAGTCAATTTATGGGCGTAAGAAGCTTCTAAATTATTTTGAGGTGTTTGTTTAGAATCTCCAGAAATTAATTTTTGGATTGTTTCATGAAGGCATTCTGCGGTTAGTAATGATAAACTTTTAAAAAGATCAATTACATCATTATCTATTTTAATTAATATTTCTTTTTTATGAATCATAGGTCCTGTGTCTAAACCTTTTTCCATTAACATGGATGTGCATCCAGTTTTTATATCTCCTGCTTCAATTGCTCTTTGGATGGGAGCTGCTCCTCTCCATTTTGGTAACAAACTAGCATGACCGTTTATGCAGCCATATGACGGAATTTTTAAAATCACTTCTGGAATTAATAATCCATATGCAACAACAACTATTAAATCTGGGTTAAGGTTTTTTAAAAGTTTTATGGTTTCATCCTTTTTAAGGTTATTAGGTGTGTAGAAATTCAATTTATTTTTTTCTGAATATTCTTGAATTGAAGATTTGATTTCTTTCATTCCTCTTCCAGATGGACGAGGTGGTTGGGTAAAAACACCAATAACATTATATTTTTTATTTAATTTATCTAAAGTAGGAACAGCAAATTCAGGTGTTCCCATGAAAAAAATATTCATTTAACTTCTATTTTCGTTGAGATTTTCTTTTTTAATTTTTTTTAAAATCATTTCTTTTTTAATCCTAGATAAATGATCTATAAATAATATTCCGTTCAAATGATCTATTTCATGTTGAATACAAACTCCTAATAAATCATCAGCTTTTAATTCTTTTTGTTTAAAATTTTCATCTCTGTAATTAACAATAACCTGATCAGGTCTTTTTACAATCGCGTGATGACCTGGAATTGATAAGCATCCTTCTTCTCTTTCATTAAAGTTTTTACTTAAAAAAGTAATTTCAGGATTAATCATTTTAATGGGATTAGGTTCCAAATGATCATCATCTGTTTTCAAACCACAATCCATAACAATTAACCTTTTATCAATTCCTATTTGTGTGGCTGCTAATCCTATACCATTAGCATTATACATTGTTTCAAGCATATCATCTAAAATATGTTTAATGTCATTATCTATTGTATCAACAGCAGAAGCTTTTTTTCTTAAAAAGCTATTTGGCATTTTTATTATTTTTCGTAAGGCCATATTAGTGCTAAGTTAGTTTTATTAATAAATTTTTTATAAGTAAATTGTCAGGAAAGGGCAAGAAATGAATCAAGAGTATTCTGATTTATTACTAATTTTCATAATTATAATTTTATTTTTTTTAGTAATTTATCTGTTATTCAAAAATAAAAGCAGTACCTCCATACAAGAAAATGACACAATTAATGTTCAAAAAAATATAAGTGAAATTCAAGGTTCAATTATTTTGTTAACCAAAACTGTTGAAGAAAAAATAAATAATATAAATAAAAATATTGGCTCAAGTTTAAATGAACAAACAGAAAAAACACAAAAATCATTGTCTGATGTAAGAGAGAGGTTAGCTGTTATAGATAAAGCTCAAAATAACTTAAATGAATTAAGTGCCCAAGTTCACAGTTTAAAGAACATTTTATCAAATAAACAACTTCGTGGAGCATTTGGTGAAGTTCAACTTGAGAACTTGATAAGAGATTGTTTGCCTCAAAATGCTTATAAGTTCCAACATACTCTTAAAAATGGTTTTAGAGTAGATTGCATGGTAAATTTACCTTACCCACCAGGTCCAATTTGTATTGATTCAAAGTTTCCACTTGAACATTATAGATCATATGTAGCTGCAAGAGATGAAAATGAAAAAAAAGAATTCTTAAAAAAATTTGGAAGCTCTGTTTTGAAACATATTGATGATATTTCAACAAAATATATTGATCTTTCAGAAACCGCTGATAGCGCAGTAATGTTTTTACCAAGTGAATCAATTTATCATGAAATTAATATAAAATTACCAAAAATTGTTGATGAAAGTAGGTTAAAAAAAGTTTATTTAGCTGGACCTGATAATTTAATGCTTATTTTGAACACTGTTCGTGCAATTATCAGAGATGCTAATATGAATAAACTAGCAAGTGAAATACAGGTTGAGGTTAATAAACTTTTAACTGATTTAAATAATTTGAATGAAAGATTTGATAAACTTGATAAACATTTTGAATTAGCGCAAAAAGATTTAGAGTTGGCAAAGATTTCACAAAAAAAAGTTCATTCACGCGGAAGTAAGATAATTTCAATTGATGTTGAAGATAAAAGTGACAATAAAAAAATAATTAATTAAACAACTACTCAAAGAGAGTTCTACCTTTAAGCGCTTGGATAATTGTTCCATCATCTAAATAATCAAGTTCACCTCCAACTGGTACACCATGAGCTAATTTTGTAATTTTATTTCCATATCTATTGATTACTTTAGACAAATAATGTGCTGTTGTTTGGCCATCTAGTGTAGCAGAAATAGCTATAATTATTTCAATTTCTTTAGATTCTTTAATTCTTTTTTCTAACAAAGGAATATTTAGTTCCTCAGGGTTAATTCCATCAATCGCTGAAAGAACACCCCCAAGAACGTGATACATTCCTTTATATATACCAGATCTTTCAACTGCCCATAAATCAGGAACATTTTCTACAATACATATCGATAGCTTATTTCTATTTTCATCTGAACAAATTGAACAGATCTCGTTCAGATCAATATTACCGCAAACTTTGCATTTTTTAATATTTTTTTCTACTTGAATTAAACTCTCAATAAGCGGTATTAAATGTAATTCTTTATTTTTTAAAAGATAAAATATAATTCTTCTTGCAGAACGTGGCCCTAATCCAGGTAGTTTTGAAATTCTTTTTATTAAAGTTTCAAGAAAATTATTTTCATTTTCATAATTCATTTTAAATTTATTCTATATCTTTTATTTCAGCATTTGGAAAAAGTTGTTTAACTTCATTTATTATAGGGTCTGATTCAATTTCTTTTTTCTCTTTTTCAAAATTAATATCTTTTATTTCTTGATAGGTTTTATTGTTTGTTGTTTGCAATTCTTCTATAACCCATTTTAAACCTGTTTTATCCTTAAGAAATTTTGATAAATTTTTTACAACATCAAATGAACAATTTTCAGATATTTTCATTGAAATTTTTCCACGTTTGAAACTATCAATTACCACATTGTTTACTAATTGTGCGTGTAATAATGCTTCTCTATTTTCAATTAAAAATGTAAGTAGTTCTTCAAAAGTATTAAGAGAAGTTTTATTTTCACTATCTACTTTATTTTCATTTTTTAGAGGTTGGTATGTCTTATCGTTTTTGAAAGAATCACTTGTTGCAGTTTTTTGATCAATACTTTTGTTTTCAATTGTTTTAGTACTAGTTTGATTAGTGCTGTTATTTAAAATTTTTTTATCAAGTTTTTTGATTAATTCCTCTGGCATTGGAGCTGAGGATGTATAACATAACTTTACAATGATAATAGATACAATTTCTATTTGGTTTGTTCCATTTTTTGTCTCATCAAGTCCTTTAATTAAAACTTGCCAAGACCTTAAAAGTTTAGTGATGCCATGTTCTGATATTTTTTTGAATTCGTCTACATGCTCATCTAAAAGATTATTATTAACAACAAATTTACATGCATCACTACAAATACTTATTAAACTATTAAGTATATCTGCTGGGTTTGTAGCGTCCTGAATTAATTGATAATAATAGTTTAAAGCTTCTGATGCTTCGGAATCTAAGCAGAATTTATAAAGTTTAATAAAATCTAATTTACTTCTTATTCCTAATAATTGTCTTAATTCTTTAATTTGAATTTGATTATTTGAAAGTGCAGCTGCTTGATCTAAAATAGATAAAGCATCTCGCATTGAACCCTCTGAGGAAGAACTAATTTGTTTGAGTGATTTATCATCAACAGTGATGTCCTCTTTAACACATATAGATTTTAAATGATTTATTAAAACTTCGTCATCAATTCTTTTTAGATCAAACCTTTGACATCTAGAAATAATAGTAGCGGGTATTTTTTTTGTTTCAGTTGTTGCAAATATGAATTTGGTATTATTTGGAGGTTCTTCAAGTGTTTTTAATAATGCATTAAAAGCGGCAGTAGATAACATATGCACTTCATCTATGATATAAATTTTAAAGCGCATTTCGTTTGTAGAATACATCACAGATTCTATGATTTCTCTTATATTATCGACACCTGTTTTACTTGCCGCATCAATTTCAATAACATCAAGTGAATTCCCTTTTGTAATAGCATTACAAGGTCCGCAGTTATTACAAATCTCAAACGTTGGTTTGTTATTGTTATTACCTTCACAATTAAAAGCTTTGGCAATTATCCTAGCAGTAGTTGTTTTTCCTATTCCTCTTATTCCGGTTAATAAAAAAGCGTGGGCTAATCTACCGTCATTTAAAGCATTTTTAAGGGTGTTAACTAGTATATCTTGACCAATTAATTCTTGGAAATTTTGAGGTCTATATTTTCTTGCAAGAACTTTATAATTCATTTTATTTTCTTAAAAGAGAGCTTCATGACCCGCTATCATTGTTACGGCTGCTTTCTTTCGAATCTGACCGGGTTAGCAAGAGTCACGTCCATGAAACTCTCCAAAGATAATATGTATTAGTTTATTATGACTTTCAAGATATTTAAATTTTTGTTGGTATATTTCTTAAATATGAACCTAATATTTTAATACTTCCTTCTAGAGTATAAAATTTCATTTCATCAAGCGCGTTTTGCATTCCTTTTTCGTGCGGGTGACCCTCAGCATCTACATAAAATCTTGCCGCTTTCATATTTTTTCCACTTATATAGCTTTCTAATTTTGTTAGATTAATCCCATTAGTAGCAAACCCACCTAAAACTTTATATAGAGCAGCAGGAACAGATTTCATCTCAAAAACAATAGTCGTTACAAAAACTTTACTTTTGTCGTATTTGGGTATGTGTTTTTTGTTAGACATAATTAAAAATCTTGTTGTGTTATTAACCTCATCTTCAATGTTCTTTTTCAGAATTTTTAATCCATATATTTTTGCAGCCATTTTAGATGCTATTGCTGCTACAGTTATATCATTTCCTTTTGATAATTCATGTGCGGCTCCTGCAGTATCTATATGCTGAATAGGTGTTATATTCAGTTGTTTTATTAATTTTCTACATTGTGCAAGACCTTGTGAATGACTTTTAACTGTTTTTATTGTTTTGAGGGTAGCACCTTTTAAGGCCAAAAGTTGGTGATTTACTTTTTGATAATGTTCTCCAATTATATGAAGTCTACTTTCTGGTATAAGATTGTGTATATCTGCAACACGGCCTGCTACTGAGTTTTCAATAGGTACCATAGCTAAATCTGAAACTTTACTTTTTGTAGTTTCTAACATGTTTTCAAATGAAATACAGGGAATTGCTTTTGCATTTGGAAAACATTCTTCACAAGCCATGTTAGAATATGCCCCTGCCATGCCTTGAAAAGCTATCTTTAATTTCTTTTTACTAATAAGCATTGATACTCTTTTTAAATTTTTTTAAATCACTAATAGTATCTATACCAATAGGTTTCTCATTTGTAATTAAGATTTTGATGTTAATTCCAGCTTCTAAGGCTCTTAATTGCTCTAATTTTTCACTCATTTCTAAATTTGATGGTTTAAGTTTTATGTATTTTTCAATTATAGATCTATCCCAGCCATAAATACCAAGATGATGCCATTTAATACTATCTCCCCAAGGAATTGGACATCTACTAAAATAAAGCGCATTTCCAATCTCTCCAATTTTTGGTTTTGGGTTTTTAAAAGATGCTACACATTTAACAATGTTTTGATCTAAAATCTCATTTTTATCTGCTTGAACTACTGGAGTGGCAATACATTTATTATTCTTAATTATATCTGCCAGACTTACAATTAATTTTTTTGAAACATTAGGCAAATCACCCTGAAGGTGAATAATTTTTTTTATTTTTTTTTGTGGATCAAATTTTTCAAGTGCCTCATAAATTCTATCAGATCCACTTTTATGATCTTTGCAAGTAAGCATTCCTACTTGTCCACATCTTTCAGCTACATTTACAATATCTTGAGTATCTGTCGCAACTATAATAGGCACTTTTAAATTAGATTTTATTGCACCTCTAATTACATGCTCTATGAGTGGTTTTTTATCTATTTCGATCAAGGCTTTGTTTTTAAGTCTTGTTGATCCTATTCTTGATGGAATTAAAATAGCAAAGTTTTTGTATGACAATTTAAATGCCTGTAAATGTAATAAAGAATTTAATCTTGATTAAAATTATTTTATTTTAATAATTTAATTGAAAAATTTATATAATGAAATATAAAAATATTATACCTTATTTTGATAGAGTGGAGTTAACATGGATCCTTTGAAATTTAATAAAATAGCAGCTGGAGTTTTATGTGCTGGGTTATTAATAATGGGATTTAGTAAAGTTGGTAGTTTTCTAGTTAATTCAAAAACTTTAGAGAAAAATGCATACCCAATTGAAGTCGCTAACGTGGATACTAAAAACACTCAAGTAAAAGAAGCGTCAGTAATTGAGCCGATTATCAACCTTTTAGCAAGTGCTAATATTATGGAAGGCGAAAAAGTTGCTAAAAAATGTACAGCATGTCATGTTTTTGTTGACGGAGGAAATAATAAAGTAGGTCCAGGATTATACAACATCGTTAATAAACCAATTGGAAAAGCAGACTACGGATACTCCAAGGCTTTTGCAGCATTGAATGGTAATTGGACTTATGAAGAATTAAACAAATTTCTTTATAAGCCTAAAGAATACGTTAAAGGTACAAAAATGAATTTTGCAGGTTTAAAGAAAACCAAAGACAGAGCAAATCTCATTGCATGGTTAAGAGAAAGATCAAACGCTCCGGCACCTCTGCCAAATAAATAGTTTTGATGAGTTTAGAAAACTTTTCTTCTTTTGCAAGTTGCCTTAATGAAATAAGTCATAACGTTAGAAAAATTACACTAAATAAATCAAACCTGGAAAATAATTATAAAATTAAAACGGACGACAGCCCTGTTACAAAATACGATATAGAAGCTGAAAACTATATTAGAAAATATTTAGAAAATAGTTTCCCTTCTCACAATATTATTGGTGAAGAGTTAAAAGTAATTGATAAAAAATCTGAATTTACATGGATTATTGATCCTATTGATGGAACGAAATCATATATGTCTGGAAGACCATTATGGGGAACAATGATTGGTCTCTTGAAAAATAATAAACCTATTATTGGAATGGTTGATTTTCCTGAATTAGATCAATTATGGATTGGGTATAAGGATAAACTAATTTTAAATGGGAATGATTGTAGTTTTTTAGAGAAAGAAGATTTAACTTTAAAAAATGCAATTTTTGCTTCAACAGCACCTGAGTTTTTTGAATTTTTTAACTTACAAAAAATTAATTCAATAATTGATAATGTAAAATTTAATATATGGTCAGGTGATTGTCATAATTATATTTTACTTGCGCAAGGTAAAATAGACTTAGTCATTGAAGAAAATTTAAATTCATGGGATATTTTGCCACTTATTCCAATATTAAAATCTAGGGAAATATCAATAACTGATTGGAGTGGCTCAGAAATATCATTTGATTTTAAAACAAAAAAGAAATTCAAAGTTGTTGCAGCTTACAATAAAGATTTGCTTAATGAAGTTCTTCAATTTTTGAATTAATTAAACATTTCATTAATCGTTTTAAATACTGTTCTTAAGCTCATTGCTTCTCCTCCTTTTGGGAAGCCAGGTCTTGAGGTAAGATTCCAAGCCATTAAGTCAAAATGAACCCAATTAATTTTTTTATCAACAAATTGTTCTAAAAATAATGCTGCAGTGATTGCACCACCTGTGCCAGAAAAGCCTGTACTATTAAGAGCACCATTTTCAGAATGAAGGAACCTTTTGTATGGAGTAAAAAGAGGTAATTGCCATACAGGATCAACCATTGTAATTGAATTATCTAAAAGCTTTTTTGAGATGTTTTCATTGTTTGAAAAGAATACTGGAACTTCTGTGCCAAGAGCTACTCTTGCTGCTCCAGTCAAAGTAGCAAAATCAATTATAAGATCAGGATTAATTTTACCCTCTTGGGCATAAGATAATGTATCTGCTAAAATTAAACGTCCTTCTGCATCGGTATTTCCAATTTCAACTGGCGTTTTATTTCTTGAAAATTTAATATCCATAGGTCTCATAGATTTTTGAGAAATCGAATTTTCTGCAATTGGTATAAGAAGCCTTAGATTAATTTTGCTATTATAATCTATCAAACTTTTT
>CACCZR010000003.1 GCA_902550555.1 uncultured SAR116 cluster alpha proteobacterium | reverse complement strand
TAGCTTCAACTAAATTTGTATATTTAATTTTTTCGAAAATTAATTTAAATCCTGGCAATTGCTCTATTGTAGAATTAAAATTATCTAAATTTGAAAATTTTCCATTTTTTAAATTTATTATAAAATCAGGTAGATCATACATTGGTAATTTTTCTAACCCATTTGGAGCTATTATTTTAAATTCTTTTGCTTTATTAAAATCACCATTAATTAAGTAATTATTAAAATTTAATTCGGATAAAGTTAAGTCTAGATGCAAACTTTTGGATTTTGATATTAATTCCGATGCGACATTATTGTCGCCTACTCTTAAGGAATATCTTGCAGATAAAAAACGACCAAAATTAGAACTTGGTTCAAGTTTAAATCTTATTTTATTTTGTTCTAAATTATTTGTACAGCTTAAGAAAAATGTAATTATTGTAAATAAAAAAAATAACTTAAAAATTTTCATTGGAAACATATTATATTATATACGATATCACTAAATTATCCTATCATAACTATAATGAAACAAAAAAATGAAAATGAATTATTAGTGCTAAAAAATTATAGTAATTTTTTAGTAGATTTAGGATTAAATATATCTTTTTCTCAAGAATATGATTTAAAAATAAAACAAAGCAAGATAGAGAAAAACCATAAAAGTATTCAAGATTTAGATAATTATGTTAAAGAGTGGCAAATTGAAAATAATTTTCAATTGATATTAAGAAATTATAACATGTCTTCAAAGTTTCTTTTATTACTCTCTGAAGAGAACAATTTTAAAAATTTTGATCAATTCAAAAAAAATCAACCAGAATTACTAGAAAAAATGTTTGCATCGATTGGACATGACATTGATGATTTTTGTGTAATTAATATCGATTTTGAAAAAATGACAGAAAGTTACTTAAATAAAGTAAAAGAAATATTAAAACTATATTTTGAGATTCTAAACCCTAAGATTTTTATTGATATGTACTCTGATGATTTAAGTAAGATTTGTAAAATAGAGAATTTTGATTCAAATTTTGACTACATTAAAATTCCTTCAGTTTCAAATATAAATAAAAACCAAAGTTTAAAAAGAGATGCTTGGTCACAGTTAAAATTATTAAAGGTAAAAATAAATGAATTTTAATTACAAATATTCAAAATGGTTTTTAATTCTCTTATTAGGAACTTTTTTAAAATCAAGTTATTCAATAGCAGGAAATAATTCAGACATAAGTATATTTAGTGCCTCTGATGCAAAAATTTACAAAGAAGTGTTTAAATTACAATCTAAGCAAATAAAAAGTAAAAATTCTAAAATATGGAAAAAAATAGAAAA
Organism: uncultured SAR116 cluster alpha proteobacterium; assembly: GCA_902550555.1. Classification (GTDB taxonomy): domain Bacteria; phylum Pseudomonadota; class Alphaproteobacteria; order Puniceispirillales; family Marisalimonadaceae; genus TMED54. Next base: position 124,612 of record CACCZR010000003.1, on the reverse strand, counting down.
ATTAAAAAATCAAATTGAGAATAAAATTCTTATAGGAACTTTAAATGCTGATAAATATTTACATCCAACTGGGTGGAGAAGTTCCTATAATGAACTAAAGCAATGGTTAAATGAGTATCATGACCATCCTGATGCTTATAAAATTTATAGACTTGCGTTAAGAAGAAAACCAGTTAAATCAAAATCACCTAAAAAGCCAAGTGGTGATTTTCTAAATGGTTATGGAAATATATCTAAAGATTTAATCAAACCTATATTTCCTCTAGCACAATCAAAATATAAAAGAGATTCCTTTAAAATTTCAATAAAAGTCAGAAGAGCAATTAGAAGAAAAAATTTAGATTATGTTGAAAATTTATTGTCATCAAAGAAAACAAAACAAAAACTAACAAATCAAGAATTAGCTCAATTGAGAGCTGAGTTTGCACATGCATATTTTATTTTTAAAGAAGATGAAAAAAGTTTAAGACAAGCAAGAATTTCAATAAGTTTATCTGGGCACAAAAATGCATTAGCTTTTTGGTCTGGAGGTTTGGCTTCATGGAGATTAGGAAATCTCAAATCATCTAAATGGTTTTTTAATAATCTATCAGACTTAAAAGATGGTCCAGAAAGTATCTTATCTGCAGGAAGTTTTTGGTCAGCAAAAGTTGCTTATCATATGGGTGAATATAAAAGTATTAATAGATATTTATATAGAGCAATTAAGTATGATCGGACTTTTTATTCTACGCTAAGTAAAGCATCATTAGGTTATCAAGATAATTATGACTTTAAGCTTCAAAATGTATCAAAACAATTTATTTTAAAATTGAAATCACTCCAAGCTGGAAGAAGAATTCTAGGATTGTTACAAATCTCTGAATATCATAAAGCATCTAGAGAATTTAGAAAAATAATTTTCAACTTCAATGAAAAAGAATATCCACAAATTATATCTTTTGCATCTAATAATAATATGCCTGGATTTGCTTTTAGATTGTCCGCCATTTTAAGGAACGATTATAATAAAATTCTTCTAGGTGGTTTATATCCAGTTCCTGATTGGGATTTTTCAACTTTACCGATTAAAGATAAATCACTTTTATTCTCAATATCAAGGCAAGAATCTGGTTTTAATCCTAGAGCTAAGAGTTATGCAAATGCCTTAGGCTTAATGCAAGTTTTACCATCAACAGCTTCATTTATAATGAAAGATAGAGCTTATCGTAAAAAAGAAATATTATTTGATGAAGAAAAAAATTTATTTGTTGCTTCTAAGTATATACAATTTCTTTTTGAGTTAGACATTATTAAAAAAGATGTAAGTAAAATGTTAGCATCTTATAATGCTGGACCAGGAAATTTTAGTAAGTGGTCTAAAAATTTTCATACAACAGAGATTGATCCTATTTTTATGATTGAAACTTTGCCTGCTAGACAAACTAGAAATTATATTAAATTAGTACTAACAAATCTATGGATATATAAAATAAGACTAAACGAAAAACCTAATTTATTATTTAAATTGGCTAGTGGAAGTATTCCAAAATACGAATATAAAAATGATAGATGAAACAATAGAATTTTTTGGGATCAATATAGCTATTCTAACAATATCTGATACTCGAAATTTTGATAATGACAAATCAGGAAAAATTTTACAAAGTCTAATAGAAGATTATGGCCATACTTGTATACTAAGAGATATTGTTAAAGACGAATCCTCAGAACTTTTATTAATATTGAATAAGTGGATTAATAATAAAAAGTTAGATGTTATCATTACTTCAGGTGGAACTGGACTAACAGGTCGAGATATAACAGTAGATGTCCTAGAAACTTTTTTCGATAAAAAGATTGATGGCTTTGGTGAATTATTTAGATTTCTTTCTTATAAAAAAATTGGTACTTCAACAATACAAAGTAGAGCTATTGCTGGAACAAAGAATGGAAAATATATTTTTTGTTTACCTGGCTCCCCTTCTGCCTGTAAAGATGCTTGGGAAGAAATATTAAAATTTCAACTAGATATTAGACACAAGCCATGTAACTTTGTTGAAATCATGCCTAGATTGAATGAAGCATAAAAAGTTTAAATAGTGCTAAATCTTTTTGAAGAAAAAAAATATCTTTTTAATTCAGAAAGAGTAATGATAGGAGTTGATGAAGTAGGAAGGGGTTGTTGGGCAGGCCCAGTTTTGAGCTGCGCATCATATATTTATCCTTCAAAATTTATGAATTTACCAAAAATCAATGATTCAAAAAAAATGAGTAAAAAGCATAGAAGAGAAATATTTGTATCTTCGTCAACTTTTTCTAGAAGTGCTATAGGAAGTTCTACAGTAAATGAAATTGAAAATTTGGGAATAAATGCCAGTAACGATCTAGCAGCACTCAGGGCAGTTATTTTAATGGTTCAAAATTTTAGTTTTTATACTAATAAAAATTTATTTTTTGACATATTTATAGACGGAAATAGGATTCCAAGTTTTGATATGTTTGAAAAATTATTTGCTCTAATTAGAAATAGAATTAAAATTTATTGCATTGTTAAAGGAGATTCAAAACTAATGTCTATAGCTCTTGCTAGTATTATTGCAAAAGAGACTCGAGATACCATAATGTATCAACAGCACTTATTATATCCATATTATAATTTTAAAAATAACGTGGGTTATGGAACAAAAGAGCATAGAGATATGATAATTAAACATGGAATAACCAAAATTCATAGAAGAAATTTTAAGCCTATAAGTACAATATTTTGTATTTAGTGGAAAAATAAATCTACATATTGTTAGTAAATATTTATTACATTATAAACTGTTGACTTGATTGAATTTTTATAATTTTATCACATTATATTAGGTACTTATCAACAAGATATAAACAATGAATATTGAAAAAATAAAAAATAAAATTATTCATGGAAACTCTTTAGATATATTAAAAAAAATTCCTGAAAATTCTGTTGATCTCATTTTTGCAGATCCTCCATATAATTTACAATTATCTAAAACTTTGTTGCGCCCAGATCAAACTAAAGTTGATGGAGTGAAAGAAAATTGGGATAATTTCGATAGTTTTGAACATTATGATGATTTTACTATGAGTTGGTTAAAGAGCTGTAGAAAAATTCTAAAATCAAATGGTTCTATGTGGGTTATAGGTTCTTACCATAATATTTTTAGAATTGGTTTTATGCTTCAAAATTTAGGATTTTGGATTTTGAATGATGTTGTTTGGATTAAGAGTAATCCAATGCCTAATTTTCTTGGAAAAAGATTTACAAATGCTCACGAAACTATCATTTGGGTTTCAAAAAATAAAAACTCAAAATATACTTTTAACTATGAATCCATGAAATCTCTTAATGGTGATTTACAAATGAGATCTGATTGGAATCTTCCTATATGTAATGGTAAAGAGAGATTAAAAGATGAGGATGGTGTAAAGATACATCCTACTCAAAAACCTGAAAGTTTAATAAGTAGAATTTTGCTAGCTAGCACAAATGTTAATGATACTATACTTGACCCCTTTTTTGGGACAGGAACGACTGGAGCCGTAGCGAAGAAGTTGAATAGAAATTTCATAGGTATTGAGCAAGATTTAAATTATGTAACCTCTGCTCAATATCGAATAAATAACACAAAAAAAATTGAACATGTTGAATTGATTCAAATGCCTCCAAAAGAGAAGGTGAAAAGAATTCCATTTGGATCACTCATAGAAAAAGGTCTTATAATTCCAGGTGAGATTTTAACCGATTTGAGAAAAAGATGGACTGCAAAAGTGAGAGCCGATGGAAGTTTAATTTCTAGAGATAATAAAGGCTCTATTCATTCCGTAGGCGCGGCATTACAAGGTCTACCTGCTTGTAATGGCTGGACCTTTTGGCATATAAATAGGTCCGGTAGATTAATACCAATAGACCATTTAAGAAATGCAATTAAACTAACGGCTTAAACTCTTTAACTCTAGCCTTCGTTCGTGAAGTACAGGCTCAGTATAACCTGAGGGACTTGTAGTACCTTTTAAAACAAGGTCTAAAGCTGCTTGGAAAGCAAGAGATCCATCATAATTCTCAGACATTTTTTTATAATTAGCATCATTTTCATTTTGTTTATCAACAATTTTAGCCATTTTTTTTAATGATGTAATTGCTTGATCTTTGGTAATAATATTATGATGTAACCAGTTAGCTAAATGTTGGCTAGAAATTCTGCATGTTGCTCTGTCTTCCATCAAACCTACATTATTAATATCAGGAACTTTTGAACAACCAACACCTTGATCAACCCATCTTACAACGTAACCTAGGATCCCTTGAGAGTTATTGTCTATTTCCCTCTCTATATCTTCTGGAGACCAGTTATAACCAAATGCAATTGGAGGAGTAAGAATTTTTGACTGTAGGTCAGAGTTGTTATTTTGATTACTTATGTTTCTCTGTTCCTCAAATACGTCAACTTCATGATAGTGAAGTGCATGTATAGTAGCAGCTGTTGGGCTTGGAACCCATGCTGTATTTGCACCGCTTTTAGGATGTTGTATTTTTTGTTCATACATATCTTTCATTAGATCTGGCATTGCCCACATACCTTTTCCGATTTGTGCTTTACCAGACAGACCGCATTTTAGTCCTACTAAAACATTATTTTTTTCGTAAGCGTTTATCCATTCAGCACCTTTTATTTCTGCTTTGGGTATTATGGGTCCACCTTCCATTGCGGTATGTATTTCATCTCCAGTTCTATCTAGAAATCCAGTATTGATAAATACTAGACGTTCTTTAGCATGCCTAATACATTCTTTTAAATTTATTGTAGTTCTTCTTTCTTCATCCATAATACCAATTTTTATAGTATTATTTGGCAATCCAAGCATATTTTCAACTGCAGCAAATAATTCGATTGTAAAAGCCACTTCTTCAGGGCCGTGCATTTTTGGTTTTACTATATATACAGAACCAGTTTTAGAGTTATTCTTTCCATTTTTAAGATCAAACATAGATATCATGGTAGTAATAACTGTATCCATAATTCCTTCGGGTACTTCTTTATTTTCAGAATAAATAATAGCCGGATTTGTCATTAAATGCCCAACATTTCTAATAAGCATTAAGGACAATCCCGGTAAATGTAATTCACCATTTTTTGTTTTGAAAACTTTTGTTTTGTTAAGTTTTCTTACAATTTTTTTTCCATTTTTTTCAAAGGTATCCTCAAGATCCCCTTTCATTAAACCAAGCCAATTTTTATAAGCTAAAACTTTGTCTTCAGCATCTACAGTGGCGACAGAATCCTCACAATCTTGAATAGTTGTTATTGCAGATTCAAGAATAACATCTTGAAGAGAAGACTTGTCACTTGACCCAATCAAGGAGTTTTTGTTGAATGATAAGATAACATGAAGATTATTATTTTTTAAAAGAACTTCATAAATATCTTCATTAATTTTATTGAATCCAATGTATTTATTATTTTCTCTCAAATTTGTTTCAGTATTATCTGACAGTTTAATTGTTAACTCATTATCTATTATAGAATAATTTATGACTTCTGCGTGAGATCCATTCGAGAGAGGAAAATTCTTATCTAAAAAATTTTTAGCAAAAGCTATAACCTTTTCACCTCTTTTTGCATTATAACTATTTCCTTTTTCACAACCATTTTCTTCAGATATGACATCTGTACCATACAGTGCGTCATATAAACTACCCCATCTAGCATTAGCTGCGTTTATAGAATATCTTGCATTTGTTACAGGAACTACAAGTTGTGGACCAGGGATATTTGCAATTTCCATATCTACATTTTCTGTATTGATAATGAAGTCTGCCCCTTCAGGAACAATATAATCAATTTCCTTTAGAAAATTGATGTATTCGTCATGATTATATTGTTTATCTTTATTTGAAATATAGTATGCATCAATTTTCTTTTTGATATCTTCTCTCTTATTTAAGAGATCTTCATTTTTAGGAGCAAAAACTTTAATTACATGATCAAAATCTTCCCAAAACTTATCAACATTTAAATCCAACTTATTAAGAACTTCATTTTCCAAAAATTGACTTAACAATTTTGAAACTTTTAAAGAGCTTTTAATTTCTAAATCTTCCATAACCTACCTTTAAAATTAAACTTGCGAAATATACTTTACAATTATTTTTTCACTTTTCAATAAAGCATCAACTTCTTTAGATAAATTTACAAAATTTTCTTTTGTATTACCATCAATTCTTAATATTAAAGAATTTTCTGTATTACTTGCTCTGATTAAAAACCAGCCAACATCTAAATCTACTCTGATTCCATCGATAAAATTACAATATTTAGTTGCATATTTATCTTGAATTTTAAGTTTTAAATTTTCAATTACACCAAATTTTTTATCATCAGAACATTTAATTTTGATTTCCGGGGTAGAAAAATTATTTTTGAAATAATTCAAAAATTCATCTAATTTATAGTTTTCTTCAATTAGTGCTAAAAATCTCATGCTTGAGTATATGGCGTCGTCATAACCGTAATATGTGTCTCCAAAAAAGATATGACCAGACATCTCACCTGCAAATTGAGACTTGATCTTTTTCATTTTTGTTTTTATGTGAGAATGTCCTGTTTTCCAAATTAAAACTTTATAGTCTAAGTTTTCTAAAAATTGTTTACATTTTTGACTAGATTTCACATCTAAAATAATTGGGTATTTTTTTTTAGATATAGATTGAGCTAAAAATGTTGTTAATATATCGCCTGCAATTAACTCTAACTTGTTGTTTACAACACCAACTCTGTCTCCATCTCCATCAAATGCAAACCCAAAGTCAGCATTTTGTTTTTTTACTTCTTGTTTAAGTTTGATTAAATTACTTTCGTCACTTGGATCAGGATGATGATTTGGAAAATTACCATCTATCTCTGAATACAAAACAATATTTTCACATGGTATTAATTTAACAATTTTATTTATTATATCTCCCGTAGCACCATTCCCACAGTCCCAAATAATTTTTTTATCTTTTATATTTTTGGCATTAGCTAATGGCATTAAAATCTTTTCTAAGTACTTTTCATCTAAATCTAAACTTTCAATACTACCATTCATGTTAATGAATGAACCTGATTTAGCTTTAATTCCTAATTTTTGAATATCTTTTCCAAAAAATGGTTCATTTTTTATCATCAATTTAAAACCATTGTAATTTTTTGGATTATGACTCCCTGTAATTTGAATTGCGCCATCAGCATTCAAATTGTGACTTCCAAAGTATAAAATGGGTGTTGGATTTAATCCTATATCAATTACATTACAGCCTGATTTGGTTAAACCAGATATTGTTTGTTTTTTTAAATCTGGACTAGATAATCTTCCATCCATACTGATTACAATATTTGTTTCATTATTAAGATTCTTTTCTTTGCAAATTAATCCAAAAAAATAACCAATCATAAAAGCATCTTTTTCAAAAAGAGTTTCATTTATTACACCTCTGATATCGTATTCTCTTAAAATGCTAGGATGAAAATTATGTTTGTACATTTTGATTAAATTATGGTTTTTAACCAATTAATGAGATCAGAACTTAAATCTTTTCTATTTAAAGCAAATGATATATTAGCTTGTAAAAATCCAAGCTTTGATCCACAGTCAAATCTTTCATTTTTAATTCTATATCCAAGACAAGGTACTCTGTCCAATTGAGAAGAGATTGCGTCAGTGAGTTGTATTTCTTGACTTGCCCCACGTTCTTGTTTTTCTAAAACATCAAAAACTTTATGATCAAGAATATACCTTCCAATTATTGCTAAATTACTAGGAGCATTTTCTACAGAAGGTTTTTCAACCATTTGATTTATCTGCATTAAATCTTTATCGCTTTTATCGACTTTGACAATGCCATAAGATGAAACTTTTTGTTTATCAACTTCCATAATAGCAACCATGTTTCCTGACGTATAATTTTTAATCATTTCTTTTGTTGTTGATTGTCCAAAAATCAAATCATCAGCAAGTATAACGGCAAAGGGTTCATTTTGAATTAAATGTCTTGCACACCAGATTGCGTGACCCAATCCAGCAGGTTCTTGTTGACGAACATAGGCATAACTGCCAGGTATTTTGAGCATTTCTTGAGCAGAAGCTAAAGTATTTCTTTTTCCTTTTGCAAGAAGATTATTTTCTAATTCAAATGAATGATCAAAATGGTTTTCTATAGCTGATTTACCTCTACTTGTGACAAATATAAATTGTTCAATTCCAGCATTTGCTGCTTCTTCAACGGCATATTGAATAAGAGGTTTATCAACTATAGGGAGCATTTCTTTAGGCATTGACTTGGTGGCAGGTAGAAATCTCGTGCCTAGTCCTCCTACTGGGAATATTGCTTTCTTAACATTCATGTAATATATATGTGATATAAATTATATATTTAAATAGCATATCTCCATATAAAAGGAATTATTAAATATGAAAATTGTTATGTTAGGTGCAGGTTATGTTGGATTAGTGACAGGTGCCTGCTTCTCTGAGTTTGGATATAAAGTAATTTGTGTAGACAATGATAAAGAAAAAATAAGAAACTTAGAAAATGGGATTTTACCTATATATGAACCAGGTTTGGAAATATTAGTAAAAAAAAATTATAAGAACGGTAAATTAAAGTTTTCTAATTCAATTGAAAAATCAATATCAGACGCTGATGCAATTTTCATTGCAGTAGGTACTCCAGAAAGAAGAGGTGATGGTCACGCAGATTTGACTTATGTATACGCAGTGGCTAGAGAAATTGCCCCAATTTTAAAAAAATATTGTGTTATAATTACAAAATCAACAGTTCCTGTTGGAACTTCTGTAGAAATAAGAAATATTATTAAAGAGCATAATGGAAATGCAAGTTTTGATGTAGTATCAAATCCTGAGTTTCTAAGAGAAGGTAGTGCTATTGAGGATTTTATGAGGCCTAATCGGGTAATTATTGGTTGTGAAAATGAAAAGTCAAAAAAAATTATGGAAAATATTTATCAACCACTGAATTTAATACAAACACCTATTTTATTTACAGATTTGAAATCAGCAGAATTGATAAAGTATGCATCTAATGCATTTTTAGCTATGAAGATTTCCTTTATTAATCAAATGGCAGATTTATGTGAAAGCTTAAATACGGATATACATTTTATATCAAGAGGAATGGGCTTAGATAAAAGAATTGGTGAAAAGTTTTTACATCCTGGTCCTGGATATGGAGGGTCATGTTTTCCTAAAGATACAATTGCTTTATCAAAAATCGCTTCTGATAATAATGTTGAATTGTCAATTATAGATAATGTGATTTCTTATAATAAGAACAGAAAGAAATCACTTATCAAAAAACTAAATCATATACTTGGAGATGATATAAAAGGTTTAAGTGTCGCTGTTTTAGGATTGTCTTTTAAACCTGGTACAGATGATATGAGAGAAAGTCCTTCATTAGATTTGGTCCCTTCTTTGGTTGAAAGTGTAAAAGAGGTAAAAGTTTTTGACCCTGTTGCCATGGATGAAGCGTCAAAATACATTAAAAACGTACATTTCTCCGATGATATTGAAGATTGTATTAAAAATGTCGATCTGACAATTATTTTAACTGAGTGGACTGAGTTTAGAACATTATCAGCAGATTATTTATCAAAATTTATGAAAGGAAACATAGTCATTGATTTTAGAAATGCTCTAAATCCTGAAAATTTTAGAAATAAAAAATTCACTTTGTACCAAGTTGGAAGAGGGCCATTTAACTAAGCATATTTTTTAATTTCTTGTCTGGGTCTCTGAATGCCCTTGAGAAGTTCTTTTAAAGTAATTTTTCCAATTATTTTGTTTTTACTATCTTTAACAAGTACAAAATAATGGTTTGTTTTTGTTATTTGTTGCAACACTTCTTCTAAAACCATTTCACCATCAATTATAGGAACAGTTTCTTTTTTGATAGAAATAGATTTTGTCATAATTGACTTTGCTTTTATTACTCGTGAACGATTAATATCTTTAATAAAATCAGATACGTAGTCGTCGGCCGGATTAAGAATTATTTTTTGTGGGCTATCATCTTGTACAACTGATCCATCTCTAAGTATAGAAATTCTTTCCCCAATTTTTAAAGCTTCGTCTAAATCATGGGTTATAAATACAATTGTTTTTTTTAATTCAAGTTGTAAATCAATTAGAACATCTTGCATTTCTGCTCTGATGAGTGGGTCTAGTGCAGAAAATGCCTCATCCATGAGTAAAATTTCTGCATCAGTTGCCAATGCCCTTGCAAGACCAACTCTTTGTTGCATTCCTCCGGAGAGTTGATTTGGATAATAATTATCATACCCTTCTAAACCTACTCTCTTTAACCAAAATTGACTTTTTTCAAGATAAATTTCTTCTTTAATTTTTTGTACCATTAAACCATAGTTAATGTTTTCAAGAACTGTTTTGTGTGGAAAAAGGGCAAATTTCTGAAAAACCATTGACATATTTTTTTGTCTATATTCTAGTAACTCTTTATTGCTAAGTTTTAGAACATTCACACCATTAATCATTACTTCTCCAAAAGTAGGTTCAATTAGCCTATTTAAATGTCTAATGAGTGTAGATTTGCCTGATCCTGACAAACCCATAATTACATGAATTTTTCCCTTTCGAATGTCAAGATTTATGTTATTAAGCCCAAGCACACAATTTGTCTTTTCAAGGAGTTCCTCTTTACTAATTCCTTCTTTAACTAAACTTAAAGCTTCGGTAGCATTGTTACCAAATATTTTATACAGATTTTTTATTTCAATATAATTATTCATTTAATCACTTTTATATTTTTGCATTCTTTTTCCGATCCTTTGAGTAACTCTGTCAAAAATTATTGCCAATACAACAATAGCAAGACCATTCATTAATCCTAAAGCAAGATACTGGTTTGAAATTGCTCTTAGAACTGGAAGTCCTAATCCTTGAACACCTATCATTGAAGCTATTACAACCATAGCTAAAGCCATCATAATAGTTTGATTTACACCTGCAAAAATTGTTGGTAATGCTAGAGGTATTTGTACACCTAATAATTTTTGCCAATAATTTGCACCAAAAGATTCCGCTGCCTCTAAAATATCTTTATCAACTAGTCTTATCCCTAAATTAGTTAACCTTACTATTGGTGGTATAGCGTATATACATACTGCTATTAGACCAGGAACTTTCCCTATACCTAAAAGCATTACTACCGGAATTAAATATACAAAGCTTGGAATTGTTTGCATTACATCTAAAATTGGCAATATCAAAGTTTGAACTTTATTACTTCTTGCCATTGCAATTCCAATAGGAATGCCAATACAAATGCAAAGTAATGTTGCTACTAAGATTATAGCTAAGGTAGACATAGTGTCTTCCCACATCCCAAAGTAACCAATTAACAAAAAGCTCAAAAATGTTCCAGCAACAATTAATATTGATCGTGATGCTAACCAACATATAGATAAAATAGCAAATATTGTAATAGGCCAAGGCGTATTTAAAAACAATTTTTCAAATGCAATCAAAAAACTTAAAAGCGGATCAAAAAAATTTTCAATTCCTTCACCATAATTTCTAGAAAAAGATGTAAAAGCATTATCTACAGTTTTCTTAAATTCTCTTAAGCCATCTCGATCCATCTCTGGAAATTTTATGAGCCATTCCATAACAATATAAAAAATTGCCCCTACGAACTAAATCATAGGAGCAATATTACAAGATTTATAGGCTTGCTTTGATTTTTGTGGCAGCGTCATCAGACACCCACTTTCTCCAAACATCTTCATGTTTTTGAAGAAATTCAAAAGCAGCATCTTTGCCAGTTGCTTTTTGATCGGTCATAAATACAAGCATTTGATTCATAATTTCACCTGGATAAGTTCGGTTTTTAATAAAATCCGAAGCAATTCCAGAGTTGTTCATGAAATTATCTGTTACAACAGTTTCAACTACCGATTTTGTCCAAGAGGTTGGTTTTGGATTAGCACACTCTTTTTCTGGTTTTACAATACAATTATGCCAGTTATCATCATCATAATCTACACCAAATGGAATTTTTACAAGACCATATTTACCAACTACTGAAGTTGGTGTCCAATAATAACCAAACCAATTCTCATTTCTTGTGGATGCTTTTGCGATAGCACCATCTAAACCTGCAGCTGAACCTGGATCAATTAGTTTCCATCCTTTTTCTTCCATTTTAAAGGCTCTAAACAGGTTATTTGTAGAAAGCTGACAGTTCCAGCCCGCAGGACATGTCATCATTCCTCCTTTAGAACTATCTTCAGGATGTGGAAATAAATCTGGTCTTTCTATAATATCTAAAACAGTTTTAAGTTCTGGATGGTTTTTTATTACGCTTGGTGACACCCACCAACCCTCACCTAGACCTGTTATTGGTCCTGGATTTGCTACAAAAAGCCTTTTCTCATCTTTTGCTTTTGATAATGGCCCTTGTACAGCATTACTCCAGAGTTCAGGCGCAATATCTGGCATTCCTTTTTCATTCATTGATGTAAAAGTAGGCATAGTTGCACCTGCAACTAATTCAACTTCACAATCATAACCCTTCTCTAAAATTATTTTATCAACATTTGCCATCAGTTCTGCAGAAGCCCAATTCATTTCTGCAATAGTGACCTTGCCACATGCTGTCTCAATTTTTTTCTCGGCAGTATAATAATAGATACCAACTGCTACGGCTACTGCTACAATAACAGTTCCGAGTATCCGATTCATAATAATCTCCTTATTGTTTTGATTTATGATAGCCTAACATTAAAACGTGTATCATTGCAAACTTACATCAAAAAAAAGACATAATCTTAATTTATTTTATAGAAATATTTAAATAATTATATAAATCATATGTCTTAGTTTATATAATCATTTATGGAGAGTTGATTGACTGCATTTGAAGATACAACACCATTTGTTTTGGCTTTGTTGATTACATTTACAGCCTTAGTCTGCATTTCAATATGGAACAATTATGGTTCTGTTAAGGTAGAAAGAGAAGTTTTAAAGCCAAAAAATGATGGACCCTCGAGAACTAGAGAACTTTTATTTAGATTTACAAAATTTTACAATGAATTAGATGCACACAATGATTATCTTTATGATACAAAATTATTGCCTGATCCAAAACAACATATAATACATGCACTCTATGTTGGTTATGATGAATCTGAAAATGATGAAGATAGAAAAGCAATTAAAATAGGATTAGAGGCTATAGTTCAGTTTCAAGATTTGATAGGGGATGAACCACTTAAGCCAGAAATTGATGAAGCCATAGAAGATCAACCAATGAATTCGGAAAACTTAGATGTTAGTGACCAACAAAAAAAATATTTGGATTTCAAAAATAAAAGAATTCAAGAATTAGAAACACATTATTCTCACTTAAAGATTGAAATGAATGATAATGTGTTAAATGATGAAGAAATAGATACTAAAGATAAAAAGAATGTTAGTGAGTAAGCTAGATATAGATCAAAAAAACTCTTTATATTACGAATATGAAGAGGGTAAACAAAATACTTATACTTATATTTTTGTGAATGCTTTAACGGGTAATACTTCTGCTTGGAATGGAGTAATTGGCAAAAGATTGAAAGATGAAGGCTATAGTTATTTGACATATAATTTTCGTGGACAAATTAATTCAAGTTTTGACGAAAGCATCGACTTAACATCCGAAATTATTATATCTGATCTTTTAAAGCTAATAGATCATTTAAACTTGAAAAATATTATACTTTGTGGACTATCAATTGGTGGTTTATATGCAGCTATTGCCTCATTAGAAGAAATAGATGTAAAAGGCCTTATTTTGATAAATACACTTAGAAAACCCTCTTCAAGGTTAGATTGGATAAATCGCGCTATGGTTAATGCTGCTAAACTTGGAGGTAGTGCATTAATTATGGATATGGGAATGCCAGTAATAGCTTCTCCAAAGTTTTTAGATAAAGTAAAATCTAATGCTTTAAATTTTGAAAACTATAAACCTTTAAAGAAAAGTGATGGTATTTTTAAGCTTATGGAAGTTTCATTATCTGCGAACTGGTCTTTTGATTGGTCTAAAATAAATATTCCAACTTTAGTTATGACGGGTCATTTAGATAAAATGTTTAGAATTCCGGAAGACATTGAAGAATTAGTGAATAAAATAAAAAACTCAAAAAGAATAGAGTTGCCTAATTGTGGCCATTTAATTCCATTAGAGGAACCTGAGCAATTTTCAGATCATATTATTAATTTTGTAAATGATTTAAATTAATTCTGAACTATAATTAAAACATCGTCCGGTAATATTGAAGATAAAATAATTTCAGTTTTTCCAAATTTTTGTTCACACATATCCTTTATCCAATTTTTGTTAGTATAATAAAGTCCTTGTTTAATTTTTTTTTCATCTTGATGTAATAAATTAAATGCCATTATTTTATTTGTTTGTTTCCAAATATTAGTTAAATTTTTTAAAACATATTTCTCCCATATCTTTATATTGTCAGTAACACTTAAATTAAAAGTTCCAGACATAACTGAAAAGTCTACAATTCCATTTGGTAAAGATTTTTTATAAAATTTACAGTTCTTATCAGAATAATTTTTTGTACAATGATCAATTAGTTTATTATTTAAATCGCAGCCTTGATATTGAAAAGTAGATGTGTTTAATTTTTTTTTTAAAAATTGTAAGAATTTTCCATACCCACAACCAATATCACAAATTGTAAATTGATTAAGATTATAATATTTATTTAAAGCAGTAATTATCAATTCAAATCTATGTATTTGGGTAAACGAATTTTTCCAGAACAGACCTTGAGGGCTGTTTCCATATTTCATTAATCTATTTGTATATGAATTATTGATTTTATACTCAAGATAAGAGAAACTCAATTCATCAATGATTTTCATCATAAAATTATATGATTTTTTAAAAACATTAAAAAGAGAAATTAAATGAAAAAGATTTTATTACTAGGAAGTGGTGAGCTTGGTAAAGAACTTACTATAAGTCTTCAAAGATTTGGATGTTACATAATTGCTTGTGATAAATATAAAAATGCGCCTGCTATGCAAGTCTCTCAAAAATGTGAAGTTTTTGACATGTTGAACTCTAATAATTTGAAACAAGTAATTGATAAACATCAACCTGACTTAATAGTTCCTGAAATTGAGGCAATTGATACTGAAAGTTTAGAAAAATTTGAAAAAAATGGTCTAAAAGTAGTTCCTTCTTCTAGAGCAGTTAGTATGACAATGAATAGAGATAAAATTAGAAATAGAGCAAAAGAACTTGGAATAAAAACTGCAAGATTTGGTTATGCAGAAACGTTGAATGAATTAATTGAAATGTTTCATAATATTAATGGTAAAGTTGCAATTAAACCAGTAATGAGTTCCTCTGGAAAGGGCCAAAGTTATGCTTCTACAGTGTCTGAAGTAAAAAAAGCGTGGACCTTTGCTTTGAATGGTATGAGAGGAAACAAAAATAAAGTTATAATTGAAGAGTTTATAGATTTTGATTATGAAGTTACTTTGCTTACAATTTTGGACTCGAAGGGTGACATTCATTTTTGTCCACCCATAGGACATGTTCAAGAAAGAGGCGATTACCAATACAGTTGGCAACCAGCAAAATGTGAACAAAACATCGTTAACAAAATGAAAATTATAGCTAAAAAAATTGTAAAAGATTTAAATGGACAGGGTTTATTTGGTATAGAGTTTTTTGTAAAAAAAGAAGGGGTTTATTTTAGTGAATTAAGTCCAAGACCACATGATACAGGAATGGTTACAATGTTTACTCAAAATTTTAGCGAATTTGACTTACACGCTCGAGCAATATTAGATTTTACAATACCAAAAATTGAAATTTATAAAAAAGGGGTAAGTCAAGTTATTCTCGCAAATAGAAATGCAAAAGGTAAGTTTTTAATCAAAGGAATTGAAAATGCATTTCAAGATAAAAATATTGATATTAGAATTTTTGGTAAACCAGAAACTAAACCTTTTAGAAGAATGGGGGTAATTTTAGCGAGTAACTTTAAAAAAGCTAGAGAAGCTTTATCAAAAATCAAAGTTGTAAACATTTAAAAGAATTAATCATGTAAACTATCTTCTGTAATGTCTGTAATCAACATATGTCCTGGAGTATGAGTAATACAAAATGGAATCTTGGCTTCAATGATTGCGTTTTGAGGGGTTACTCCACAAGCCCAGAAGATATATTCTTCGTAATTATTTTTTTTTCTAGGGCTGTCTCCCCAGTCAGGACTTAAAATATTGTTAATACCAATTTCAACTGGATTACCTATGTGGATTGGGTCTCCGTGAGCAAAAGAGAAATTTCCTGAAACTTGCTTAACTTTATTTATATCTTTTTGATTAAAAATTCTCATTGATACAACCATTTTACTATTAAAGGGCCCACTTTTTTTATTTTTTATATTTGTTCTATACATTGGAACAACTTTATTATTTGTAATGTGCTCAATTTTAAGCCCAGCATTTAGTAATGCATCTTCAAATGAAAAAGAGCAACCAATTGCAAAAGCTACAAAACTATTGTCCCAGTAATCTTCAATATTTCTAACAGTAGAAATTAAGTTTCCGTTTTCATAAATATTATATAGTGGCACATCAAATCTTATGTCAATGTTATCACCTAAAGTTTCGAAATATGGATTATCTAATTTTGTTTGACCAACCAAGGGACATGCTTTTGGGTTTAATTTACAAAAATTAATAAAATCAGTCGCATATTCATTTGGTAAGATGACGATATTAGCTTGAAGTTTGTTAGTAGCCAAACCTGAGGTATGATTATTATAAAGTTCTTGCCTAATCTTTTTTCTAATTTCTTTTGAACTTAACTTCCTTGCATCTTCAAAACATATAACTTGCATTGCTACATTTTATTATCTTTATATTCATTTTTCCAGGATTCTTTTAGTGTAGAAATTAATTCATTAATTTTACTTTTATAATCGTTATATTTAGCTTTGGTACATATGTGATTATCAGTTATTTTTTTATTTTTGTAAGTTGTTAGATTAAGTGATTTTCTGTTTAATTCTTTTTTTAATTTAATTTTTCGAAAAAACAAATTTTCTTTTAAAGTAATTAACTTATCGTCAAAATTGTAATCTCCACTTTTATTAATTATTTCAAAAATACTTATATTTTCTGTGTCTTTATTAATATTAATTATTTGTTCAAGAAAATTCCCTTGTTTTAGAGTAAAAAAAATAAAATTCTCATTAATTTTGAGTTTGTCAAGAATTTCAGTTTCTTTTTTACATATTAAATAAGTATAATCAACAAAACTAAAAGCTTTGTGTGAAAAAAAAATAAATGTTAAAATTAAAATAATTCTCATGATATAATTATACTTATTTATATATACGATAAATATCATTTTTTTTTAAATTAAGGATAGATTAAATATGTCAAATTATTTTTCTAATAATCAAATTGATCTCTTGGCAAAAGCCAAAAGTGAAAAGAAATATATTCACTTAAAAAACGAAAATGAAAGTTTAAAAAAAGTTATGAATATAAAAAGCTTAAATAAACTTATTTCTATGCATAATTGTTGGGATAATAAAAATTTTGCCTTAGTTTTAAATAAAAATACGATACCTTTCACAGCATTTTTTACAAAGGGCGATACTTTAGGATTTGCTAAAACGGCTCCAGATCCTATTAAGGTTGAAAATTATTTGAGAAAAGGAGCTTCGCTTGTCTTAAATGATTTGATTTATTTTTCAAATGAAATTGAAAAATTAGCTAGTGATCTACAGAGTATTACAAATGGAAGATGCCAAGCGAATTTATATTTTTCTATGCAAAGTCATCAAGCTTTTGCACCTCATTTTGATACTCATGACGTATTTGCTTTACATTGTGAAGGAGAAAAGATTTGGAACATTTATGAAAATTTTGAAAAAGACCCAATTAATCATCCTATCTATAAACAAGAGTTAAATGATAAAACGGAAAAGCCAGGAAAAATAATCGATCAAGTTCTTCTGAAGCCAGGAGATTTATTATATCTACCTAGAGGTCAATTTCATGATGCTTTAGCCTCAAAAAATGGCGCAATGCATATTGCTTTCGGAATAACATATTTAAAGCCAATAGATATATTTCAATATTATTATGATCAGTTAATTATAAATGATTTTTTTAGATCTGATATTAGACAAATTAATTCTACTGATGATATAAAAAATATACATACCGAAATAACATCTCAGTTAAATAAAATTTTTAATAATGAAAAATTATATGAACACTCACTCAATTACTTCAAAGAATGGCCATACAAGCTTACAGGTTATGACATAGAGAAAATAATAAATCATGGCGTTCAGTATGAAATTGCAAAAAACATAACAATTACAGAGGAAGAAAAAAAAATCTTTATAGTTAATGAAAAACATAAAGTTCCAGTTCCTGAAAAGTTTTTTCAAATAATTAAATTTGTTTTTGAAAAAAGAATAGTAAGTTATAAATCAATTAAATCTGAGTTTAATAATATTTCAGATGACATAATTAATGAATTTATTGATGCTATGAAAAATATGAAAATATTCATATGATTTTATCTATTGAGTAAATAACTATTTTTATATGTTTTTAAAAGTGTATTTTAATTTAGTTTTAATAAATTTTTTGATTATCTATTTTCAATTTTAAAAAATAATCAGAAGTCATCACGTCGGTTCTACTACTAAAACATCTTGTAATAATGGAAACTTCTTTTTTATTTATGACTAAAGATTTAATATGTTTTAAATCTCTAGGTTCTACTCTTTCAACTGATTTAATCCAACAATGTTGCCAGAGTCCGGCTAACTCAGCTTCAGTTCCATCAATTACACTATGAATAAAAAAAGGGGTTTTAAAATCATCATATTTTGAACTATAATCTTTTGAAATAATTGCTCCAGAAAGATATAAAAACTTTCTATCCAATACTTTTTGACGTGGTTTTAATTTAATTTTATACGAATTTATACCCTGATTACTTTGAAAAGTTAATTTTGCCTCTCCTTTTCTTCCCCTTAAATAAAAGCTTAATTCAGATGGAGAGTTAATTTTTTTTCCATCAACTTCAATTAGTAATGATCCTATTTCAATATTTTTACCATTATAAAAAAAACTGCTTACCTTTTTATAATTTTCTGCCTCTCTGTCTTCGGCAAATCGTAATGGCAATTCAATAGGCGCAGGATTTCTCCCCTCTTTAAATAGATTAAGAATTATACAAACATAATTTGAAGGTACAGCAAAGCTAAGACCTTGAGAATTTTTGAATGATGATTTATTTATGCCTATTACTAAACCTGTATTCAAGTCAATAAGTGGACCGCCAGAGTTTCCACTATTTATAGCAGCATCTGTTTGGATTACATCTTTACCTCTATAGAATCTGTATTTAGATACAATTCCTCTAGAGGCTGAAAATGATAAACCTTTTGGATGTCCAAATGCAGCTACGGATGCACCATTTGCAACTTTATCGTTACACATAAGTTTTGCTTCTTTAATTTTTGGAGGAATATCAGAAGTTTTAATTTTTAAAATTGCCATGTCTATCTCTTGGTCAACATAAACTTGTTTGGCATTAATAAAATCATTATCTCGAAATGCAACTCTTACTTTTGAAATTGAACTACCTGTTACATGTGCATTTGTGATAATTAAACCTTTTTTTTTGTCAACAAGGAAACCACTACCTAATCTTAAACCAACTTTTTTATCTTCAATAAATGGTTTATCAACTGACACTCTTAATTTCACAGAATATAAACTAGCATCCTCTAAGTATTTTTCTGATAATGAATTAGAATAAGACGATGTTAAAGTAAAGTAAATATAGAAGATAAGTATTAAAATAATTTTATTCATAATTTATTGAATTGGTTATTTAAATTAAAATTTAATAAATGGAGCGGGCGAAGGGATTTGAACCCTCGACCCCAACCTTGGCAAGGTTGTGCTCTACCCCTGAGCTACGCCCGCTTAAATATTGTTATAATTATTAAAATAAGACTAAGCAAGCAATTATTCAAATTAAGCTTGTTATAATTTCGTCTGCAGTAGTTGATATATAGTCAACGTTTTTTTGAGATAAATAAGGATGCATTGGTAATGAAACAACTCTATTTGATAATTCTATTGTATTTTTCAAATTATCAGGAGAAATTGGAAAATTTTGATAAGGAGACTGGCAATGTATTGGTATGGGATAATATATTGCAGTAGGTATGTTTTTTTGTCTCATTAGGCTTTGAAATTTTTCTCTATTGCAATTCAATGGAAGTTGAATTGTGAATTGAGCCCAACTACTATTTGTATTATTGGTTAGTTTAGGTACATTAATATTTGTGTTAAATTTTAAAAATCTTTTAATATAATACTTCGCTATTTCCTCTCTTTTGAGCAACTCAGATTTAAAAATTTTTAATTTTTCTAGAAGAATTGCGGCCTGAATTGTATCTATTCTTCCATTCATTCCAATTCGGTCATATTCATATTTATTATTTCCCATTCCATGTAAATGAGAAGAATATGCAATTTTATAAAAATTTTCATTATTTGTGAATAATGCTCCACCATCACCATAACATCCTAATGGTTTTGCTGGGAAAAAAGAGGTTGCAGAAATTTCACATAAATTTCCTGATATTTTATCTTTATATTTTGCTCCAAATGATTGAGCTGCATCATCAAAAACCCATAAATTATTAATATCTGCTATTTCTTTTATTTTGTCCATATCGCAAGGTTGACCAAATAAGCCAACTGTAATGATGCCCTTTAAATTAATTCCTATTTTATTTGCTTTGTCGATAGATTTAATAATACTCTCTTCACAAATATTATAAGTATCTAATTTTACATCTGAAAAAAAAGGAATTCCACCGAGCATACACACAGCTTCTGCAGTAGAAGCAAATGTAAAAGATGGAACTATAACCCCCTCATTTGGTTTTAATCCTAGCGCAATTAATCCTAAAACAAGAGCATCTGTACCACTAGAACAACACAAAACAAACTTAGATTTAGAAAATAAAGATAATTCTTTTTCAAGTTCTTTAACCTCAGGGCCTTGAATATATTGTCCATGATCAAGAACTTTACAAATTCTTTTATCAACTTTATCTCTAATTAATTTTTGTTGTTGTTTTAAGTCGATAAAATCCAGCATATTAAAAATATTCCTCTTTTAATTTTTCTTCTATCATATTCAGAACAATTTGCACATTTAAAGCTTCTTCAATATTAGTAAAAGGAGTTTCTTTATTTTCAACACATTGCAAAAAAGCCTCAATTTCTTGTTTTAGAGGTTCATATTTTTTTGTATAAATTGGTATTTCTGGTTTGTAAGTAATTTTTTTATCATTATTAATTAAACTTGGATTATATATTAATTTTTCTGGCCAATCTTTAACATCGTCAAAGACCAAACTTCCATCAGATCCAAGCACGCTAAACCTATGTTCTTTATAGGGACTAATCCAGTCTGAATTGACAATTGCTATAATGTCTTTTTCAAAATAAAGAATAACGTTTATATAGTCAGCTATCTTTTTTGAATATTTAAAAATGGCATTGACTTCAACTTTTTTTGGTAGTTTTTTTGTAATAGATAAAATCATTGAGATATCATGAGAAGTTAAATCATATAAAACTGATTCTTTGTCTCTAATAGATCCAAAGTTCAACCTGTTGGATTTTATTACTTTCAGATTTCCAATTTTTCCTAATTGAACATTGTTTTTCAATTCCTTAAATGCATTGTGATAATGAAGAAGATGGCCAACAAAAACAATTTTATTCATTTGGGTAGCAATTTTTTTTATTTCATGTGATTCATCAAGAGAAAGGCATAGAGGTTTTTCAACAAAAACATTTTTATTATTCAAAAGTGATTTAATGATATATTCTTTATGCGTTGAAGCTGGAGATGCAATAAATACACTGTCAATATTTTTTGCTAATATCAGTTCGTCTGGGTTTTCAGCAATTTTAGTTTTATTAATCACAAATTGTGAAAGATTTTTTAAGTTATTATCGTAAACTTTTTCGATAACACTAAATGATTCTAAATTACGATATATATTTTTACCCCATCGTCCTAAACCAATTAACCCTACTTTAGATTTGTACATAATTAGTTAAATACACCTCATTGCTTAATGGCGTCAATAGTAGTCTTTTGTAACAAATAATGAATATTAACTCTTGATTAATTTTTTTGACTAAGCATATGATCATTAATAGAGTCTAATACATGAATTCAAAATATAATTAAATATGACGGATATTATCATAGAAGTTACTAGTAAAAACTTTGTTGAAAAGGTTATTAAAGCCTCAGAGAATTTGCCTGTTATTGTAGATTTTTGGGCTCCATGGTGTTCACCTTGCAAACAATTAACACCGATAATAGAAAGTGCGGTAAACTCTTTCTCAGGTAAAGTTATTTTAGCTAAAATTAATATTGACGAGAATCAATCGATTGCAGCCCAAATGCAAATCCAATCTATACCTATGGTTTATGCTTTTTTTAATGGACAAGTAGTTGATGGTTTCCAAGGAAATGTTCCCGAAAGTGAAGTTATTGATTTTGTTAAAAAGATTTCTGAGCTCTCTGGCCCTGACTCAGGTGTAAAAGAAAATCTAGAAAGTTTAGAAATTTTTATTACAAATTCAAATTGGGAAGATGCATTAAAACAGGCTAATACAATTTTGGATATTGATCAAAATAACATAGATGCATGTTATGGAAAACTCATATCTTTTATAGAGCTAAAAAAATTTGATGATGCAAGAGAATTCATGTCAATTTTACCAGAAGAAATTTTGAATGAAAAAAAAATTAATGAAATTTCTTTGAAGCTAGAGATTAAAGAAAAATCTTTTGAGGCTAGTAAAAATTTCGATGATTTGAAAAAATTCCTTGAAGAAAACCCAAATGATATTCAAGCTCATATAAATTTATCTAATGCTTTGTTTGGTGTTGGTAAAATTTCTGAGTGTTATTCTACATTAATCCAAGCAATTAAAATTGACCCAAAATGGAATGATCAAGAGGCAAGAAAAAAATTATTAAGTTTTATAAATAGCCATGATCTAGCTTCTGAAGAAGCAAGAAAGGCTAGAAGACAGTTATCATCAATTTTATTTAATTAAAAATAATATGAAAAATATTAAATTTGTAATACCAATTTTTCCACTTGATGGCGTAATTCTGTTACCAGGTTCATCACTTCCATTAAATGTTTTTGAAAAAAGATATTTGAATATGGTTGAAGATAGTTTGAAAACAAATTCGAGATTAATTGGTATAGTACAACCTATTATGAAAAAGGAAGATAAATCTCTATCATTTAAAAATATTGTAGGTTGTTTTGGGAAAATAATTAAATTTGAGGAAACAGAACAAAATACCTATTTAATATCACTTAAAGGTCTTTCTAGATTTAAAATTATAGATAGTAGTTTAGTTAAAAGAGGTTATATAAGTTCGAATATATCTACAGAAAATTTTCAAAATGATTCTAACTACTTAAGCAATCATTCTAATTTCAAGTTTAATGATGATAAACGTCTAAAAACGACTTTAAAAAGTTATTTAAAGTATAAAAAAATAGATTCAAATTGGAATTATATAAAATCTTCTTCGAATATTAATTTAATTAATCAATTATCAATGATTTGTCCTTTTTCAGTTCATGAAAAGCAAATGTTGCTTGAATCTAATACGATTGATGAGAGGTATATATTACTAGTATCAATTTTACAAAATACAATAAATCCAAATGAAGAACAAAATGAAATCAAACATTAAATTCGAACAGAATATTAGCAAATTACTTGAAATTTTGGTTTGCCCAAAAACAGGTGGAAAACTAAAATATGACAAGAAAAGAAAAGAATTAATAAGTTTAAAGGCAAATTTAGCTTATCCTATTAGAGATAAAATACCTATTTTATTAGAAAAAGAAGCAAAAAAATTAGATAAAAATTAATATCCTCTAGCTAGGATTTTAAAAATATTTTTGAACGATGTTTTATCAATTTTTTCAAAACTAAAATTAATTAATTTATTTAAATAGCTTTTTTGCTTTTTAAAAATATAGAATAAAGATGTGGTTACTAAAGTGATGAATTTGATTCTATATTTTCTTAAATTATTATATTCTTTTAAAACTGAAACTTCTCCAAAATCTTTTCCAATTTTCTTTGCATTTTGCAAACATTTTAGAACATCAAAACAATCTTCAATTGACAAATTAAACCCTTGTCCGGCTAGAGGGTGAATCGTATGTGCTGCGTCACCAATTAACGCTATTCTTTTTTGGAATGGTTTTTTGACATATTTAACATTTATAGGATATATTTGTAATTTAATATTTTTTGATTTAGGGCTAATGAAAATAATGTTCTCTTGAGAAAAAAAATAATTTAATCTTTTTATTAACTCATTATAGTATTTAAATTTTGAATTTTTATTAAGTATTCCGTTATCTAAACTCCATACAAAATTAATCATGTTTTTAGAATAAGGCAATAAACCAATAAAACTATCTTTCAAAAAAATTTGTTTTGCTGAGAACATATCAAAATTTTTGCAATTTAGGTACCCACTTATAATTGTGTGATTCAGTGCATGATTAATATAGTTTATCTTTGATAGCTTTCTTAAAAGTGATGAATTTCCATCAGCTGAAAGAACTAAAGAGGTTTTTACTTTTTTACCATCTTCTAAAATTAAATATCTATGCAGTTGATCACAATTTGTTGAAGCTACTTTGGATTTATGAATGACTAAGTCATTCTCAGGAAAATTAAGATTTTCTTTCAAGATGTCATTTCTAATTATAATACCATGACCATTTTTGTCTTCTAAATTTAGAGGATTTTTTTCATTCATATTATGAATTTCAATTTTACTGATTTTCATGTAATTTTTATTTAAAAAATTACATCCGTAATTTTTTTTGAGTTTAAGAAAATTATTATAATTTATAAAACTTACTCTTTTATCTATACTTGATTTATTATCAGTATCAATCCAACACAATTTTTTTTTCGCGATTATGTTACTGTTTACAAGAATAGAAGCCATTAGTTTGCCTGTAAGACCACCACCTACAATTGTGACATCATAATTTTCTTCATTTTTATTTTTAATCATATGAAAAAATTAAATTATTTTTATTTAATTTTCAAACAGAGTGTGTATTAAATATGAAATTATTATGATAAATGAAGATTTTGATGTTTTAAGAAAATGGATGTTTGGAAGTTTAAGTTCTTTACTAGATAATATTCCTTCTAATCCAAATTTAAAAGTTTTAAAAATGTCTATTGGAGAACCACAGTTAGGCCCTCCTAAGTTTATCAGAAATCAATTTGATAATTTTTTTAATGAATGGGGAAAGTATCCACCATCTGACCCTATTCCGGTTTTAAGTGATGCTATAAGAACCTATTTAAATAAAAGGTTTCCTGGCTCAGAAAAAATTATTAATTTTGATAAAAATATAGTTCCTGTTCCAGGAACAAGAGAGGCTTTACACTTAGTTGGACTTATCTCTAAAAATAAGAAAAAAAAGAACCCTGTAGCAATTTTAACAAACCCTTTCTATCATGCTTGGAGAGCTGGTGCTATTGAAAGTGGATCAAAAATTATTTGGATTAACGCAAATAAAGATAACAATTATAACCCAAATCTTGAAAATTTATCAGAAGAAACATTAGAAGCAACAATAATAATGTATTTATGTTTTCCCTCTAATCCTCATGGCGCTCTAGCCAATATAGATTATTTGATAAAGGCAATAAAGTTGGCAAAGAAATATGATTTTATTTTGGCTGTAGATGAATGCTATATAGATATTTACAGAACTACATCCCCAAAACCTATTGGTTGTTTAGATGCTCTAATAAAAATGAATTCAAATTTGGATAACATTGTAATTTTTAATTCATTATCTAAAAGAAGCAATGTACCAGGTCTTAGAGCAGGATTCATTGTAGGGGATAAGAAAGTGATTTCTCTCTATAAATTATTGGTTTCTAATGGCGCGTCACCCTTACCAATCCCAATACAAAATATTGCTGCTTCTTTATATAAGGATGATAAACATAATTATCAAACGTGTTTACATTACGATCAAAATTTCAAAATTGCAAAAGATTATTTGATGGAAAGTCATCCAGATTTAAAAGTACCTGATGCTGGTTTTTATTTGTGGCTTCCAGTTGAAGATGATTTGAAAACAACAGTTAACCTTTGGAAGAACTATTCTATAAGAGTTATGCCAGGAACATTCATGGCAGAAGAAGTATCAGGAGAAAATCCATGCAAAGGATTCTTAAGAATCGCACTTGTTCATAAAAAAGAAATTATTATGGAAGCTATGGAAAGAATTTCTAACTATTTTAAAAAAAATAATTAACTATGTATGATCATAGTAAAAATATTGAACTAACCTTAAAAAAAAAATTAGCACTAATTTGTATAGGTATATTTTTTTTTCTTTTGGCAGTTTTTATCGCTTTGTCATCTTTATCATTTAATTACAATGAAACCGGTTGGCGTGTAGTATCAAGTATAGAAACAAAGAATTATTTTGGCGTATTAGGATCATATACATCAGGTTTTCTTTTAAAAGAATTTGGAATTTTGGTTCCATTTTTTTTGATTTTAATTTTTTTTTTATATGGGTTCAAATACTTAAAATGCCAAACTGTTCAAAAATTTTGGCTTAAATTTATTCTTATATTAATTCTGATTTTGCTGTTCGGCATATTGTCTCAACCAATTCATAAAATATTAAGCATAAATTTTTTTGATAAAAGCCAAATTTTCATGCATAAAGGATTTTGTAGCAATGCTTATAGATTTATTTTAGGTGAAGTAGAAAATCTATTAAATTTTGGAATTACTTCGTCATCTATTTTATCAAATATCTTTTTAACATTATTTAGCTTTTTCATATTCATTTACTCTGCTTCAATTAAAATGCATGAATTAAGATTTTTTAGAAAAATAATTTCCCCTTTTTATTTGCCATTTTATTGGATATTACAATTATTAAACAATCTACTTCTGAAGAAATTTTATTTCTATCCAAATCAAGAAAACTCTGTTCTAGAAAAAAATAAATCATTTTATGATTACTTTAAAAATTTTATTTATTTTATTGGAAGAAAAAATAAAAAAATAGAAAAAAAAGCTCCTTTAAACATTAATAAAGTAATTTTACCTGAACAAAAAAAATATAAGTCAGAAACAAAAGAAAAAAGACAACAGAATTTACCTTTAACTTCGCAAAATGGGTTCACTTTACCATCGGTGAATTTATTGATAGAACAAAAAATTTCTAGTCTAGCCCCTGACCAAGAAGTACTAAATTCTAATGCTAGGTTACTAGAGGGTGTTCTTAAAGATTATTCAATTGATGGACTTATTGAAACAGTTCAATATGGGCCTGTTGTAACAAGATATGATTTAAAACCTGCTCCTGGACTAAGAAGTCAAAGAGTTATTTCTTTGGCTGACGATATTGCAAGATCAATGTTAGCAGAATCTGTGAGAGTTGCTATGGTCCCTGGAAAAAATGTAATAGGTATAGAGCTCCCAAATAAAAAAAGAGAAATTGTTACACTAAGACACATCTTAGAGGATAAAGAATTTCAAAACTCAAATCAAAAATTACCTCTTTGTTTAGGGAAAGATATAGCTGGAAAGCCTATCATAGCAGATTTGAGCACAATGCCTCATTTATTGATTGCGGGTACTACTGGCTCTGGTAAATCTGTTGGTGTTAATTCAATGATAATTTCATTATTATATAAGCACACACCTGAGACTTGTAGATTTATCATGATTGACCCTAAGATGTTAGAGTTGTCAGTTTATGATGGTATACCACATTTATTAACTCCAGTAGTAACAGATCCTAAAAAAGCAATAACAGCTCTAAAATGGGCTGTAAGAGAAATGGAAAAAAGATATACTTTAATGAGCAAATTAGGTGTCAGAAATATCGAAAATTTTAATGAAAGATTATTAGTTGCAAGAAGGAAAGGTGAAATTTTAACTCAAAATATTCAAGTTGGTTTTGATACAGAAACTGGACAACCAGTGTTTGAGGAAACTGAAATAGATCTTACACCATTACCCTTTATAGTTATTTTAATAGATGAGGTTGCAGATTTAATGCTTGTAGCTGGAAAAGAAATAGAAGCAGCTGTTCAAAGATTAGCTCAAATGGCAAGAGCTGCAGGAATTCACGTTGTAATGGCTACACAAAGACCGTCGGTTGACGTCATTACGGGCACAATCAAAGCAAATTTTCCAACTAGAATATCATTTCAGGTAACTAGTAAAATTGATAGTAGGACAATTCTTGGCGAACAAGGAGCTGAACAACTTCTTGGTAAAGGAGATATGCTTTTTATGGCTGGGGGCGGAAAAGTTATAAGAGTACATGGGCCATTTTTAAATGATAATGAAGTTGAAAATGTAACTTCTTATTTAATGAAACAATCTATTCCAGATTATGATGAAACTGTAATTGAAGAGCAAAACAATAACGAGAACGATAATGAAAATTTTTTATCATCTAATAATTCAAAAGATGAACTTTATGAAGAGGCTATTAAATTAGTTATTAGAGAACAAAAAGCCAGTACTTCTTTTATTCAAAGACATTTTAGAATTGGATATAATAGAGCCGCAACAATTATAGAAAAAATGGAAGAAAATAACATAATTTCAAAACCTGGAAGAGCAGGCAAGAGAGAGATAATATCTGAGGATAAATGAAAAATTTAATTATTTTAAAAATATTTTTAATTTTTATTTTTACTAATATAAACTTTTTTAAATCTTACGCGGATAATTTTACTAATGTAAAAGAATATTTGTTAAATTTGAAATCTATGGAAGCTGATTTTTTCCAAGTGTACAGTGATGGTAATATTAAAGAAGGAAAAATTTTTTTGAGCTTACCAGGTAAATTGAGAATATCATATCATAATCCTGATAATCTTCTTATAACTTCTAATGGTTTTTGGTTAACTGTGCAGGATAAAAAATTAAAACAAACTAACAACTTCCCACTCAATCAAACTCCATTAAATTTTTTCTTAAATAAAGAATTCAATTTTGATGAAGATAAATTTAAAATTAAGTTTGAAAAAACTAGTGGAATAATAGCTCTAACTTTTTCAGATAGTGAAAAATTGAATAGTTCAATTTTTAAATTAATTTTTACAACGTCTCCTTTAAAATTAAAAAAATGGGTTATAATTGATGAATTTGACAATGAAACATCTGTATTATTACAAAATTTAGTTACTGGAAAAAAATATTCTCACGTTTTATTCTTTCCAGAAGATTTTGGAGAAACTAATGATAATTGAAAGACAATTGTCTAATATTGAAAAGAATTTTAGAGAAAAAAAAATTCAATCAGCTTTTAATTTAATTAATGATTTAAAAACTAAGTATTCAAAAAACAAGAGATTAGATCATTTTTTTAATGATAATAAACTAAAGTATATAAAGAAAATGAAAATTAATTCTGATCAAATTCAAGAATTATATAAAAAAAAAAATATAAATGATATTAAAATTCAGATTGATACATTAATTAAGTATGACCCAACAAATGCTTATATAAATTCATATCTAGGTGAGTTTTATGGTAAACAAAAAAACTTTTTAAGAGCAAAAATTTATCAAGAAAAAGCCATTCTTTCAAATCCTTATGATATAATTTTTTATATTAATTTAGCAAAAACTTATAAGATTTTAGGTAAATTCTCATTAGGTAAATTATTTTTAGAGTATGCTTTATTGATTGATGAAAAAAATGAGTTTGCTTTAATCTCTTATGCACGAATTCTGTTTATTTTAAAAAATTATAATAAAGTATTATCAATATTTGAAAAATTAATGTTAGTCACATCAAATTCTAACACTTTAGATTATAAAATTGAATTCTTTGAAAGATTAATTGATTTAGAAAAAGTAAATGAAGCAAAGAAAATTTTATCTCAAATATATATTGAAAAAAAGAATGAAAATTTGATTAAAGTTTTATATCTTGAAGGAATTTTAAAAAAAACACAAAAAGAGTATAATGAAGCGGAAACCATATTTAAACAATGTTTAGAGATTGATAAAAAGTTTGTTAATGCTTATATCGCTTTATCCTCTATATACAAAAATCAAAATAATTTTAATGAATGTATTAATCTCTTAAATGAAGTGATACGCATTGACAATAGTAATTCTAAAGCATTTTTAGAGTTAGGAATTATCTATTCTCATTTAGGAGAAGTTAAAAAAGGAATTTCACTCTTAAAAAAGTCTTTAGATATAGATCCATTCAGCTATGAAACAAAATACAATTTAGCTCAAATGCAAATTTATAATAAAGAGTTTAAAGAAGGGTGGAATAATTTTCAAAGCAGATGGTTATATCATAATTTTAATTCAATTCGCTTTAAATCTTCAAAAAAACAACTTACCAGCTTAAATGAATTAAAAAACATACTAATATGGTCTGAACAAGGAATAGGAGATCAAATTATGTATGGCTCAATATTTTCTGAAATTTCTAATCTATCAAAAAATGTTATAGTTAAATTCGACAAAAGACTTATAAAAATTTTTGAAAGAAAGCATAAAAATATAAATTTCATAGATAATGAAACTATCATAAAAGAAGAACAATATGATGCTCATTTACCATTAGGAGATTTGGGTTATTTATTTAGGAAAGATCTTAAAAGCTTTAAAAAAGTTAATTTCCCATATATTGACATAAACTCAAAAATTAGTTCAAAAGTCAAATCCACTTTTTATAACCAAAACAAAATTATTGTAGGAATTTCTTGGACAAGTAAAAATGAAGAAATTGGGCAAAATAAAAGTATAAATCTAGAGAGTTTTTTACCTATTTTAAAATTAAATAATTTAACTTTTTTAGATTTAGAGTATAAAAATTCAGATGAAGATAGAAATACTCTATTTGAAAATACAGGATTAAAAATTCAAAAATTTAAAGGTATAGATTATTATAATGATATAATTGGTGTAGCTTCAATTATAGATTCGTGTGATTTAATAATCACATGTAGCAATGTAAATGCACATATTGCTGGTGCATTAGGTAAGAAAACATTTTTATTATTACCTTTAGGTAAAGGGAGGTTGTGGAATTGGAATTCAGAAAAAAATAAAAGTATTTGGTATCCATCAGTTAAAATATTTCAACAGACAAAGTATAATGACTGGGCATATCCTATTGAAAATGTAAAGACAGATATTCTAACTTTATTTAGTAATTAAGGACATAATTACGTTAGTAAGTTGGATCTTATTTAAAAATAGTAAAACTAATAGTATTTTTTTTGAATTTAGTATAATTAAAGTAAGTTGATAAATCTTAAATATAATTTTATTGTCTAGTAGAAAATATGGTTGATACAATTAATGTAATTATTGGGTATGACGAAAGAGAGGCTGTAGCATTTCATACATGTGTGCAAAGCATTATTTCTAATACAAGCTGTCATGTTAATATAATTCCATTATGTTTAAAAAATTTTTCAAAATATAAAGAAAATCATGAAGATGGAAGCAATGAATTTATATATTCTAGATTTTTATCGCCTTACTTAATGAATTTTGAAGGCTGGGTTTTGTATCTAGATGGAGATATGGTTTGCAATGCAGATTTAAATAAATTATGGAAATTAAGGAATGAAAATTTTGCTATTCAAGTGGTAAAGCACAATTATAAAACTAAAATGAATAAAAAATATTTTGGAAACACTAATGAAAATTATCCAAGAAAAAATTGGTCCAGTGTTATTTTGTGGAATTGTAATCATCCAGATAATAGCTGTTTAAGTCCTGATTTTGTAAATAAGAAATCAGGCGCGTACCTTCATCGATTTCAATGGTTGCAAGATAGCCAAATTGGTGAGCTTGATAAAGTTTGGAATTGGCTTGCAATTGAGTATGAAGATAATCAAAATGCTAATATTGTACATTATACTCTTGGAACACCATGTTTTGATGAATTCTTTGACACCTCCATGTCTAAATATTGGAAAAAGTATTTTAAAGAACTACTCCAAGGAGTTGGGAAAAAAGCTAAAATATGAAAAAAGGGCTTGAAATTGGTATATTTGTTCCATGGGAAATTGGTGTAGTAATAATTTTATTAGGTATATTTCTGATTTATATTGGTAACAGGCAAAGTAAAAAAACAGAAATCGATTTGAATAAATTACCATTTATAAAACCAACAACAAAAATTGTTTTTGGTGGAGCTATGGTATTAATAGGTTGTATCCAACTCTTTCCATTACTAAAATAATCTGAGATTTTTATAGTAATATTCTTTATATAAGGGAGTTATAATTCGTCAAGAACACGAATAAAAAATTTATTAATATTAAAAGATTAGAGATAAAGAAAGTATAATAAATATATTTCAATCTTGATATAGGATCAGATTAACTTAAAACTTATAGATTTTACGTGTTTGTAGACGCTTTCATACTTTAATTACGTTCTAATTATTGGAGATGTAAAGTATGAAAAAAAAATGTTTGGTTTTAATGTTATTTTAGAAAGTTTAAAATTTACTAAATATAAAATAAACTATGAATCAAACTTTATTTAAAGTATTCATAGCAAAGTATGGAATATAATTTTGATATTAAAAAAATTAAGTACTCTTCTAATTTTGAGATTAGGAAGATTGAGCTATTAAAATTTTTAAAATTTTATTTTGAGAATAACAGACCAAAAAATTTTATTAAATATGAAAAAGAATTAACAAAGTTTTTACCTGAAATAATGTCAAAGATGTCATTTGATGAATTATTATATATAATTCCGAATTATCATCAATTTTGTTATACAGTCACAATAGAGCAAAATTTTTTAGTTGCTCAAAATAAAATTTTAAAAAGTTTACTTAACCCATTTTCTAAAATTCTAAAAAGTAAATTAAAGGAATTAAGAATAGAACCTTTAAAATATAATTTAAATAATGATAATTATGTGATTTTTTGTAGACATGCTTCCACCAAAGGTATGTATGCTCCAGGAAGTGTAATATATTCAATTACTTCTGGATTACTGAATAAACAAAAAAAAGTTATACTTATTTCACTGGGTGAAATAGATCAAAAATTTATTGAATTAAGAAAGGGTAATCCAAACTTAATTTTATTGTCAAAAGACAAAGATTCGTCATGTTATAAACAGTTGATAAATCTGAGGATCATTTGTCAAAAAATGCAACCTGCAAAAATTATTACTGAAATGCCAGTTAATATTGGAACTGCACTTTATTTCTCAAAAGTTAGTTCTAAAATTATTTACTGGAGTCCTGGCTTTACACATGTTCCTTGGTTCGACAATGTTTTATTGGTCCCAGAATTAGTAAATAAAACTTTGATTAAAAACCAAAAATTTATTGAAGTTCCAAAAAGTTTAAATTTTGAACTTTTAAATCCAAAAGTAAATATTGAGGTTTTAAATAAGTTTAAAAATAAGCATTTCATTTCAAAATCAGATTTTGTGATTGGCACTTTTTCAAGATATGAAAAGATTTCAGAAGAATATCTAAATTTAGTTTCTCAAATTTTAAGTCAAAATTCATCAAGGAAAATAATTATCGCTGGGACAAATGATAGATCTATAGCTGAAAATAAATTAAAAAAATTTATTAATAGGAAACAAGCAATTGTTTTAGGTTTTAGTGACGTTCATATTTTAGGAAATTGTTGTAATGTTTTTCTTGATACAATACCTTTTCCGTGTGGATCTTCTGCTATTGAAATTATGGCAAAGGGAAAGCCAGTTTTAAGTTTACAACAATTAAACTTAGCAAATTACAAAAAATCAAGAGTACCTGAATTAATTTTAAATGATAAAGAAGAATTAAACAAAATTATAAAAAGATTAGAAAACGATGTTCAATTTTACAACAATATGTCTATAAAAAGTTTAGCAATTGCCAAATCTTATGATAACGAATTAGAGCTAGCAAACTCGATTATTTCAGTCTAAATATTTAAAAAAAATTAGGAAATAGAATTTACATAAATTTATCTAAATACTCTTCAAAGTA
The DNA here is from genome assembly GCA_902550555.1 of uncultured SAR116 cluster alpha proteobacterium. Classification (GTDB taxonomy): domain Bacteria; phylum Pseudomonadota; class Alphaproteobacteria; order Puniceispirillales; family Marisalimonadaceae; genus TMED54. The sequence continues at coordinate 90,371 of CACCZR010000003.1, read as the reverse complement.
TATCAAAGACCAAATCAACAACCTTTTATTTTCTTTTCCTGACATGTGCTCATCTAACATTTTTTGAACTTGTAATTTATCCAAATAACCGTATATGGATGCATTATTGTTATATAGTTTATCTCTTACAAAATCAATGCTTTCTCCTTTAAACCAACTTGCATCTGGTGCCGAAAAACCTTGTTTTGACATAGTCACTATTTCTTTTGGTAATTCATCTTTTAGAATTTCTCTAAGTATATTTTTTCCATGATTAGTTTTTATAAATTTTTTTTTCAATAAGTTATTTTCATTAACATGAAATTTTTTGTTAATGTTTTTCAATTTTAAATTCAAAGGGCATGACATGGCAAAATCAACTAAATCATTATCCATAAAAGGAACTCTTGTTTCTAAACTGTTTGCCATTGATAATTTATCCTCAACTACAAAAAGACCATGTAAAAAAGTTTTTGCCTCGAAATATAATATTTTATTAATGTAATCATTTTGGTCTTTAATATTATTGTTTTTGTCTTGTAAAAAAACATTCTTGAAGGTTTCATAAGAATCTAAATTATTAACCTTTTCTAGGATAGGAAAAAAAAAAGACTTCATCTTTGAAGATGGTATTAATCTTTGCCACAACTGATAGGACTTTCTTATAAAATCATCTAAATTATTATAATTAAGGTTCAAGTTATATCGCCAAGGATAACCTCCAAATAATTCATCTCCACCTATGCCCGAAAGAACTACCTTAACAAATTTACTAACTAAAGACGAAATATAATAATTTGGATAACTTTGACCAACACGAGGTTCCTCTAAATGCCAAACAACTTTTGAAATCGACTTTTCCATATCACCAGATTTTAGAACTGTTTGAAAATGATCTGTTTTAAACTTAGATGCAATTAATTCAGCTTTTTGTCTTTCATCAAATGAAAGCTCAATACCAGAAGCTGCACTCATATCAAACCCACATGTAAATGTTTTTAGAGAGTTAGGTACAAAATTAGAAGTTAAAGCCGTAATGAAACTACTATCTAGTCCACCACTTAAATATGTACCAATCTCTACATCGCCAATAAGTTGTTTTTTTACAGCACTAGTAAATAAACTTTCTAATCTTTCTAAATAATAATTCTTACTATTGATTGTGCTGGGCTCCTTAAACTGATAATCCCAATATTTGAATGTTTGCAAATTTTCGTTATTAAGATCAAGAGTTAAATAACTTCCAGGATCTAATAATTTAATGTCTTCTAAAAAAGTATTATCTGTAAGAATATTTTGGAAAGAAAAGTATTCATATATGCAATGATGGTTTAGATTTTTTTTGAAGCTCTTATTTGTTATGATAGCTTTTTGTTCAGATGCAAAATAGAAATTTTTTCTTTGTAAACTGTAATAAATTGGTTTAATACCATATCTATCTCTACCAATTAATAATTTTTTTTTACTATTATCCAAAAAAGCAAAGGCAAACATGCCATTAAATTTTTTTATAGCGTCTGCCCCCCAATGAATTAGAGAGTAAAGAACCACTTCAGTGTCAGAATTGGTTTTGAAAAGAAAACCTACTTTTTTTAATAGATCTTTTAATTCAAGGTAATTATATATTTCACCATTGTAGGATAGTATATATCTATTGTTGTCACATATCATAGGCTGGTTAGCATTTTTAGATAAGTCAACAATCGATAAACGACAATGGGCAATACCAATATTATCATGTGTCCAATAGCCTTCGCCATCAGGACCTCTGTGTTTAATACTATCAATCATTGAGATTAAAGTATTTTTTTTAACAGGTTCATTGTTAAAACTAATAATTCCAGCTATACCACACATAAAATCTCAAATAATTCGTTAATAATAAATTTAGATAATGTTTTACCAAATTTTGAATGATTAGCAATCTTAGTTACAAGTTAATAAAAAATTAAGATATCAAATCACTTTAATGATGTGCCATACCATTTTCTTGCAAATGGAATATCTTTATTTACAAAACTCATTGCTCCAACTGTTGCTTTATCATTAATTGTTGTACCCATTTGTATAATGCTATTAGGTCCTAGATAAACTCCATTTCCTATTTTTGTATTAGCTCTTTTTACGGGTTTTTTACCCATTGAATGACTCCAATCAAGAGTATCATGTGTGTAAATATGTACACCAGCAGATATTGATACAAAATCGCCTATTTCTAAACCTCCTGAACCGTCTAATATTACATTTGGTCCTATCCAGGTGTTTTTTCCGACTTTAACATCACCTATAATAAGTACATTATTATAACAAGAAGTTCCTTTTCCAAATCCATAAAAACTTGCAGTTTCCCAACGGTCTGATAACAAATCTTGTATAGATACATGTCGATTAAACTTTTTTTTCATTTCTGATCTAAGTTCAATTAGAAGAGACAAAAGTTTTTTTTTCATTTATTTGCCCTTACCTTGTAATCATTTAACTAACATAAAAATTTAAGATTTGTCTTATTATAGGAGATATTAAAATTTTTTTATTCATACCCTTTTTTAATTTCCTCAGTTATGAAAGTTATTTCACTATCTTTAAGTTTGTTGTAAAGTGGTAACGAAATACTGGCATTAGCTGCAAAAGTTGTATTTGGAAAGTCTTTTGGGTCAATATTGTAATTATTTTTATAATAACTCAAATCTATGACGGAATGAGTTGCAGGTCGTGTGGATATGCCACTTTTTAAAAGTTTATCCATAAATGAGTTTCTCAAGCTTTTAATTTTATTTAGGTTTTTAAAATTTAAATTTTTAGGTTTGAACAAGCAAGCAAAACTTTGAAAAGAATGAACAAACCCATCTTTTTTTATAGGTAAAATTAACCATTCAATGTTTTTTAATTTGTCAATATACTTATTAGCAATAATTTGTCTTTTATTCAAAATAGAATTGGCTCTATTCATTTGTTCACTTCCTAAAGCACCCTGAATATCGGTCATTCTTTGATTATATCCAGCATCTAAATGGTCACTTAAAAGATATGGTTTTGGGCCTGAATGTCTTTGTAAATCGGTCAAAGTAGCACCATGATCTCTTAATCTACAAAGTTTTTCGGCTATTTCTGGGCTTTGAGTTGTTATCATTCCTCCCTCACCTGTAGTGATCGATTTTCTTGGATGAAAGCTAAAACAGCCTGTATCACCAAATAATCCAACGTGTTTTTCGTTTATCTTGGTTCCAAAACCACATGCTGCATCTTCAACAATTTTTAAATTATATTTTTTTGCAATTTTTAAAACTTCAGGCATATCAGCTGGGAATCCAAAAAGATGTACGGGAATTATAAACTTTGTTTTAGAGGTAATTTTTTTTTCTATTTGTTGATAGTCTATATTAAAACTCTTTAAGTTTATATCACAAAAAATAACTTTTCCTCCAAGTTGTTCTACGACATTTGCCGTCGAAATCCATGTAAAGGCTGGAACAATAGCTTCATCACCAGGTTTAAAACCTAAGGCAATAAGAGATAATTGTAGAGCTGATGTGCATGAAGTAACGGCAATAGAAAATTTTGATTTAGTAAAATCTGACCATTTTTTCTCAAACTCTTTTACCTTTGGACCTTGAACTAACCATCCATTTTTTAAGGGACCTAGTACAGAATTAATTTCATATTTATTTAAGTCAACTTTTGCTATTGGAATATTTATTTTCATACAACATTAAACATTTAAATTATTATTTTTCATATTATCTCTCCACTTAATCAATTTTTTTAAGCCATCATTTAGCTTTATCTTTGAAACAAAATCTAAATCATTACTTGCTTTTTTTGGACAGCCAATTCTATTTTTAACAAAAGTAGCTTGAGAGGATTTTTTATAAATAATTTCTTTTTTACTATTTCTTAATTTAATTAACATTTGTGCCAACTCTTTTAGGGATGTTTTTTTTCCAGTTCCAACATTATAAAATTCGTCGACAGTGTCAGCTTTCATTGCGCAAATATTTGCTTGAGCACAATCATATGTAGAAATAAAATCAAAAGATTCACTTCCATCGCCAAATATTACAGGACTTTTTCCTTTATCTATTGCGTCTAGCATTTTCATAATAACTGCCACATATGCGCCATGATAATCTTGTCGTGGGCCATAAACATTCATGTATCGTAATCCTACGTAATTTAAATTGTATCTAAAATGATAAGATCGTAATAGAGCTTCACAAGCAATTTTAGTAGCTCCATAAAAATTTTTATTGTTAAAAGGATGATTTTCATCCATTGGGTTATAAACCGCATCGCCGTATACGGAGGCAGAAGAAGAGTACACTAGTCTTTTAACCTTTTTTTTAACACAAGCGTCCATAACGTTAAAGGTACCTTTAATGTTAACATCAAATGCACTTCTAGGATATTCATGACATTGTAAAAGCCACAAAGCAGCAAAGTGGAAAACGCCATCTGCTTTTTCTAGGGCAGATTCAAGAATATCATTTTGTAAAATATCTCCTCCCACATCATATATTTTTACTCTTTTATCTTTTAATGCATCATTTAAATTGTATTTTGATCCTCTTGTCATATTGTCATAAATTAGTATTTCTTTCACATCCTCGTGAACAAGTTCATCAACTGTATGTGAGCCTATAAGTCCGGCACCACCAATTACAACAATTTTTTTCCCTTGAAGATTCATAAAATAAAAACTTTATATTTTTGATGTTTATATCATATTATAAATTAAAAATAATAATTAATTTGTTGAAAATGAAAAAGTGCAAATAAATTGAAACAATATATAATATTTAGATATATTATTTCATTCATGTTTATTAAAAAAATTAATTTTATAATTTTTATTAACTAAAAAAATATCTATGGTTGGTTGTTTTGTGAGGCTATAGGTAATTAATTCTTTTGTTTGTTCTAAATTTAACTTTTTATAATTTGTAGTATCAAAAAAATTAAACAATGCAGATAATGCAACTATAAACTCAATATTATCATTAATATCATTATAATTTATAAGCTCAATTTGAATGACTTTAATATTATTGCTTTGAATACAATTTAATAATTTTAACTCTGAACCTTCAATATCAATTTTCATAAAATCAATTTTTTTCAAACTATTATGTGAAATAAAAGTTTTTAATTTTTTGGATTTGACTTTTACGACATCTGCTTCTGATTTATTTTGATTTATTTCATCATTTGCTATATTCATAGTGTTTAAATTATTAGTAATTGTACCTTCCCCATCTAAATCAGAAATAATCAAATTAAAAGGAGAAATAATTTTAGAAATTTTGCTATTTACACTAATGTTGTTTAAGAAAGATTTAAAATTTACTGGTGAGCCTTCAATACTAAATATCTTACTTTTTGGGAACTCTTTAGCTAAAAGGAGAGAGTACTCACCCCAACATGCTCCTATATCTATTATTATCTTGGGTTTCAAATGAATATGATTAATAAAATTAATAGTGCTCTGACATTGTGATAAATATTTTCTTCCTGTATGTTTTAAAAAAAGTGGATTATCTAGAGTAAATTTAACTTTATTAAGTATTATGTATGGAACACCATCTTGAAAGATAATTTTATCTTGAAAATTGAAAAGTTTTAACAATCTGGATACGTTTTTCATTGCTTTTAATATGTATCTACCACGAAAAAAACGTGCCTCATGACTTAGGAGTTTCTCATCAATTTGACCACTCTCAATAGAATGTTTAATTATATTTATAAATTCGTTAGGTTGCATAAGTTACAATTGGATTTCTTTAATTAAATTTGAAAGTTTTTTAATATCAACTCTTAGACTTGTATAAGTAAATTCTTGATACTCATTTTCAAACTTATTTTTTGGCTTTTCACCTTTAGCAAAATAAAAAAAGTGTTCTAAATTATTTTGTTTTGAAAAATAATTATACATCGACCTAGTATATAAATTATAATCAGATGAATTTTTTTTTGTAAACCAATCAATATTTTTTTTATCATTTAATTTCATATAAATAGGGTCATCAGTATTAAGATAATCTACAAAGTTTTTAGTTATCTCAATTACTTTAGTATTACTTTTACAAAATAATAAATTAGTAAGACCAGCTCCATGCATAGCGACTATCAATTTTGCGGAGTTAAATATTTTAACTTGATCTATAAATTTTTTTTCACTCAAATTGACAATTTCAAAATTATTATTCTTTAAAAAATTAATTAACTCGTCTTCATTGGTTATTGTTCTTGAGGAAGCATCTTTTCTAGAAATAAATATTTTTCGAGTTGCATTTAATTTATCATCATAAAATGCACTTCTATATAAATTATTAATTTTTTTAAAATTATTGTTTATAGTAAATACGGAGTTCTTAAAAAAATATATTTTATTTTTAATAATTTTAATTTCTAGTTTAATTTTTAATTTTTCAAGTAAATAATCAAAAACAGGTTTTAGTTTATCATCTCCTATAATTAATTTATCAATATCCCTAAAAATAGATTTTTTATAAGAGAAAAGTCTTGGAAAAAAATCAATGATAGAATGATAATAATTACTACTTGAGCCAATAATAAAAGCATTTTCTACAGTCTCAAGGGCATCAAAATTTAAGTGCATATTATAAAAATCTTCTGTAAAGAATTTTTTATAATTTATTTTCTCAAAGTGGCAAAACAAATCACTACAAGTAAATGTGTTTTCATCTATTGGAAAAAACAAAAATCCATCAAGAATAAAGTTACTTTTATAAGAAATAAAACTTTGACCATGATTATAGAATTTTAAAAACTTTTTTGATAATGGGCTTTTTAGTAACTGTTTTCTAGGAATATCTTTATACATCTAAAGATAATGCTAATTATATTTTAGTATTAAACAACATCTAAATTATATTATGTGAAGTAATTTATCTATTAATATGATGAATGATTTATTTAGTTGATTAAACAAATTAATATTTTATAAATTATTTAACAATTCTATTAAAATGTTCTTAGTTATATCATATGAAATTCCTGATTTCTATTTTTGTTGCCTTTCTTAACTCATTAGAATATTAAAAATAAAGATGGATCATAAAATTCAACATCTTATTAATTTGTATAATAAAGGCTTATTTAATGATTTAATAAGTGAGGCAAAAAGATTTATTAAAGAGGACAACAAAAATTTTATAATATGGAATATTTTAGGTGCTGCTTATAAAATTTTAAATGATCTAAGCCACGCACATGAAGCTTTTGAAAAAAGCATTGAAATTGAACCTAAATTTTCTGACCCATATAATAATCTTGGAATAATATTCTTTGAACAAGGTAAATTAATCAAGGCCTTAGAATTATTTGAAACTGCCATAAAATTAAAGCCAAATTATATAGATGCATACTCAAATATGGGGTTGGTTTTAAAAGATATGTCTTTATTTGATAAAGCTTTAAAAACATTAAAAAAAGGTTTAACTTTTGATAATAAAAATAAACAAATATTGTTTAACATTGGGATTGTTTACCAAGAAATAAAAGATTTAGAAAATGCGGAAATTTTCTTTAACCAAGCTATTGAATTAGATCCAAAAAATGTTGATTATATATTCAGACTATCAAATTTTCTGATATCTTCAAAAAGATACGATGAAGCTTTGATTTTATTAAAAAGAATTATCCAAATAGGTACTAATACGACAAACATTAACAAAGTAAATTTTTGGATAAAAGCGTTAGAAGGAAAGAATACCAAGACTGTACCGATAAAACATATTCAAGATATATTTGATAAATATGCAAAAAATTTTGATGTATCATTGGTTAATGATCTTCAATACAACGTACCTGAATTGATTTTTGATAAGTTACTCGAAATAAAAAAAGATAAAAATTTTGGTAATGTTGTAGATTTTGGGTGCGGCACTGGTTTGGTTGGAGAAAAAATTAAAGATTATTGTTCATTATTGATTGGTGTAGATATTTCAAAAAAAATGCTTTTTGAGGCAAAGAAAAAAAATATTTATAACAAACTTTTGAATATTGATATTATTACATTTTTAGAAAACGAGAAACTAAATTATAATTTATTAATCTTTGCCGATGTGTTTATATATGTAGGAGAATTAAAGAAAATTTTTCAACTTATCAAATCGAAAAATAAAATTTATGGAAGTCTAGTTTTTACAATTGAATTAAATGAAAACAAAGACTATTTTTTAGAAAAATCTGGAAGATTTTCTCACAGTCAAAAATATATTGAAAATTTAGCAAGTATGAATAGTTTCAAAATTAGTCATTTTCAACAAATTCAATTAAGAAAAGAATCGGAAGAATTTATAAAAGGTGCATTAGTAATTATTGATTTTTAAACTTGATTTCGTTGTTAAAATTACAATAATTTTTAAATTTTAATAAAATAATTGAATTTTAAAATCTTAAGTAATTGTCTTTCAAATTTTCATTTTCATTGAGTTTGTTCTATTATTATTTATATTGCCGATAGATATAAAAATCTAAAGATTAGTATTGTGTATATTAAAATGTATAGAATAAGATTAAATATTTGGGGTAATTTTAGGTAAAGGTTTTTGTATGCGTATAGCAACTTGGAATATTAACTCTGTAAGACTCCGCCTGCATCATGTTTTGAGATTTATAAAAGAACAGAATATAGATGTTATGTGCCTCCAAGAAACAAAAACTAAAAATGAGTTTTTTCCAATATCTGAATTTATTGATTCTGGTATGAAGTATTGTTATTTTAGAGGAGAAAAGTCTTACAATGGTGTTGCTATATTATCAAAAATACCATTAAGAAATAATAGTTTTGAACTATGGTGTGGTTTGAATGACACAAGGCATGTGTCTGTTATTTTAGAAAATAATATAAAAATACATAATTTTTATGTTCCTGCTGGAGGCGACTTGCCTGACATAAATCTTAATGAAAAATTTAATCATAAAATAAGTTTTATTAGAGAAATTTTTGATTTTTTTAAAAATCAAAAAATTCTTAAAACTATTTTAGTTGGTGATTTGAATATTGCACCATATGAAAACGATGTTTGGTCTCATAAGCAATTATTAAATGTTGTGTCTCATACGCCAATTGAAACAGATTTACTTAATAAACTTATTAAAGATTTAAAGTGGGTTGATGTTGGAAGAAAATTCATTTCAAAAGATGAAAAACTATATTCATGGTGGTCCTATAGGAATAGAGATTGGAAAAAATCAAATAGAGGCAGGAGATTAGATCATATTTGGGTTTCAAAAGATTTAGATTCTTCATTAAAATCATTTTTAAGTTGTAAAGAAATTAGAGATTGGGAAAGGCCTTCAGATCACGTTCCATTGATTTTGGAGTTAACTATATGAAAAATATTGAATTTATTAAAATGCATGGGTTAGGAAATGATTTCGTTATAATTGATCATAGTAAAAATCAGTTAGAATTACCTCAAAAAGAAATTTTAAAAAAAATAGGCTCTAGGCGATTTGGTATCGGTTGTGATCAAATTTTAATTATTAATAGTGATGATCAGTCAAATGCAAAAGTGACTATTTTCAACAATGATGGTTCAGAAGCTGGTGCGTGTGGTAACGGAATAAGATGTGTTGCTTCATATTTAATGGAGAAACAAAATAAAAACAAAATTAAAATACAAACAATTTCTGGTATTTTACAATGTTGGATTGAGGATAATAATTGTTTTGTAAATATGGGAAAACCCATTTTCAAATGGTCGAAAATACCATTAGCTAAAGAGTTTGAAACACAAATTATTAAAATTGATAATTATGATTTATTTTGTTTATCAATGGGAAATCCGCATGCTGTTATTTTTTTGGAAAATTTGAAGGAATTGGACAAAATTGATATTGAAACTTTAGGTAAAAAAATTCAAAATATTGATATTTTTCCGGAAAGTGTAAATGTTGAGTTTGCTACTATATTAGACGATAATTCAATTAGAATGAAAGTATGGGAAAGAGGGTCAGGTAGAACTTTAGCTTGTGGATCAGGAGCATGTGCAACCTTGGTTGCCGCTAATAAGCAAGATCTATCATTAAGAAAAAATGACATTATTCTTGATGGTGGCAAATTAACAATTAATTGGCTTGAAAATGACGATGTTATAATGTCAGGAGAAGTTACTCTAGTTTTTAAAGGAAATTTTTATTATGACTAAATTATCAAAAAGAGTGATTACTTTTGGTTGTAGACTTAATAATTTAGAATCAGAGTTAATTGATAATCAATTAAAACAACATTCAATTGATAAAAATATTTTTATATTTAACACTTGTGCAGTTACATCAGAGGCAGAAAGAAAAGCAAGACAAAGTATTAGAAAAATTAAAAAAGAAAATCCAAATGCAAAAATAGTTGTAACTGGTTGTTCTGCCCAAATAGATCCCAATAAATGGTTGCAAATGAAAGAAGTGTCAAATGTTATTGGGAACCATGAAAAAACTAAAAAACAATTTTGGAAAAATTTTTCTTTTTACCAAGATAATCAATTGATCACTTCTGATATTATGTCGATTAAAAAAGATAAAACTGATTTTACTGGTTTGATTAAACAAAATTCAAGATATTTTTTGCAAATACAAAATGGATGCGATCATCGTTGTACTTTTTGTATTATACCATATGGAAGAGGAAATAGCAGATCTGTAAGTGTAGATAAAATTTTGGATAATGTTAATGAAGCTCTGCAGAATAATTTTAAGGAAATTGTTTTGACAGGTGTAGATTTAACATCTTGGGGCAAAGAATTTTTAGTAAAAGGTTATTCACTCGGTTTTATTGTAAAGAAAATTTTAAGTGAATTTAAAACTCTTACTAGATTAAGGGTTTCTTCTATTGACCCAGCTGAAATTGATTATGAATTAATGGAAGTTCTTGAACATGATCATAGATTAATGCCGCATTTACATTTATCAATTCAACATGGTGATGATTTAATATTAAAAAGAATGAAAAGAAGACATCTTTATAGAGATGTAATAAATTTAGTTAATGAAGCTAGAAGAAGAAGACCTGAAATTACTTTTGGCGCAGATATTATTTCAGGATTTCCTACTGAAACTTTGCAAGCACATAAAAATACTTTAAAATTAATAAAAGAAGCCAATATAAATTTCGTTCATGTTTTCCCTTTTTCATCTCGAGATGGTACGCCTGCCTCAAAAATGAAAATGCTCAGAAGTGAATTGATAACAAGAAGAGCAAAAGAAGTTAGGGATCTTGGGCATAAGAATAAAATAAAATATTTTAAATCAATGGTGAATAATAAACAAAAAGTATTAATTGAAGAAGGAAATAAAGGTTATACAGAGTGTTTTTCTAAAGTCCATGTAAATGGAAATATTTTACCAGGATCTCTTGTTGATGTTAAAATAATATCGACAAACTCTAATTATTTGGAAGGGATATTATTATAAAATATGGCTTTTAATTGGTTTAAAAAACTCAAAACTGGTCTCTCAAAATCTGCCCAAAAAGTTGAAAAAGCATTTACCTCTGTAATAGGTAAAAAAAAGCTTAATGAGATCTCATTAACAGAAATTGAAGATCAATTAATATCATCAGATTTAGGCGTTAATGCTTCAATAAAAATAGTTGATAAATTAAGGAATCATAAATTTGAATTAACCTCAAAAAATAAAGAAATCTCAAAAGAGATGATACTCAATGTTGTTAAAGACGAATTAAATAAAATTTTAACAAATTCAGAACAGAGTTTATTTAAGGACAATGACGACAAACCACATGTAATTCTTTTAATTGGTGTCAATGGATCTGGCAAAACTACTACTGCAGGAAAAATAGCTTCAATGCTTAGAGAAAAAAATAAAAAAGTTGTAATTGCTGCATGTGATACTTTTAGAGCTGCAGCTGTTGATCAATTGGAACAATGGGCATCAAGGACACAATCATTATTTTTCAAAGGATCCAACAATTCAGATGCAGCCTCAGTCGCATTTAAAGCACTTGAGTTTTCGATCAAAGAAAAAGCTGATTATTTAATTGTAGATACAGCTGGTAGGCTTCAAAATAAATCTGGGCTCATGGACGAATTATCTAAAATTTGTCGTGTTATAGCAAAGCTTAATGCTAATGCTCCACACAATAAAATTGTTGTATTAGATGGGACAGTTGGACAGAACGCTCATTCACAAGTAAAAAATTTTCATGAACAAATTCAGTTAACTGGTATGATAATTACAAAACTAGATGGAAGTGCAAAAGGAGGCGTAATCGTTTCTTTAGCTGAACAATTTAAACTTCCTATTTTCGCAGTAGGTGTTGGCGAAAAAGTTGATGATTTAGATGTGTTTAAGGCTGATGATTATTCCAAAGCACTTTTAAATTTAGAATAAGTTCGAAATATGTGTTTACCTTGACTACAAGCTTAAAAAAATATATTTAACTGATAATTAATTAATAAATAAATATGTTCGAAAATTTAACAAATAAACTGGGTAATGTTTTTAATGCTCTTAAAAAAAGAGGCGCTTTAACAGAAAAAGACGTAGATGAAGCCTTAAAAGACGTAAGAGTAGCTCTTTTAGAAGCAGATGTATCATTAGAAGTTGTTAAAGACTTTATAATAAAGGTTAGAGAAAGGGCCGTAGGTCAAGAAGTATTAAAATCAGTAACTCCAGGTCAACAAGTAGTTAAAATTGTTAATGATGTTTTAATTGATGCTTTAGGAACAGCTAATTCTCCATTGGAAATAAGTCACTCACCTCCAGTAGTAATGTTATTGGTCGGTTTACAGGGTTCTGGTAAAACAACAACTGCTGGTAAATTAGCTCTTCACCTTAAAAACAAAGAAAAAAAGAAAGTTATGTTGGCCTCATTAGATATTTACAGACCTGCTGCTCGAGAACAATTAAGATTGTTAGGTGAACAGGCTGAAGTCCTTGTTTTGCCTGATAGTGAAGGTGAAAGCCCAGAAAGCATTACAAAAAGGGCTTTGGCTTCTTCAAAAGTTCAAGGTATTGATGTGTTAATTTTAGATACTGCAGGAAGAACTACTTTAGATAACATAATGATGACAGAAGCAAAAAATATCTTCAAACTTTCTAACCCTTCTGAAACATTATTAGTAGCAGATTCAATGACAGGCCAAGATGCTGTAAATACAGCAAAAGCATTTTCTGAAATTGTAAATATTACAGGTGTGATTTTATCTAGAACTGATGGTGATGCTAGAGGTGGTGCAGCTTTATCTATGAGAGCAATAACTGGTAAACCAATCAAATTTATTGGTGTGTCAGAAAAGCTAGATGGTTTAGAAACTTTTCATCCTGAGAGAGCGGCAGGAAGAATTCTTGATATGGGTGACGTAGTTTCTCTAGTTGAAAAGGCTCAAGAAACTATTGCTGAAGAAGAAGCAGAAGAGATGATGAAACGATTATCTCAAGGTTCGTTTGATATGAACGATATGTTAAAACAAATTGGTCAACTTAAAAAGTTAGGTGGACTTAGTGGCGTGATGTCAATGTTACCGGGTATAGGAAAGTTACAAAAACAAATGGAAGCTCATAATTTTGACGATAAAGTTATTGCAAAACAAGAAGCAATCATTTATTCAATGACAAAAAAAGAAAGAACTAATGTTGGTTTGTTGAATGCTTCTAGAAGAAAAAGGATAGCTTCAGGTTCTGGTTCCAGTGTACACGAGGTTAACAGATTGGTAAAACAACAACAAGATATGGCTAGAATGATGAAAAAAGTTGGGAAAGTTGGAGGAATGGGAGCTCTTAAAAATATGTTTTCTGGTTTAGGTGGAAATTCTGAAAGTAATATGCCCAATGGTATGCCTGGTTCAATTGAGGAAATGCAAAAGATGATGGGTAAGTTACCTATGGGTGGTGGAGCAAACAAATTTAGTGGAATGGGATTACCAGGTTTTTCTGGAAAGCCATCAAAAAGAATTAAATAAATTATAGAAAAGGAAAATTAATGGCATTAAAAATAAGATTATCAAGAGGTGGAGCTAAAAAGAAACCTTTTTATAGGATTGTAGTTGCAGAAGCAACATCACCAAGAGACGGTAAATTTGTTGAAAAAATTGGATCTTACAATCCAATGGTGGATCATGATAATAAAGAAAGATTAGTTATAGATGCAGAAAGAGTAAAATATTGGATATCAAAAGGGGCAAAACCGACATTAAGAGTTAGCAAGTTAATTTCTAAAGATGGATTAGTTGATAAACCAATTATTAATGAACAGCCTAAAAAAAGTGCTCCTGGAAAAAAACGTTTAGAAAGAGAAGCTGAAGAAGTAAAGACTGAAGCCCCTGCTGAAGAAGTAAAGACTGAAGCCCCTGCTGAAGAAGCAAAGACTGAAGCCCCTGCTGAAGAAGCAAAGACTGAAGCCCCTGCTGAAGAAGTAAAGACTGAAGCCCCTGCTGAAGAAGCAAAGACTGAAGCCCCTGCTGAAGAAGAAAAAAAATCATAGTAAAGATTGAAAAAAAAAAATTTATTTTAGCAGGATCAATTTTGGGCCTTCACGGCCTCAAGGGTTATATTAAAGTCAAAAGTTTTTTAGAAAATCCAAAAGATCTTTTTAACTTTGATAAATATTTTATTAATAAGGTTAGTTTTAGTTCTCTACAATTAAAGTTTAATAAAAAATCTATTTTTATTTGCGAGTTACCAGGCATAAATTCTATGGAAGAGGCTAAAAATTTTGTTAAAGCAGATATTTTTATTTGTAGATCATCATTAACTGAAACAGATGAAGATGAAATATATTTAAATGATTTAATAAGTTTTAATGTAGAATTAGAATCTGGTTTGTGTTTAGGTGAATTAGTAAAATTTTATGATTTTGGAGGTGGTCCAATAATTGGAGTTAAACATGGTAATGAAGAAAAGATGCTACCTTTTTCTAAAAATTTTATTATAAATATAGATCGAGATTTAGGGTTAATTACTTTATCTTCTTCTATTAAAACATTAATAGATTAAAAATGTGGACAGCTAATATTTTAACATTATTTCCAGATTTATATCCAGGTCCTCTAGGGTCTTCTATATTGGGTGAAGCAAGAAAAAATGGTAAATGGCATTTAAACATAACAGATTTAAAATTATTCACAGAAAAAAATAAAAGAGTAGATGATTCGCCATTTGGAGGTGGACCAGGAATGGTCATTAAACCAGATGTAATAGACAGAGCTCTTTTTTCTTTGAAATCAAATGATTTTCCAATTTATTATTTGTCACCAAGGGGTGTTAAATTAGATGCCCAAATATGTAATTCAATATCAAAATTAGATGGGATGACCTTAGTTTGTGGAAAATATGAGGGTGTAGACGAAAGAGTTATCAAACATTACAACATGATTGAAATTAGTATTGGTGATTACATATTGTCTGGTGGAGATTTGGCAGCCATGGTTCTTATTGATAGTGTAGTCAGGTGTTTACCAAATGTTTTAGGAAATCCACTGACCTTAAACGAAGAAAGTTTTACAAATCATCTGTTAGAATACCCTCTTTACACACAACCCAGGGAATGGAAAAATTACAAAGTACCAGATGTATTATTATCAGGAGATCATAAAAAAATAAAAAACTGGAAAATTAAACAATCTGAGGATATAACAATGAAAAGACGACCAGATCTTTGGAAAAAATATTTAAAATTGAAGTAGATATTTTAAAGTTTTTTTGTTAAGAGTTGTCATCGAGAGGTTTTAGCCATGAATATCATTGAAAAAATTGAAAAAGAACAATTAGAAAAATTAAGCTCTGGTAAACAAATACCTGATTTTAATCCTGGAGATACTGTAAAAGTTGATGTTAAAGTTGTTGAAGGAACTAGAGAAAGAATTCAAGCCTTTGAAGGTGTTTGTATAGCTCGTGGCGGAAAAGGCATAAATGAAAGTTTTACAGTAAGGAAAATTTCATACGGTGAAGGTGTTGAGAGAGTTTTTCCTTTATTTTCTCCAAAAATATCTTCTATCACTTTAGTTAGAAAAGGTAAAGTTAGAAGAGCTAAACTATACTACTTAAGAGATAGAAGAGGTAAAGCAGCCAGAATAGTAGAAAAAATTGAAGTTAAGAAAAAAACTAACGAAAAAAAGGATGTCGTTTCAGTATCAAAAGATAAAGTTGCTGAAACATCTTCTAAAAAGGAAGTTGAGAATAAACCTGAAGTCAAAACTGAAGATAAAAAAGATTAATTTAGTGAGTTTAACTAGTGTCTAAAACTCTTTATGATAAAATTTGGCAAAGTCATTTAATTAATGAACAAGATGATGGTACATCTTTAATATATATTGATCGACATTTAGTACATGAAGTAACTAGTCCTCAGGCTTTTGAAGGATTAAGGTTATCCAATAGAAAAGTTAATTCGCCTAAAAGAACACTTGCAGTTGCAGATCATAATGTGCCTACTTTAGATAGAGGATTAGGAATTAAAGAAGAAGACTCTCGTATTCAAGTTGAAGAACTTGATAAAAATGTTGAAGAATTTCAAATACCTTATTTTAACATGAATGATACTCGACAAGGTATTGTGCACGTTATTGGACCAGAACAAGGATTTACTCAGCCAGGCATGACAATTGTTTGTGGAGATAGCCATACAGCAACTCACGGAGCTTTTGGTTCTTTAGCTTTTGGAATTGGAACTTCTGAAGTAGAACATGTTTTAGCTACTCAAACATTAATTCAGAAAAAAGCTATGAATATGCTCATTAATATTAATGGTAATCTTGACAAAATTGTTACATCCAAAGATTTGATACTTTATATTATTGGAAAAATTGGAACAGCTGGTGGAACCGGTTGTGTAATTGAATATTCCGGAAATGCGCTTAGAGATATGTCAATGGAAAGCAGAATGACTATATGTAATATGTCTATAGAAGCAGGTGCAAGAGCAGGAATGATAGCTCCAGATGATATTACATTTAACTATCTTTATGAAAAGCCAATGGCTCCAAAAAACGAAGATTGGGACAAAGCAGTTAGTTGGTGGAAAACTCTACCCTCTGACTCCGGGGCAAAGTTTGATAAGATTGTAGACATTGATGCAACTAAAGTAACACAAACTATTACATGGGGCACTAGCCCTGAAGAAATAGTAAGTATTGATGGCACTGTACCAAATCCAGATAAAATTTCTGATGAAGTCAAACAAAACAAAATTAAAAGATCTATAGAATATATGGGGTTAACTCCTGGCCAAAAAATAAGTGATGTTGAAATAAATACTGTCTTTATTGGTTCATGTACTAATTCAAGAATAGAAGATATAAGGTCAGCAGCTAAAATTATTAAAGGAAAAAAAGTTTCTTCTTATGTTAAAGCATTGGTTGTGCCGGGTTCCGGTCTTGTTAAGAAACAAGCCGAAGAAGAAGGTCTTGATGTTATATTCAAGCATGCTGGGTTTGAATGGCGAGAGCCAGGTTGTTCAATGTGCCTTGCCATGAATTCTGATAAGTTAAATGAAGGCGACAGATGTGCAAGTACGTCAAATAGAAATTTTGAAGGCAGACAAGGTAAAGGTGGAAGAACACATTTGGTAAGCCCAGAAATTGCAGCTGCTTCTGCGATAACTGGAAAATTAACTGATCCTAGAAATGTGACATAGATGGAGAAATTTAGCACATTCAAAGGAATTGCAGCTCCGTTTAATATTCTTAATGTTGACACTGATAAAATAATTCCAAAACAGTTTTTAACAACAATTAAAAGAACTGGCTTGGGCAAACACGTATTTGACGAGATGAGATATAAAAAAGATGGTTCAGAAAATCCTAATTTTGTTTTAAATCAAAAGCCATATGACAAAAGTAACATATTGATTGCTGGTGATAATTTTGGATGTGGTTCAAGTAGAGAACATGCGCCATGGGCGCTTAAAGACTTTGGTATAAAATGTATCATATCAACTTCGTTTGCAGATATTTTTTACAATAATTCTTTTAAGAATGGTCTTTTACCTATCATGGTGACAAAAGATGAAAGAGATGCGCTTTTAGAAGATGCAAAAGACAAAGAAAACCCTGAAATAGAAATTGACTTGGAAAATCAAGAAATTAGAAGACCAAATGGAGGAAAGATTAAATTTAAAATTGATCCATTTAGGAAGAAATGCCTGCTAGAAGGATTAGATGATATTGGTCTAACGGAACTTCATGAAAATAAAATCAAGTCTTTTGAAGAAAGCCGAAGTACTAAACATCCTTGGCTGTAAAATTTAATTATGAAAAATAATAAAAAAATAATGTTACTAGCAGGTGATGGAGTAGGTCCAGAAGTTGTAAATGAAACAACAAGAATAATAAAATGGTTTGAAGGTAATTTAAATTTATCATTTGATCTAGATGAGGGTTTAGTCGGAGGAGCATCTTATGATAAGTTTGGAGTTCCCTTAACAGATGAAACCTTGGCAGATGCAATGTCTGCAGATGCTATATTATTCGGTTCGGTAGGTGGACCACAATATGATAAAGTTTCATTTGATAAAAGACCAGAAAATGGTCTTCTTAAATTAAGAAAAGAGATGGATCTTTTTGCAAATTTAAGGCCTGCAATGGTTTTTCCTGCATTAGCAAATTCATCAACCTTAAAAAAAGAAATTGTTTCAGGTTTAGATATTTTGATTGTAAGAGAACTCACAGGTGGTATTTATTTTGCTGAACCAAGAGGTATTGAAGATTTATCTAATGGTGAAAAAAAAGGTTTTGATACTAATCTTTACACGACTAGAGAAATTGAAAGAATTGGAAGAGTTGCGTTTGATTTGGCTAAATTTAGAAATAAAAAAGTTACATCTGTTGAAAAATCTAATGTAATGATGTCAGGAGTTTTATGGAAAGAAGTTATGTCCTCTCTTTATGAAAATGAAGGGAAAGAAATTTCACTTAACCATATGTATGCTGATAATTGTGCAATGCAATTAGTAAGAGATCCTAAACAGTTTGATGTAATTGTAACAGATAATCTATTCGGTGATATTCTCTCAGATACTTCTGCAATGCTTACTGGATCTTTAGGAATGCTCCCATCTGCTAGCCTTGGATCTAAAGATGAAATAACTGGAAAAAGATATGCAATGTATGAACCTGTTCACGGATCTGCGCCTGACATTGCAGGGAAAGGCATTGTTAATCCAATAGCTCAAATTTTAAGTTTTTCAATGCTTTTAAGATATTCTTTTGAACTAAATAAAGAAGCAGAACTTCTTGAAAAAGCTATTTCATTAACATTGGACGAGGGATACAGAACTAAAGATTTAGCAAGTAAAAATGAAAAAGTAGTAGGTACTTCAGAAATGACAGATGTCATTATAAATAAAATGACAGACTTAACTGACAAATGAGTTATAATATAGCAATCGTAGGTTCAACAGGCGCTGTTGGAAGAGAAATGTTGGAGACTCTTTCTTATAGAAAGTTCCCTTGTAAAAATGTCTATGCATTGGCTTCAAAATCTTCATTAGGTAAAGAGGTTTCTTTTGGTGAGGACAAAGTACTCAAAGTAGAAGCACTTGAAGATTTTGATTTTAGTAAAGCTGACATCGCTTTATTTTCAGCTGGTTCAAATGTATCAAAAAAATTTGCTCCTATTGCGGGGAAAAAAAAATGTATCGTTATAGATAACTCGTCATTTTTTAGAATGGATAAAGATGTTCCTTTAATTGTTCCTGAAGTAAATCCTAACGATGTTTCGGATTTTAAGAAGAAAAATATTATAGCGAATCCAAATTGTTCCACTATACAAATGGTGACAGCTTTAAGTCCTTTACATAAAGAATTTACAATAAAAAAAGTTTTTGTTTCGACATATCAAGCTGTTTCTGGCGCTGGCAAAGCGGCTATGGATGAATTATTTAATCAAACTAAAGGCGTGTATGTTAATGATTCATCTATTCCTGAACAGTTTACAAAAAAAATATCATTCAATGTTATTCCGCATATAGACGTATTTATGGATGATGGCTCAACTAAAGAAGAATGGAAAATGTCTGTTGAGACAAATAAAATTTTAGATAAAAATATTCAAGTAACAGCCCATTGTGTTAGAGTTCCGGTTTTTATAGGTCATAGTGAAGCAATATTTATAGAATGCGAAAAAGAAATTAATGAAGAAAAAGCGAGAAGTATATTAAGAAAAGCTAATGGTGTTACGGTAGTTGATCATAGGGCAGATGAAGGTTATGTGACTCCAGCTGAAGTAGCTGGAGAAGATGATGTTTACATTAGCAGGATCAGGCAAAATAATTTTGATAAAAATAATTTGGTTTTTTGGTGTGTTTCAGACAATCTAAGAAAAGGAGCTGCTCTAAATGCAGTTCAAATTGCTGAACTATTAATTTCAAAAAAATTAGTCTCTCAAAAGTAGAAATTACTTATGGATTATTTGTGGATTTTTGTGGCAATTTTTGCAGCAGCACTACAAACTTTTAGATCTGCTTTTCAAAAAAGAATGATACCCGATATTGGTAAATTTGGAGCTACATATATTAGGTTTATATATGCACTTCCATTTACATTTTTAATATTTATATTTTGGTTTTTTATTCTGAAAAATGAAATTCCAAAATTAAATAATTTAGCGATTTTTTATTGCTTTATTGGCGCTCTTTGTCAGGTATTATTTACACTGCTATTGATGATAATTTTTTCTTTTAGAAACTTTGCTGCAGGTATTGCCTTTTCAAAAACAGAAGTATTATTTGCAGCATTAATTGAAATTTTTATTTTGAATATTGTTTTTCTGCCAATAATTAATTTTGGAATTATTTTAGGTGTTTTCGCTGTAATTTTCCTTTCTGTTGCAAAAGAAACTACAAATATAAATGATGTTTTTATTAAAATTAGTAAATCATTTTTTACTTTTTCAACATTATTTGGAGTTTTGACGGGTTTAATTTTAGCCGGTTCTACTGTCGGTTATAGAATGGCAATAATTAACGTCGAGGGTCACATACTAGATGCCACAATTTATTTATCTATTCTGGCTGTATTTATTCAATCAATAATGATGGGTATTTGGTTATATTATTATAAACGAAATGAATTAAGGTTAGTTTTTCAATTTTGGAAAAAATCTTTACCAGCGGGAATTTGTGGAAGTGGTGCTACGGCTGGATGGTTTTTGGCTTTTGCTTTAGCCACTGCAGCAGAAGTGAGAGCAGTAGGTCAGATTGAATTAATATTTTCTATTATTATATCAATCATCTTTTTTAAAGAAAAAGTTCAAAGAACTGAAATATTTGGAATTTGCATGTTAATTATATCAATTTTATTAGTTATTTACGCGAGAATTTGAAATAATAACATTTAATAATTGATACATTATTTTTAATGTATATATATAAAATTAAGGAATTTTAAATGGCCAAAGAAAGACCAATATCACCGCATTTACAAGTTTATAAACCTCAAATAACATCTGTGTTATCAATATTTCATAGGATTACGGGTGTCGCTTTGACATTTGGACTTATTTTATTAGTAGCATGGATATTTACTCTTTCATTGGGAGAAGAATATTTTGAATATTTTTCATTGTTTATAAAATCTTGGTTTGGACTTTTAATTTTGTTTGGGTTTACATTTGCTTTGAATTATCATTTTTGTAATGGAATAAGGCACCTATTTTGGGATGCAGGCTACGGCTATGAGATTGAAACTGTTCATAAAAGTGGATTAGCTGTTTTAATTGTGTCTTTTTCATTAACAACTTTAATTTGGTATTTGGTGCTATAAAAAATGTCTTTAAATAATAAAAGATTTAATAGCGATTTTCATAATGGGATTCCCCATTGGAAATTTCAAAGAATATCTGCAATAATTAATATGCCTTTGATAATTTGGTTCGTTTATTCTCTTGTTACATTTTCTGATTACAGCTATTACTCTGTTACAGAGTGGGTTAAAAGCCCTATAAATTGTATTTTGATTATTTCTATGTTTGCATCTATTTTTTATCATTCATCTCTAGGCATTCAAGTTGTAATAGAAGATTATATTTCAGAGATTAAATCTCGTGCATTTTTACTCAATTTTTCAAAATTAATTATTTTTTTCTTATTTATAGTTTCTTTTGGATCAGTAATTAATATATATATTAAATAGATAGATAAAGGATCACTTAATGAAAAATTACGAAGTTATTGACCACGAACATGATGTTTTAGTAGTAGGTGCAGGAGGTGCAGGTTTAAGGGCTACGGTAGGAATGGTTCAAAAAGGATTTAAAACTGCCTGTATTACTAAAGTTTTTCCAACTAGAAGCCATACTGTTGCTGCACAAGGAGGAATTGGTGCTGCGTTAAATAATATGGGAGAAGATGATAACTGGAAATATCATATGTATGATACCGTTAAGGGATCAGACTGGTTAGGTGATCAAGATTCTATAGAGTATATGTGTAAAAATGCTATTCCTTCAGTTATTGAATTAGAGAATTTTGGTGTTCCGTTTTCTAGAACAGATGAAGGAAAAATTTATCAAAGACCTTTTGGTGGTCACACTTTAGATTATGGAAAAAGCATGGCTAGAAGAGCTTGTGCAGCTGCTGATAGAACAGGGCATGCTATTCTTCATACTCTTTATCAACAATGTTTGAAACATAACGCTGAGTTTTTTATTGAATATTACGCTTTAGATTTAATCATGGATAAAAATGGTGCTTGTAAAGGAGTAATGGCAATAAGTTTAGAAGATGGTAAACTTCATAGATTTAGAGCACATAAAACAGTCCTGGCCACAGGAGGTTATGGAAGAGTTTATTTTTCTTGTACTTCAGCACACACATGTACAGGTGATGGAAATGCTATGGTTTTAAGAGCTGGATTACCATTGCAAGATATGGAGTTTGTCCAATTTCATCCTACAGGAGTTTATGGAGCTGGTGTATTAATTACAGAGGGCGCAAGAGGAGAAGGTGGATATTTAACAAATTCTGAAGGTGAGAGGTTTATGGAGAGGTATGCTCCTACAGCTAAAGACTTGGCGAGTAGAGATGTTGTATCTCGTGCTATGACAATAGAAATAAATGAAGGTAGGGGTATAGGTCCAAAAAAAGACCATATAAATCTGCACCTCCATCATATTGACCCTGAGACCTTACATACAAGATTACCTGGTATTAGTGAAACAGCAAAGATTTTCTGTGGTGTAGATGTAACTAAAGAGCCTATCCCAGTTTTACCAACAGTTCATTATAATATGGGTGGAATACCAACAAATTTTCATGGTGAGGTTTTATCACCTATAGATGATGATCAGCATAAGGTTGTTCCAGGATTGATGGCTATTGGGGAAGCTGCCTGTGTTTCAGTTCATGGAGCAAATAGATTAGGAACAAATTCACTTTTAGATATAGTTGTTTTTGGAAGAGCTGCAGCTATGAGAACAGAGGATACTTTGAAAAAAAATCAAAAACACTCATCAATAGATAAAGATGCTACTGATAAAATAATTGATCGTCTTGATAAGGTTCGTTACTCAAAAGGAGATGCTTCAGTAGGAGAAGTCAGATCAGCAATGCAAAATGCTATGCAAAAGCATGCAGCTGTATTTAGGTCAAATGATTCCCTTCATGAAGGGGTGCAAAAAATAGATAAGATTAGTATGGATATGAAAAATGTAAGCATTAAAGATAAATCATTAATTTTCAATACTGATTTGATTGAATCACTTGAGTTAGAAAACTTAATGCAACAAGCGATTGTTACTATGAGATCAGCTGACCAAAGAAAAGAATCACGCGGTGCACACGCCCATGAGGATTTCCCTAATAGAGATGATAAAGATTGGATGAAACATACAGTCATGTGGTTAGACAAATCAAACAAATCTAAATTATCTTATAGAGATGTTAATCTGAATACATTATCTAATGAAGTTAAATCAATTCCCCCAGTTGCAAGGGTTTATTAATTAAGGAGTAATTAATGGCTGAGTTTAGTTTACCAAAAAACTCAAAAGTAGAAGAAGGTAAAAATTTTCCATATAAGGGTAAGTCTGAAAATAAAAAGGTGTTTAACATTTATAGATGGTCACCTGATGATGACGATAACCCAAGAATAGACACATATACAATAGATATGGATGAATGTGGTCCAATGGTTTTGGATGCCTTAATAAAAATAAAAGATGAAGTAGATTCATCCCTTACATTTAGGAGATCATGTAGAGAAGGAATATGTGGATCATGTTCAATGAATGTGGATGGAACAAACACTCTAGCTTGTTTGAAATCAATTGAAGATGTAAAAGGATCAGTAAATATATATCCATTACCACACATGCCTGTTATAAAAGATTTAGTGCCAGATCTTACGGATGCATACAAGCAATTAACATCAATTAAGCCGTGGTTACAAACTGAAAATAAACCAAATGAAGGAAGCGAAAGACATCAATCACCTAAAGAAAGAGAAAAGCTTGATGGACTTTGGGAATGTGTACTTTGTTTTTCTTGTTCAACATCATGTCCGTCTTATTGGTGGAATGGTGATAAGTATTTAGGACCTGCTGCACTACTTCAAGCTTATAGATGGATTGCAGATAGTAGAGATGAAGCTAAAGAAGAGAGGCTTAAAGATCTACAAGACTCTTTTAAGCTTTATAGGTGTCATACAATTATGAATTGTACTAAAACGTGTCCTAAAGGTTTAAATCCTGCAAAAGCTATTGGTGAAATTAAAAAACTTCAATTAGAAACTTAATTCTTTTTAAGGTTTATTTGTGAATGGTCAAAGAGATACAATCTTTGAAATAGCAAAGAATATGAAAATAGACCTTGATGAAGGTCAAAAATTTATTAGTGAAAATTTAGATAAACTTGCAATAGATTTAGAGCAAAACTCCAAAAAGTTTTCTTTTCCATTTTTTAACAAATCTAGTGAATTTAAAGGTCTTTATATTTATGGAGGAGTTGGAAGAGGAAAATCAATGATCATGGATATTTTTTTTGAAAATATTAGATTAGAGCATAAGAGAAGAATTCATTTCCACGATTTTATGAAAGAAGTTCATTCTAAAATATATTCTATAGGCCAAAAAAATAAAAATATTGATCCCGTCCAGGTTTTTGCAAAAAAATTTATAGAAAAAACAAAACTATTATGTTTTGACGAAATGGAAATCCGGGACATTGCTGATGCAATGATTATCTATAGATTATTTAAAAGTTTATTCTCATTAGGTTTAACTCTAGTAACAACTTCTAATCAACCTCCAGAAAATTTATATAAAAATGGACTTCACAGAGACAGATTTTTACCATTTATAGATTTAATTAATTTTAATATGGAAGTATCTCAAATCAAGGAAGGAAAGGATTGGAGAAAATCTTTACTTATAGGTAAAAAAACTTGGTTAAATCCAATAAATTTATCAAATGAAAATATTGCTAATAAAATATTTAGCCAATTAACTCAAGGTTTTAATGTTAAGGAAGAAGAAATAATAATATCAGGTAGAAAAATTAGAATTCCTAATTCTGCAGGTGGCATCGCAGCGTTTGATTTTAAAGATTTATGTGAAAAACCCTTAGCTGCATCAGATTATGTAGAATTAGCTGATAAATTTAAGGGATTTTTAATTAATAATATTCCTAGTTTAGGAAAAAATCAAAATAACGAAGCAAGAAGGTTTATTTGGCTTATAGATGCACTATATGACCGAAAATGCTTTTTAATCGCTACATCAGAAGTTGATATAAAAAAATTATATACTGGAACGGAATGGAAGTTTGAGTTTAGTCGAACGATTTCAAGATTACTTGAAATGTCTCAGGTTGTGGAAAATTAACTTAGATAGCTTGATTATAATTCAAAACGAAGTATTGTATCTGATAAAGTTTTAGAGAGATGGTTATGAGAAGAAAAAAAATATCACTAATTGGATCAGGTAATATAGGAGGCACTCTAGCACATTTATTTGCCATGAAAGAACTGGGTGATGTAATGTTATTTGACATTGCAGAAGGCATTCCTCAAGGTAAAGCATTAGACTTACAACAATCAGGGCCAGTTGAGTCATTTGATGTAAAAGTTGAAGGAACCAACGATTATTCAGATCTTAAAGATAGTGATGTGGTTGTAGTTACTGCTGGTGTTCCTAGGAAGCCTGGAATGAGTAGAGATGATTTAGTTGAGATAAATACAAAAGTTATGAAACAGGTTGGAGAAGGTATAAAAAATAATTGTCCGGGTGCTTTTGTAATATGTATAACTAACCCACTTGATGCTATGGTAGGTGTGCTTCAAAGAGCATCTGGTCTGCCTACAAATATGATAGTTGGAATGGCTGGAGTTTTAGACTCTGCAAGATTTAGATATTTTTTAGCAGAAGAATTTAATATCTCGATGACGGATGTGTCAGCTTTTGTTTTAGGTGGGCACGGTGATACAATGGTCCCTCTGGTTAGATATTCTACTGTAGCTGGCATTCCAATTCCAGATCTTGTGGAAATGGGATGGAGTACTCAGAAAAAAATAGAGGATATTGTTCAGAGAACGAGAGATGGCGGTGCTGAGATTGTTGGCTTATTAAAAACAGGTTCAGCTTTTTATGCCCCTGCAGAATCAGCTGTTCAAATGGCAGACGCTTTTTTAAAAGATAAGAAAAAACTTTTACCTTGTGCAGCTTTTGTTGATGGCCCTTATAACTTAGATGGAATATATGTTGGAGTTCCAGTAGTTATTGGGAAAGAAGGTGTAGAGAGAATTGTTGAAATCAATTTAAGTGAAGAGGAAAAACAAATGTTTAATCATTCAGTTGAATCTGTACAAAAATTAAATCAACTTGCACAAAATTTTGAAAAATAGGTAATATAAATTATGAATATTCACGAGCATCAAGCTAAAGGATTACTGAGAAAATTTGGTGTTTCAGTACCAGATGGATACCCAGCTTTCACAGTTGAAGAGGCAGTTACCAATGCAAAAAAACTTCCTGGTCCCGTATATGTTGTTAAAGCACAAATTCACGCAGGAGGTAGAGGCAAAGCTGGTGGTGTTAAAGTTGTAAAAAATATAGAAGAAGTTGAAAAAGCCTCTGAAGAAATTTTAGGAAAAGTGTTAGTTACACCTCAAACTGGTTCTAAAGGAAAAAAAGTTCAAAGATTATACATTGAAGATGGATGTCAAATTGATAAAGAATTTTACTTTTCAATTTTAGTTGATAGAAACGCTGGGTGTATTTCTATAATTTCATCTACTGAAGGTGGAGTTAATATTGAAGAAGTAGCAGAAAAAACTCCTGAGAAAATTATTAAAGTTAGGGTTGATCCTAAAGGTGGATTTATGCCATTTCATGCAAGAATTATTGCTAACGGACTAAAACTCTCAGGTGATGCTTTTAAACAAAGTTATAGTTTTTTTTCTAAAATTTATAAAACTTTTGTTGATTTAGATGCTAGCTTGGTAGAGATAAATCCACTTGTGCTTTCAAAAGAAAATAAATTAATTGCACTTGATGCAAAAATGTCTTTTGACAATAATAGTTTATTTAGACAATCAGAAGTTTTGGAACTTAAAGATGAAACAGAAGAAGAGCCTTCTGAAACATTAGCTAAAAAATTTGATTTAGCATACATAAAGTTAGATGGTGAAATTGGTTGTTTAGTAAATGGTGCTGGATTAGCCATGGCAACTATGGATATCATCAATCTTAAAGGTTCATCACCAGCAAATTTTTTAGATGTAGGTGGAAGTGCTACTAAAGAAAAAGTTAAAGAAGCATTCAAGATAATTTTGTCTGATGATGCTGTTAAAGGTATATTAGTAAATATATTCGGTGGGATAATGAGATGTGATATTATTGCAGAAGGTGTTGTGGCAGCGGCTAGTGATTTGGCCCTTGATAAACCCCTTGTAGTAAGACTTTCAGGAACAAACGTAGAGAAGGGAAAAGAGATTTTATCTAAATCTGATCTACAAATTATTTCAGCAGATGATCTTGATGATGCAGCTGAAAAAATAGTTAAAGCTGTAAAAGGATAATAGATGTCAATTTTAGTCAACAAAAATACAAAAGTTATTTGTCAAGGTTTTACCGGTGGCCAAGGTACATTTCACTCTGAACAAGCTATTGCTTATGGTACTAATATGGTTGGGGGTGTGACACCAGGTAAAGGTGGTAAGAGGCATTTAGATTTACCAGTATTTAATACAGTTAAAGAAGCTAATGAGAATTTAGAAATAGATGCTTCAGTTATTTATGTTCCTCCACCATTTGCTGCAGACTCTATAATTGAGGCAATTGATGCAAAAATACCATTAATTATTTGTATTACAGAGGGTATACCAGTTCAGGATATGATAAGAGTAAAGAATTTTCTGAGGGATTCTACCTCAAGACTTATAGGCCCAAATTGTCCTGGTATAATTACTCCTGGAGAATGTAAAATTGGTATTATGCCTGGGTCAATTCATAAACCAGGAAAAATAGGAATTGTATCTAGATCAGGGACATTGACTTATGAAGCTGTTGATCAAACAACTGCTGTGAATTTAGGACAGTCGACTTGTGTTGGCATAGGTGGTGACCCATTAAATGGAACAAACTTTATCGACTGTTTAGATTTATTTTTGTCAGATGAACAAACTGAAGCAATTTTAATGATAGGTGAAATTGGAGGTTCTGCAGAAGAAGAAGCTGCTGAATTTTTAAAAAATCATAAAATTAAAAAACCTGTTGCAGGATTTATTGCTGGAAGAACGGCACCTCCTGGTCGTACGATGGGTCATGCAGGTGCTATAGTAAGTGGTGGTAGTGGAGATGCAGATTCTAAAATATCTAAATTTAAAGAATGTAACATTGAAGTAGCAAACTCACCATCGGATCTTGGTAAAGCTGTTTTAAGAGCTATTGATAAAACATAGTAAATTAACTTGATTATGAGTTAAATTTGATGTGTATAATAAGGTGTAAGATATAACTCAATTAATAGGTTAATTCTATGTCAGATAATAATTTAGATCAAACATTCCTTTCAGGCTCTAATTCTGTTTTCATAAATGATTTACTTAATAAGTGGGAAAATGACCCTAAGTCTGTTCCTGAGGAGTGGTCTAATTGGTTTAAAGAAATTGGATCTGAAATTGCAGACAAAGGGCCAAGTTGGGCAAAAGAGAATAATAGAGTTATAGGTGCTGTTGATATAGAGGAATCTGTGAAAGCAGTTGCTCAAGGAGTGGCTGGAAAAGGAAAAATTTCTGCATCTGATTTAAGATCAGCAACAACTGACTCTTTAAGAGCGATAATGTTAATTAGAGCCTATAGAATTAGAGGTCATCTGCTAGCTAACTTAGATCCTCTAAAATTGCTTGAGCCTGATATTCACCCTGAGCTTGATCCTAAAACTTATGGTTTTAAAGAAGAAGATTGGGATAGACCAATTTTTATTGACAATGTGTTAGGCATGGAGACTGCTTCTTTAAAACAAATAATGGATATTCTTAAGGAAACGTATTGTGGCTCAATTGGTGTCGAATTTATGCATGTTCAAGATCCAGCGCAAAAAGGATGGATTCAAGAAAGAATTGAATCTATTAGAAATACTACGCAGTTCACAGATAATGGTAAAAAAGCAATTTTCGAACGTTTAGTAGGTGCTGAAACATTTGAACAATTTCTTCATAAAAAATATGCAGGTACAAAAAGATTTGGATTAGATGGCTCAGAATCAGTTGTGCCAGCTATTGAGCAAATTTTAAAAAGAGGAAGTCAATTAGGTTTAAAAGAAGTTGTAATTGGCATGGCTCACAGAGGAAGACTAAATGTTTTATATAATGTATTAAATAAACCATTTAGAGCAATTATTTCGGAATTTTTAGGTAATCTTGCCAATCCCGAAGAAGCTGGCGGGTCTGGAGATGTAAAGTATCATATGGGTGCTTCTGCAGATAGAGAGTTTGATAATGAGAATGTTCATTTATCTCTTCAAGCAAACCCATCTCACTTAGAAGTTGTTGCTCCTGTTGTTATTGGAAGAGTTCGTGCAAAACAACTTCAGCATAATGATACAGAAGAAAGGGATTCTGTATTGGGGATAGTTTTACACGGTGATGCTGCATTTGCAGGGCAAGGCATAGTTGCTGAAACGTTTGATTTTTCAGGTTTAAGAGGTTATGAAACAGGCGGAACTATTCACGTTATCATCAATAACCAAATTGGGTTTACAACAAGTCCAAATTATTCAAGGTCAAGTCCATACTGTACGGATGTTGCCAAGATGGTGATGGCACCAATTTTTCATGTAAACGGAGATGATCCTGAAGCAGTAGTTCATGTGGCAAGAATTGCAACTGAATTTAGACAAAAGTTCTCTTGTGATGTAGTTTTAGATGTAATTTGTTACAGAAGATTTGGTCATAATGAGGGTGATGAACCTGCGTTCACTCAACCTTCAATGTATAAAAAAATAGCTCAGCATGAAAGTATTAGTAAAATATATAGCAAAAAATTGATCAATGAAGGCACAATAACTAAACAAGATGCAGATCAAGAATTAAAAAAACATAATGATTTCCTAGAAAAAGAGTTTGAAGCTGGAAGTAGTTACAAACCAAATAAAGCTGACTGGTTAGATGGACAATGGTCAGGGTTGAAAGCAGCTCCGGATCGTGAACAAAGAAGAGGAGACACATCTGTTAAACTAGATAAATTAAAACAAATTGGTTTATCAATGACAGAACTTCCTAAAGGATATGAACTAAATAAAAAGTTAGTTAGAATTGTTGAAAATAGAAGAAAATCAATAAATGAAGAAAAAAACATTGATTGGTCAACTGCTGAACATTTAGCTTTTGGTACACTTTTAGATGAGGGCCATCCAGTAAGATTGTCAGGGCAAGATAGTTGTAGAGGTACCTTTTCTCAAAGACATGCTGTGTTTGTAGATCAAAATAATGAAAATAGATATATACCGCTAAACAATTTAAAAGAGAAACAACCTCAATTTGAAGTTATTGACTCACCTTTGTCAGAAGCTTCGGTATTAGGCTTTGAATATGGATATTCTCTGACAGAACCTTCAGCATTAGTTATGTGGGAAGCACAATTTGGTGATTTTGCAAATGGTGCTCAAGTAATCGTTGATCAGTTTATATCTAGCGGAGAAGCAAAATGGTTAAGAATGTCAGGCTTAGTTATGTTGCTGCCTCATGGTTATGAGGGTCAAGGTCCTGAGCACTCTTCAGCTAGATTAGAAAGATATTTACAGCTTTGTGGTGAAGATAATATGCAAGTGTTAAATTGTAGTACACCAGCAAACTATTTCCATGCTCTTAGAAGACAGTTAAAAAGAGACTTTAGAAAACCATTAATTATAATGACACCTAAAAGTTTACTTAGACATAAATTGTGTGTTTCTAATTTATCAGATATGGCAGAAAACACATCATTCCACAGAATTATATTAGACCCTAACAAAAAACTTAAAGATAAAAACATCAATCGTGTAGTTATTTGCTCTGGTAAAATATTCTATCATCTTTACGAGGAAAGAGAAAAAAATAATATTACTGATGTTAAGTTATTAAGGTTAGAACAAATTTACCCTTTTCCAAGTAAAACACTAGAAAAGGAACTAGAAAAAACACCAAATGCAAAGATAATTTGGTGTCAAGAAGAACCAAAAAACATGGGCTCCTGGTTTTTTGTAGATAGAAATATCGAAGATGTTTTAATTAAGATAAAGTCAAAGTTTTCTAGGCCTATTTATGTGGGTAGAGCAGAAGCAGCATCACCTGCAACAGGTTCACTCTCAAGACATCTAAGAGAGCAAGATGATATCGTTAAAGAATCATTAAATTTGATTAAACCAAATAAAAAAGAGATACGTGCTGCTGAATAGAGTTTAATTTTTATGAACAATATGAATGATAAAAATTTTGATTTGGTTATGCCTGCAGCTAAAAAGTTAATCTTAGAAAATGATATAGATGCAAATATTATGCAAGGTACTGGAAAAGACGGCAGAATAACTAAAGGTGATGTTTTGTTATTCTTAAAATCAAATGGTTCATCACAAAAAACAACAGATAACAAATATCAAGAAGAAAATCTTAAAATTAATGAAAATAGAAAGGGATCTACAATGGATATTATTGTTCCTACACTTGGCGAGTCAATAGTAGAAGCCACAGTATCAAAATGGCTAAAAAATGAAGGGGAATATGTTGAAGTTGATGAACCTGTAGTAGAATTAGAAACTGATAAAGTAACACTTGAAGTTCCTGCGCCAATCTCAGGATTAATTGGATCTATAATTGCTGCAGAAGGTGAAACGGTTGAAGTTGGGCAGAATATAGGAGCTCTTGATCCAAATGGAAAAAAATCATCAGATAATAAACCGAAGGCTAAAGACAATAATGATAAAGAAGAAAAACAATTAGAAACTAAAGATACAAACACTTCATCTCTAGAAACAGATATTAAAAAAGATGATGCTGTAAAGTTACCAAGTAACCAAGAAGAAATTGTTCCAATGTCTAGATTAAGGCAAGCGATTGCAAATAGATTAAAATCAGCACAAAATACAGCAGCAATTTTAACGACTTATAATGAAGTTGATATGACAGCATTAATGAAAATAAGATCAACATATCAGCCTAATTTTGAGAAAAAATTTGGGATAAAACTTGGATATATGAGCTTCTTTGTAAAGGCATGTATTAATGCATTAAAAGTTTATCCAGCTGTTAATGCAGAAATAAGAGATAATAATATTGTATATAAAAATTATTATAATATAGGTGTTGCAGTTGGAACTCCTGAAGGATTAGTAGTTCCAGTTTTAAAAAATGCAGAGAATATGGATTTTCCAGAGATTGAAAAAACAATTGTAAATTTTGGAAAACAAGCAAGAGAAGGTAATTTAACCATTAAAGACATGTCAAATGGTACATTTACTATCTCTAACGGAGGTGTTTACGGTTCGATGTTATCATCACCGATTCTTAACCCACCACAATCTGGAATTCTTGGAATGCATAATATTCAAAAAAGAGCAGTTGTCATAGATGATAAAGTTGAAATTAGATCTATGATGTATTTGGCTTTATCTTATGACCATAGGATAATTGATGGAAGAGAGGCGGTTTCTTTCTTAGTGAATGTTAAGGAGAATCTTGAAGATCCTCAACGAATGCTTATTGGAGTATAAAAATCATGTCAGAAAAAAAATATGATTTAGTTGTTATTGGAGCTGGTCCTGGTGGATATGTTGCTTCTATTGTTGCAGCACAAAAAGGAATGAAAGTTGCAAATATTGAAAAGAGAGAAACTTTAGGGGGCACATGCTTAAACGTAGGATGTATTCCTTCTAAAGCTTTACTTCATGCATCAGAACAATACGAAAATAATGTAAAAAATAATGCTAATTTATCGTGGGGAATAAAAACATCTGACGTAAGCATTGATGTTCAACAATTAATGAAAAAAAAATCAACCATTGTTGATGAATTAACAAAAGGTATTAATTTTCTATTTAATAAAAATAAAATTGATAAATATGTAGGGGAAGCAACTTTAGTTAACAAAAATGAAATTCAGATTAATGGAAAAGGTAAGACTGAAAAAATATTTGCTGAGAAGATTATTATTGCTACTGGTTCTGAGCCTTCAAATTTAAATAATATTAAAATTGATGAGCAAAAAATTGTTACTTCCACAGGTGCTTTGGACTTAAAGTCCGTTCCAAAAAAAGTAATTGTGATTGGAGCTGGCGTAATAGGATTAGAATTAGGCACTGTTTGGAGAAGATTAGGTTCAGAAGTTGAGGTTATTGAATTTTTACCAAGAGTTTTAAACGGCATGGATTCTGAGGTATCAGAAAAATTTCACAAAATTCTTCTTCAACAAGGCTTAAAATTTAAATTGGAACATTCTGTAGAAAAGACATCTTTAATTAAAGATAAAGTTCATGTTGAAATTAAAGACATTAAAACTTCAAAAACAGATATATTAGAAGCAGATATAGTATTAGTTGCAGTTGGAAGAAGACCTAATACAGATAATTTAGGTTTAGAAAAAATTGGTGTAAAAGTTGATAAAAGAGGATTTGTTGAAACAGACGATAAATTTAAAACATCTGTAGATAATATTTACGCTATTGGAGATGTTATTAAAGGTCCGATGTTAGCTCACAAAGCAGAAGAAGATGGTGTTGCACTAGTTGAATTAATTAATAAAGAGGCAGGTCATGTCGATTACAATCTTGTTCCAAATATTATTTATACAGCTCCTGAAGTAGCATCAATAGGTAAAACAGAAGATGATTTAAAACAAGAAGAGATTTCGTATAAAAAAGGTGTTTTTCCGTTTACTGCCAACAGCAGAGCAAAAGCGATTGGTCATACTGAGGGATTTGTAAAAATTTTATCAGATAAAGAAACGGATAAAATTTTAGGTGCACATATAATAGGGCATGAAGCTGGAACAATTATACACGAATTAAGTGTTGCAATGGGCTTTGGAGCTTCTTCAGAAGATGTTGCACGAATATGCCATGGTCATCCTACAGTTAATGAGGCAATAAAAGAAGCAGCTTTAGCAACTTTTTCAAAAGCAATACATTCTTAAAACATTAAGATATTTTTGCTCCCATTTTACTAAGTGAAACTAGTATTATAATTCCAATAATTATAAAACTAAGTCCTATAAAAGCAAAAATATCAGGTTTTTCGTTAAATTTCATGGAAGCAATGAATGTTACAGCTGCAATGCCAACTCCTGACCATATAGAATAAGTTATTGCTACAGGTATGGTTTTCATAGACAGTATCATGAAGTAAAAAGCAACTCCGTAACCAACTATGACTAAAATAGATGGGGTTATTGCCGTGAATCCATTACTGCTTTTAAGTGATAATGTTCCAACGACCTCCCCTATGATGGCTATAATAAGATAAAAATATCCCATATTTTCCTCTCTGATAATATTGACACTTGAGCGATTATTATGTGAGTATATATCAAAATTATATTAAATAAAAATTATGAAACCCAATATTAATTTCTATGAAGAAAGAAAAGATCTTGCGGCATCATTCAGGTGGGCTGAAAGAATTAATTTACATGAAGGAGTGGCAAACCATTTTAGCCTTGCAGTAAATGAAGATGGAACTGAATTTCTTATGAACCCTAATATGTGGCATTTTTCTCGTATTAAGGCTTCAGATTTATTACTTTTAAATGCAAACGATAAGTCAGTTTTGCAGAAGGAAAATCCTCCAGATGCGACTGCTTGGGGTTTGCATGGAGCTATCCATAAAAATTGTAAACACGCAAGATGTGTTATGCATGTTCATTCTATATATGCAACAGTTTTGGCTTCTTTAGAAGAAGATATTATCATCCCCCCTATAAATCAAATTTCCTGTCTTTTTTTTGGAAAACAAATTATCGACACGCAATATGGTGGCTTAGCGTTTGAAGAAGAAGGTCAAAGATGTTCAAATCTTTTGAAAGATGAAAGTTTTACAACCATGATTATGGGCAATCATGGACTATTGGTAATTGGTAGTAATGTTGCAGAAGCCTTCAATAGATTATTTTACTTTGAAAGGGCAGCAGAAGTCTATGTTAAAGCCTTGCAAACTAGAAAACCTCTAAAAATATTAGATGAAGTTGTTGCAAAAAAAACTGCTGAAGAACTGAATAATGAAGAATACCCTAATCCAGCAGGCACAGCATTTCTAAAAGAAATAAAAACAATTTTATCTAATGAAAACTCTGATTTTGATCAGTAACTTGTTTAATTAAAATTCTTTGGTATTAAACCACTTGTGCAGGCTGCATCTTCATAATGAAGATTTTGTTCTAATCCTTTTTCTACATACTTAATAGCCTCAGAAACAATACTAAAATGGTTATTATGTTTAAGTGCGTCATCTTGCATTAATTTCATATCTTTTAACGATGATTCAAGACCAAAAGTTGCAGATCCATCTAAGTTATTATTGTACGCTTTTAATATGGTTTCAATTTTTAGATGAGCAACTTTACAAGCGCCTGATGTATCCATCATGATATCAAGAGCTTTTTCAAATTGAATCCCATTTTGGCAAGTTAATTTTAATGCTTCTCCCAACGATTGCCAATAAACTAATAAAGGAAGATTTATAGCGAGTTTCATGGCACTTCCCTTCCCTATTTCGCCTAAATATTCATAACGTCTAAATAAATGACTGAAGAGGAAATCTAAAGAATCGATTTCACTTTTCTTGCCTCCCATTAAACCAAGAAGTTGTCCATCTCTTGCTGGTTTAGTTGATCCACCGACTGGGCACTCAATAAAAGAACCATTTTGATTTAAGACTAAATTGGAGAGCTCTTTCATGTAATTTACACTTGTTGTACTCATCTCAATAATAGTTTTATTTTTCAAATTACAATTTTTAAACCCAGTCTCTGTTTCATAAACATTTTTTAACGCGTCATCATTACCTAATATAACTATTATAATGTCAACCTCATCGACTAACTCACTAACTTTTTTAAAAAATTTTCCACCTGACTTTATAAGGTCATCTGAATTAGATTTTGTTCTATTCCAAATTGAAAGATTATATTCCTTTTCTATTAATCTTGCGCCTATAGCTTTTCCCATTTTCCCAGTTCCACAAAGTCCAATTTTTTTCATTCTTAATCCTTTTCAGAAAGTTATTTTTATATCTTGAAATTGAAATAATAATAACCAATTTAATCATGTAATTACAATGCGAAAGGATAGAATAATGTCAAATATGGAAAAAAAATTTGAGGCTGATACCGGCAAAATTCTTGATATTGTAATTAATTCTCTTTACTCGGAAAGAGAAATTTTTGTAAGAGAATTAATTTCAAATGCGTCAGATGCGATTGACAAGAAAAAATATTTAGCTTTAACAAATAAATCTATTAATGACACATCAGATCCTTTCGAGATTAAGATAGAAGTTAATAGTAAGGAAAATACTATAAAAATAAGTGATAATGGCATTGGGATGGATGAAGAAGATCTTATAAATTCCCTTGGCACCATTGCCAGATCAGGAACAAAGGCATTTCTTGAACAATTTAATAAATCAAAAGATGACAAAAAAGAAGACGTAAACTTAATTGGTCAATTTGGTGTAGGGTTTTATGCTTCTTTTATGGTTGCAGATAAAGTTGAAGTTCTATCAAAAAAAGCTGGGACTGATAAAAGTTGGAAATGGATTTCTGATGGGAAAAGTGGTTATAACATAGAAAAAGGCGAGAAAACAAACTCTGGAACTGAGTTAATTTTACACCTTAAAAAAGATGCTAAGGAGTTTCTTGAAGGCACTAGAATTCAATTTGTAGTTAGAAAATACTCAGACCATATTTCTTATCCAGTTAAAATGTTAGAAGTTTCAAAAAAAGATGCCAAGGAAGAAACTATCAATGAAGCATCAGCTTTATGGACGAGAGCTCCAAAAGACATTAAAGAAAAACAATATGAAGATTTTTTCTCTCATATAGGTGCTGGTTTTGGTAAGCCATTATTAACAATGCATAATAATACGGAAGGTACCGTAAGTTACACAAACTTACTTTGTATTCCTTCATCAAAACCATTTGATCTGTTTAATCCTGATAGAAAATCAAGTTTAAAATTATATATTAATAGAGTATTTATTACTGACAAATGTGACAATTTAATACCAGCATATTTAAGATTTGTTAAAGGTATTGTTGATACACAAGATATAGATCTAAACGTTAGTAGAGAGATGTTACAAAATAATCCAGCAGTTGCAAAAATTAGTAAGTCACTTGTTGGAAAAATTTTAAGAGAATTAAAAAAAATAGCCGACAAAGATAAAGCTAAATTTATTCAGTTTTGGAATGAATTTGGTCAAGTGTTAAAAGAAGGTCTCTATGAAGATCTTGAAAGAAAAGATACTTTACTAGAATTGGCAAGATTCTCAAATAATGAAAATGATGATCTTATTTCTCTAGAAGATTATGTGAATGCAATGGACAAAAATCAAAAAGATATATACTACATTGCGGCTGACACAAAATCCC
This sequence comes from uncultured SAR116 cluster alpha proteobacterium, assembly GCA_902550555.1. GTDB lineage: Bacteria > Pseudomonadota > Alphaproteobacteria > Puniceispirillales > Marisalimonadaceae > TMED54. The sequence goes on along the minus strand of CACCZR010000003.1, from coordinate 52,361 downwards.
AAGCGTTATCAAGTCCACATCTTGAAGGTTTTAAATCTAAAGGAATTAAGGTGTTGGTAATGGCTGATCCTATCGATCAGTTTTGGTTGTCTATGGCAGGACAATTTAAAGAAAAGAATTTTGTTTCAATCACTCAGGGAGAGATTGATTTGGACAATATTAAATCTGATAAAAAAGATCCAAAAAATAAAGATACAAAAAAAGACGATGTAGATAAAAAATTTACAAATTTAATTGCACATTTAAAAGCTTCATTAGGGCAAAATGTTAAAGATATTAGATTAACTTCTAAACTTACAGATAGTCCTGCTTGTTTAGTTGCAGATAAAGGTGATATGGATGTTGCAATGGAAAATCTAATGAAACAAAGAGATCCTAATTATCAAGGAGCACCTAGAATTCTGGAAATTAATCCTGAACATGCATTAGTTGAAAAAATGAATAAGCTACTAAGTGATAAAAAACATAATAATCTCGTGGATGATGCTGGAACCCTTTTATTTGAACAAGCACGAATGATGGAAGGAAAACTGCCTAGTGACCCTACCAAATTTGCTAAAATCATGAATAATTTTCTAGTTAAAGGTGTGAGTTAAAGCTTAAAAAACTTTAAATTTTTTCTGAGTTATCAAATAAGCAATAAATATAAGTGAAGTTAATGCAATTATTGCATTAAGCCTAATAACTTGTTCAACGCCGATTAAATTAATTATAAGAGATATGATTATCATGCCTATTGGTGCTAAACCTATACATGTTACTAAAACTCCAAAATTATAACCCCTTTTACCTTTTTCTGCAGATCTGTAAGTTAAAGCTCCTTGCATAGTACTAAAACCAGATAAGCACATTCCACCTAAACATAAAAATAGAAAACCTATAATTAATGAACTACTTACAGAAAATAAAAGCATTCCTACAAAAAAACCTATACAACCAATTAGAAAAAAAATTGATAATCTTTTTTGAGGTGAAATCTTAGCAATAATTAAAGCACCAATTAATGCGCCAACACCTTCTGATGAAGCTAAAAATCCAATCTCTGCCTCATTTAAATTTAAAATATTTTTTCCATACACAGGTATTAATGAAATAAGAGGGAACCCAAAAAGATTAAATACTAAGGTTACAATTAATAATAATTTAAGATTAATATCTTTGAAGGCATTAAAGATTATGGTTTTTAGACTTTTGAAAACTGAGATAAATTCATAAACAATATTTTTTTGTAATGTTGATGAAGCATTTGAATTTTTACTAATCTTTTCAAAACATATTATTAAGCTTAAAGCTAAAAAATATAAACTTGATATTATTAATAATAAACCTTCTAAATCAATTGCAACATATAAAAAGCCAGCCAATAGAGGGCCAATTAATCGTGTTGAATTATTAGATAAAGTTTCCATTGCTAATGAAGTACTTAAAAGTTTTTCAGTAATGTTCTCTGTTATAATTCTGCGTCTAACAGCTAAATCAATAACCCATGTGGTTCCATTTATAAAAGCTAATAAAAGAGCAAAAAATAAGTTAAAGTAATCAAAATTTTTCAGAAATACACATATTAATGTAAAAGAAAAAGATAAGGAATATAAAAATCTAACAATCAAGATAGGAGAAATTTTCTCAGAAATAGAACCAATAATTAAGCCCAGCATGCTCATAGGAAGCATTCTAAATGCAAAAATTACAGTAATTAGGTAAGCTAATCCAAAGTCATTCAAAATATACAAACTAAGAGTTAGAAACTCCATAGCTCTTGCAATGCCAGTAAAGCATCCAGCTGTCCATAAATACCTAAAAGATTGATTTTTAAAACACGAGAGTAGCATTAATTTTTATCGATAAATTGATGAACCTCAACAATATTACCTTCTGGATCATAAAAGAAAATTTGATACCATTCTTTAGCAAAAGTTGTCCCATAATCAGCAAATTTAATATTATTTTTATTTAAAATTGTTTTAAACTCTTCAATATCATCAGTTCTAAAAGCTATATGTCCTTTTTCGACGGGATTAATATGCTTTTTATTTTTCTCAGCAACGGTAAGATCTTTTTCTGCTAAATGTAATTGTATATTTCCATCTGTGACAAATTTAATTTTTCCGTCATACCCCTTATTTTGGTTTGCTTCAGTTCTTGGAAATTGTTGTTCAGGTATGGAATCCAATTTTAAAATATTTTTATAAAAATTATTTAATTCTTCAAGATTTTTAGATACCAGATTGATGTGATGAAAAGAAATTTTCAAAAGAACCTCCAATTAATTTAGTTGAATACTTTTAATTTAAAAAAAAATGTTTAATTTAATATATATAAAAAAAGGAATAATTGATATGCCAGATGAAAATAAATCAATAGAGACTTCAAGCTTAGTTCAAGATGATACAAATTCGGAAATAAGATCTTCTGTAGCTAAATTATGTCAAGATTTTCAAGGTGAATATTGGAGAAACTTAGATAGAGAACAAGCTTATCCTACAGAATTTGTTCAATCGCTAACGGATTCAGGCTTTTTAAGTGTCTTAATACCTGAGCATTACGGTGGTTCTGGTCTAGGAATAACATCAGCATCTGTCATTCTTGAAGAAATACATCATCAAGGATGCAATGCAGCAGCATGTCATGCCCAGATGTATACTATGGGAACTGTTTTAAGGCACGGTTCTGATGAACAGAAGAAAAGTTATTTACCTGAAATAGCGAGTGGAAAATTAAGATTACAAGCGTTTGGTGTAACAGAGCCTACTAGTGGGACTGATACAACCAGTTTAAGAACTACTGCAACAAAAGATGGTGATGATTATATCATTAATGGACAAAAAATATGGACTAGTAGAGCTGAACATTCAGATTTAATGTTACTTTTAGCAAGAACTAAACCACTAAGTGAAGTTTCTAAAAAAACTGATGGCCTGTCTGTATTCTTATTAGATATGCAAAAAGCAAAAAATAATGGGTTAACAATTAAACCAATAAGAACAATGATGAACCATTCAACAACTGAAGTTTTTTTTGATAATTTAAGAATACCTGCCGATAATTTGATTGGAGAAGAAAACAAAGGTTTTAGATATATTTTGTCTGGCATGAATGCGGAAAGAATACTTATTGCAGCCGAGTGTATCGGCGATGCTAAGTGGTTTACTAAAAAATCAACACAATACGCAAATGATAGACAAATATTTGGAAGATCAATAGGTCAAAATCAAGGGATTCAATTCCCAATAGCTAGAGCTTATGCACAAATGAGAGCTGCAGAATTAATGGTATATCATGCCGCAAAATTATACGATGATGGTAAACCTATAGGAGAAGAGGCTAACACAGCAAAACTTTTAGCCGCTGATGCATCTTGGGCAGCTGCAGAAGCTTGCGTTCAAACTCATGGTGGTTTTGGTTTTGCAGAAGAGTATGATGTAGAAAGAAAATTTAGAGAAGCTAGACTATATCAAGTTGCACCAATATCAACTAACTTAATACTATCATATCTTTCAGAACATGTTTTAGGGATGCAAAGATCATACTAATTATTTTTTAATTAAATCTTTAATATTCCAATTGAAGATTACAGAAGTATTTATGTTTGCTAAAAATTGATAACCCTTGGTTTTTTTATTTAAATCATTTGCCTCATCTATAGTTTTAGGATTATTAGATTGAGCAGATATCTCAATCCAAGATTCTTTTGAATCTTTTGATTTTTCTATAAATTTTAATTCTAAAATAAGACCATCTTTAAACTCGTAAGAAATAGTATTATTATTATTTTTTTTAATTTTATTTACTTTTCTAACATCGTAAAAATAAAAGGCATCAATTACCTCAGCTACTTGCTTTAGTTTTTCTTCTTCAATTTTTAAATCTGGATTATTTTTTAATGATAGTTTTCTATCTTTTGATTCAATTTCGAAAATAATTTTTTTTCTTTTAACAGAGATTGAAGAGAGTTTTTCTTGATCTAATTTAAATAATAAACTGTTAAACCAATCGGATTTTCCAGAGGGCATTCTCAATGCCCCTTTTAATAAATACGCTTGATTATCTTTGTCATAACGAGCAAATTGACCGCCGCTTATTCCTCCTACAGTATTATCGATTTTACCTAATAAAATAGATTTGAATATCTTTTGATCTTTAGTAAAAAAAGTTATTTTTGTTGCAGGCTCGTTATCATCATTATTTTCTTTGAATTTATCAATAGCAACCAAATTTAATTCATTATGTCTTTCAGGATTGTTTGTTTTCTTTTCTTCGATTCTTAATAAAGATAAACTTGTTATGAAACTTTCCCAAACATTTAATTTAAAAGGATAGCCAGAAGTTTCAATAAATGAATTATTTTTATTAATTAATTCCATATCAAGATCTCTTCCTGTAATCTTTATTTTTTGTATGTCATTTAATTTAGACGGAAGATTTTCAATAAAAGTATTACCTCGCTCTGAAAAAAGATTTGAGTCTTTGTTTTTTAATACAGAATAGGATGCCAATCCCAAAAAAATTGCAGTTACAATTGATAGCTTAGTAAAATTGCTTGTCATAAAATATAATTCCTTAAATTTTAATGTATTATCTTCTTTGGTTTAGGTCTTCTAATGGCAATAATAAGTGCTAATCCAGCAATTAAAATTGGTATCAAGCCTATATTGATGAACATAATTTTTGTTTTTAAATTATCAACATCACTTCTCAATTGAAATTTAACATTTCTAAGTTCAGCTCTCGTAGTCATCATCTCTGATTTAAATCCATCTATTGCTTTAATTGTTTCAGGAGAAATTACATCACTTTCATTATTATTTTTCTTAGTAAGACTTTGAATCTTATTTTCCATTTTTTCAAGTTTGGATACTAATTCTCTTTCCTTACTTAAGAATTTTTCTTCAGCAGATTTTTCTAGTTCAACTATTTTAGTAAATGGTTTCCAAGAAATTCCCTTACCTCTTATCTCAGATAAAAATGACCCACCAATCATGTTTTCAACTACATTTAAAACAAAATCACCATTATTTGCGAAAGCAGAAACAATTTCCTGTCCAAGTAAATTTTGTTTTGTCAGCCAATTTCTATCCATTAACATGTCTGCATCACTTACTATTAGAATATTAGACATTTCTGATGATTTTTTGAGTCCGGTTTTCTTTTTAACGCCTTTTGGGAAAGCTGAATTTAGATTATCTCTTAACCAACCAGATATTATAATTTTCTTGTTATCAATTTTTAAATCCTTTATTAAATCTCTAGGATCAGATTTTGAATCACCTGCTTTGTCTGAATCAACTAAACCAGATAATTCACTAGACGTAATAAGTGGATCAAATTTAATTCCATCTTTAGGGTTTAAACCACCAGCGTTTGTAAATATTATATTAGATAGTTGGGCTAGTACGCCGTCATTCTGATTAAGACCCTCATCAGTTACTTGTATCCAAGGGTAGTTTGAAACTTCAACTTCTCGACCTTTAATATTTCTAACAGTTCTCAGGGCATATTTTTTATCAGCGATAGATTTTTTGTTATTAAAATTAATTCCCCAAGTATCTAATAATTTTTTTAAATCAGAACGAGGATTTAAAGCAGGCATTCCAGGATTAATACTCACTTCAGTTTCAGCATAGGGATCTAAAAATATTAATGTTGAACCACCTTTTAATACCCACTGTTCTATCATAAAAAGAGTTTCATCAGGGTAATATTTTGGGTTAATGAGCATTAAAACTTTTGTATTTTCTGGGAGTTCTGAGGCATTGTCTTTAACAAATTCCACATCAAATAGTGATTTCATTTGTGTTAAAACTTGCTGTTCAGGTTTTCCTATTCTCGAATTAGCTTCTAAACCAAGGTTATCAATAATACTGATTTTTGGTTTTTTTGTTTGTGCCAATTCAGCGATTAATCTTGTTAAATCATATTCTAAAAATGGTTCTCTTTCAGGAGAGAAAACATTAATATTTTTTTGGCCAGTCGTCGAATTTGTAGCAGCCAGTCCAAAATATAGTGGATCATTATTATTCGATCCTCCAAAAGGACTAATACCCATACCTACTGCTCTATCTTCTTGATCAGAAAATGGTTTAGGGTCGATAATTTCTAGAGTAATTTTACCTTCAGACATGTTTGCGTATGAATAAAGTAAAGATTCTACTCTGTTGGCGTAAGTAGATAATTGAGGAGCAATTTCTACAAGTGTACTAGACATGAATAGCCTTAAATGTATTGGTTCATCAATATTCTTCAGAAATTTTTCTGTACCTGAGCTTATTGTATAAAGATTATTTTGTGTAGTGTCTAAACTAATTCTGTTAAAAGTATTATTAGAAAAAATATTTAAACTAAAGAAACAAATAATAGATAAAAGTATAGATAATTTTAAGATATTATTTTTTGAAATTTTCATGTTAATCAGCTTTTTTTAATTGAACTAAAAAGATATTGATAGATATACAAATCATAATCATAGAAATAAAAAAGATAAAAGTCGTTAAGTCTAGAACACCATATTGAATTCTCTTAAAATGAGATAAAAAAGAAAAAGACTGGATAACCTCAGTAAACCATAAAGGCGCCCATGATCTTACACTAGCCAAAACAAGTCCAAATCCAGCCATAACCATAATGAAACAGCTGATTGTTGAAACAATAAAGGCTATTACTTGATTTTTTGTTAACATTGAAAGACAAGATGTTAAGGATAAAAAACATCCCGCCATTAACCAGCTCCCTAAGTAAGAAATAAAAATAACACCGTTATCAGGTTCACCTAAATAATTTACAGTTATCCATATTGGAATCGTCATTATGATAGCTAATAGTGTAAAAAACCAACTAGCTAAAAATTTACCGAGTACTAATTGAGAGTTTGTAACAGGTAATGTCATTAATAATTCAATAGTACCAGACTTTCTTTCTTCTGCCCAAAGTCTCATTCCAATTGCAGGCATAAGAATTAAAAAAAGCCATGGATGCCATACAAAAAAAGAATTTAAATCAGCTTGGCCTCTCTGAAAAAATTGTCCCATAAAAAAAGTCATTCCTGCTGATAATGCTAAAAATACAAGAAGAAAGATTGAAGCTAAAGGTGTTCTAAAATAACCAGTAAATTCTCTATTAAAAATGATCATTAATTTTTCAATATAAAGTTTCATGATTTTCCTATTTTGTTTTTGTGATTTTTCTGAATATTGAATCTAAATTTTCTTTTTTATTCTTTAAGATGTCTTTTGTCTCTTTATTTAAGAGCACTTTCCCCGAAGAAATTATTATAGTCCTAGAACATACAGCTTCAACTTCTTCTAGAATATGAGTTGAAATAATAATTCCTTTATTTTTAGAGATTGATTTAATTAGTTTTCTCATTTCAAATTTTTGATTTGGGTCTAATCCATCCGTTGGCTCATCTAATATCAAGATATCAGGATCATGGATTAAAGCTTGTGCAATTCCAACTCTTCTTTTGTACCCTTTTGATAATGTTTCAATTATTTGATTTTGAACTTCTGAAAGATTTATATCTTTAAGCATTATTTCTAATCTTTTTTCAAGAAGTTCATCTTTTAAACCTCTCATTTTACCAACAAAATATAAAAATGATTTAACAGTCATATCTGAGTAGGATGGAGCACCTTCTGGTAGATAGCCGATAATAGATTTTGCATTTATTGGATCTTTTGAAAGATCAATTTTTTTAATTTCAATTGATCCAGAATCAGCTTCAAGAAATCCAGTTAGCATTTTCATTGTTGTCGATTTACCGGCGCCGTTTGGTCCTAGAAAACCGATAACCTCTCCGACATTTAGTGAAATGCTAATATCTGAAACAGCATTAATATTACCAAATGACTTGTATAAGTTTTTTGCTTCTAATAAGTTCAATATATCCTCAATGGAAGTTCAGATTTATGCAATATTTAATAAAATTTAATTTTTTTTCAAGTTAAATAAATTAAAAATTATCTAAATTTGGAAACTCTGGCTGACCAAATTCTTTTTCAAGTGATATTCCTATCTCTATTGCCTTGCTATCATTTCCATTAGCACATAAAACTTGTAGACCTACTGGTAAGCAAGTATCACTTTTATAGTCATTACAATATTTTTGAATAGGGTAGCTTATCCCACATAAGTTAAATAAGTTGCCTGGTTGAGTGTTAGCAGAAGAAAGTAAACTTCTGTCATGAAGTTTTCCATTTATTTCACAATCTTCAACCTTCATTGCTCTCATTACTGTAGTTGGAGAAATTAAAGCATCATAATCCTTAAAGAAGTCTGAAGCCATTATTTCTAATTCTTTTAATCTATTTTTGAATTTCAAATAGTCTGCCGATTTAACATCTAATCCAACCTTAGCTCTTTTTGCTGTAACAGGATCCATATTATCGCAATTATCTAAAAACCTTTTTTCTCCAAAAGCATAGATAATTTCTGATCCTACTATTGGCGGAAAAAGATTAACTCTTTCCAAAGCTTCAGGAATATCTAGTTCAATTAAGGTAGCCCCTTTTTCTTTTAATTTTTCACAAATTTTTTCATAGGCATTTTGAACTTCTTCATCCAGATCATCTGTGAAAGGTTTACCTAATTTAGCTAACTTTAGATTACTAAGATGAATGGGTCCTAAATCTTTTTTTACACCAGATCCATAAGTTTCAAATATAGTTTTAATATCTTCGAATGACCTTGCTAATGGTCCTGGAGTGTCAAGTGTAGGTGAAAGTGGAAAAATACCATCAGTAGGCCAAACATCCTTTGTAGTTTTTAAACCAGCAACGCCCGTTAAAGATGCTGGTATTCTTACGGATCCCCCGGTATCGGTTCCAATTGCAAATGGTACTAAACCAGATGCAACTGCGACTGCAGAGCCACTACTTGATCCACCTGGAATTCTATGAGTTTCTAAATCCCAAGGGTTCCATGGTGTTCCTCTATGTTTATTTAGGCCAGTTGCTCCCAGTGCAAATTCGACTGTATGCGTTTTTCCTATAACAACGCATCCTAATTCTTTAAGTCTTTTTACAAGACTTCCTTCTTCACCAGTGATATCGTCGGTATTAACTATAGATCCATTCGTTGTTGGCATATCATTAACTGAACAAATATCTTTAATTGCTACTGGCAACCCCATTAAAGGGCCTAAATCAACACCTGATTTTAATAATTTATCAATAGCGATTGCGTTATCAATAGCCTTTTTTTCATCAATAAAAATGAAAGCATTCAATTTATCATTTAGGGCTTTTATTCTATTTAAGTAAGACGTAACAATTTGCTCACAATTAATCTCACCTTGTCTTAATTTTTTAGAAAATGAATTTATACTCATATTTAATAGTGGGTCATTTGGTAGGTTAGACAATTATATCTCCTTTTAATTTTTAAATTGATCTTTCATTGATTTAAATATTCCTTTAAGTCTTGGTGAAGTGGTGCAATCTGCCTCAAGAATAACATTTTCTTTTACATCAACAAACATTCCATCATATCTAATGGCTGGATATTTTGGGTTTGCTCTTAGTTGAAGTTTTCTGTCTGACTTTAATCTTAATCTTGCAATTTTATTTCTAAAAGGGACTATTATGTCAGTACCTGGTACAGTTACAACAAATGAATCATCGTCTAATGAACATTTGTTATCTAATTTGACAGTAACAGATATCATTTTAACTTCTCTAAAAACATTTTGTACATTTGGCATTCCAAACCATATTATTGCAAAAATAAATAATATTCCTAAAATACCAATTAGAATTTTTGCTATCATTTTCATTATAATTTATTATACACATAAATGCGTAAAAAAAATTAATAAACCGAGATTATAAAATAAATTTATATATATTTAAATTAATACACTATGTCAGAATTTGAACGGATAAATAGATTACCAACTTACGTTTTTCAAGAAGTTAACGATTTAAAAGCAAAGTTGAGGCATAAAGGAAAAGATATTATCGATTTTGGTATGGGTAACCCTGATATGCCTACACCAAGTCATATCCGTGAAAAACTTCAAGAAACAGTCAACAAACCAGGTACAGGACGATATTCTACAAGTAGAGGAATACCAGGGTTAAGGAAAGCACAAGTTTCTTATTATGAAAGAAGATTTGGTGTTAAATTAGATCCAGATAAAGAAGTTGTTGTTACACTTGGGTCAAAAGAAGGGTTAGCTAATCTTGCTCAAGCAATTACATCTCCAGGTGATATAATTTTATCACCAAATCCATCATATCCAATTCACCCATATGGATTTATTATCGCTGGAGCTTCATTAAGGCATTTGCCAGCAATGGAAGATGGACAATTTAATCAAGAATTATTTTTAGAAAAATTAGATAGAGCTATTCGACATTCAGTACCTTCTCCAAAAGCAGTGATTGTATCTTTTCCATCCAATCCAACTGCCCAGATTGTTGATTTGGGTTTTTATGAAGAAGTTGTCAAAATAGGATTGAAATATAATACATTTATTTTATCTGACTTGGCCTATGCAGAAATATATTTTGGTGACAATCCTCCACCATCTATTTTACAAGTTAAAAATTCTAAGAAAATTTGTGTAGAATTTACATCTATGTCTAAAACATATGCTATGGCAGGTTGGAGAATTGGATTTGCTGTAGGAAATAAAAATCTTATTGCCGCGCTTACCAAAATTAAATCTTATCTAGATTACGGCGCTTTTACTCCAGTACAGGTTGCAGCTGCATCAGCTTTAAATGGTCCACAAAATTGTGTTGAAAATATAAGAAATACCTACAAGTCTAGAAGAGACACTTTGATAAAATCTATGTCAAGAAGTGGGTGGGAGATTCCCAAACCAGAGGCAAGTATGTTTGCTTGGGCACCAATCCCAAAAAAGTACGAGAAAAAAGGATCTTTAGCTTTTTCAAAAGATTTAATGCTAAAGGCAAGTGTGGCTGTTGCTCCAGGTATAGCCTTTGGAGAATATGGAGAAGGATTTGTAAGAATTGGTCTTGTAGAAAATGAACATAGAATAAGACAAGCAGCCAAAAATATAAAGAAACTTTTAGGTTAAAGAATTAAAAAAGTTTTTTAAATTTAAATCACTTTTAAAAAGGTCTTTTTTAAGAAGGTGCCTTTTTTCCCAATTACTTTTCATAATCAAGTGGTGTCCTGGACTATTTATGCTTTCAACTGCTTGCAGTTGATTATCTACAAATATAAAATTAGAAAATTTAGAGCTTTCTTCAGAACCTATTATTTTGGTTTCAATATTTGAATTTAAATCAAATAGCCCTACTATTTGCAGTTTTATATTAAGCTGATCAGACCAAAACCATGGCACAAAATTATATTGTTCTTTCATACCAAGAATATTTTTTGCAACTGTCTTTGCTTGATCTGTTGCATTTTGTATAGATTCCAATCTAACTTCTTTTGAATAGTAATCAAAAAAACAACAATCTCCAATTGCATAAATATCGTCAATATTAGTTTCTAAAAATGAGTTAACTTTAATTTTATTAAATTCATTTACTTTAATATTTTTAAATAATAAGTCATTCGGTTGAGAGCCAGCGGATATAAGTACCATTCCAGACTTTATTTTTGTATCATCAGATAAAACAACATTAATTTTAGAGTTTTCGTCAGTTTCAAAAGACTTAAAAGATTTATTGAATATGAACTTTATTCCAGATTTTGTATAATAATTTATTAGCCATTTAGATAGATCTTGAGATATAGATCTTCCCATTACATTTTCACTATTTTCGATTATTGTAACATCTTTATTTAATTGAAGTGCTGTTGTGGCAATTTCTAATCCAATAAAACCAGCACCGATAATAGTAATAGTTTGAATTTCAGAAATTTTTTTTCTTATTCTCTTAGAGTCTTCTAAATTTCTCAAAGAAAAAAAATTGCCTTTTTGATACTCTTTAGCATCTATTCCTAAAAGATTATTTTTAGATCCGGTAGCTATTACTAATTTGTCATAATGATAGAAATTATCTTTTTCATCACTTAATAATTTATTTTTATCATTTATGAATTTGATATTTGTGTTTAGTTTTAAATCAATTTTGTTATTAACATACCATTCCTTACTTCTGAGAAGAGCTTCTTTTGTATCAAATGATTTGATGTATGACTTTGAGAGGGGTGGTTTTTGATATGGTAATGTATTCTCTTGATCAAATATTTCAATTTTACCAGAAAACCCTAAATTTCTTAAACTTGCTGCAGTTTCTATTCCTGCATGCCCTGCTCCAATAATTAAAACTTTAGTATCCATTAGTTATTAGAAATTAATTTGATTTGATATAATAATCAAGTAACTGTTACAATTTAAAAATGAAAGCTTTTCAAAAATTTAAATTTCGAAATTTCACCTCTCCAAGCAAATCTCATGCGATTTCAAAAGATGGAATTGTTGCTAGCTCACATCCGTTATCAAGTCAATTAGGATTAGATTTTTTAAAAGATGGAGCAAATGCTGTGGATACTGCAATTGCCATGTCAATTGTTTTATGTTTTGCAGAACCACACATGACAGGCATAGGTGGAGATTGTTTTGCATTAATTTCAAAATCTGGAAAGACGAAAGATATTAAAGTTTTAAACGCATCGGGTTATGCTGGTAGAAATTATGATCTAAAGTATTTTTTAGACAAAGGCATAACAACTATTAATCCATTTTCATCGCACGCAGTAACGATTCCAGGTGCTATTGCTGGATGGAAAGAACTTCATGATAAATATGGGTTTTTAAAATGGAAGGATATTTTTAATATTGCAATTGATGTTGTCAAAGACGGTGTTTTAGTTAACGAAAGAGTGTCTCAAGACTGGAAAAGAAATCAAAAAAAACTCTTAGAAAATAATGAGACGAAAAAAATCTTTACTAAAGATCATTTAGTTTATGAACACTTAGACAATTTCAAAAATGATGATTTGTTAAATACATTTAAATTGATTGCTGAGGAAGGTAAACATGGGTTTTATCAAGGATTAATTGCAGATAATATTGTAAGTACATTAAATGATTTGGGCGGGCTTCATACATCTGAAGATTTTTCAAAATATGAGCCAGTTTGGGAAGATCCTATTAAATTCGATTATAATGGTTTTACAATTTATGAGGCCCCACCAAATGGTCAGGGAATTGTAGTTTTTTTTATTTTAGAATTACTAAAACAATTTGATATGAAAAACTTATCAAAATCAGATTATTATCATATTTATGTTGAATCAGTTAAAATAGCCTATTCTTTAAGAGATAAGTTTCTTGGTGATCCAAAGTATCAAAAATTAGATTTGATGAATTTAATACAAGAAAATATTATTAAAGATTATGCTAAAAAAATTAATTTAGATTATGCTAGTGATATAGAAATTTCTGATTTTCCAGAACACAAAGATACAATTTATTTAACGGTAAAAGATAAAAATGGAATGATAATTTCATTTATAAATTCTTTGTTTGATCAATTTGGAAGTGGAATTACAGTTCCACAAACTGGGATCCTATTACATTGTAGAGGAAAGAGTTTTTCATTAAAGGATAATCATCCAAATCAAATATCTGGAAGAAAAAGGCCCTTGCATACAATTATCCCTGGAATGATTGGAAGAAATGATGACGTTGTAGGATCATTTGGTGTTATGGGGGGGCATTATCAAGCGGCAGGACATGCGTTTATTTTGTCTCAAATTTTAGATTTCCATTTGAGCCCACAATGTGCTCTAGATTTGCCACGAGTTTTTCCAAATAATGGAGTACTTGATATCGAAGAAAACTTTGACTCAGATTTAATTACAGAACTTAAAAATAAAGGTCATAAAATTAATTATCCTGCACTTCCAATTGGAGGTGGTCAAATAATTGTTAATGATATTGATAAAGGTATATCTTTAGGCGCTAGCGACTGGAGAAAAGATGGTATTGCATTAGGTGTCTAAAAAATATAAAGATAATGTATGCAAACATTAAATTTCACTGATAAAAAAACAATATCGGAATTGACCGCAAAGATGCTCTTTGAAATTGATGCAGTTCATTTTAGAAGTGATAAGCCATTTATATTTACTTCAGGTACCGCCAGTCCCGTCTACATCGACTGTAGAAAGATAATTTCTTATCCAAGAGTAAGAAGTACTTTAATGGATTTTGGCGCTTCTGTACTTGCAAAGAATGTCGGCTTTGAACAATTTGATGCTGTTGCAGGAGGTGAAACTGCTGGAATACCTTTTGCTGCATTTATAGCAGAGAGACTTAGCTTACCAATGCAATATGTTAGAAAAAAACCAAAAGGTTTTGGAAGAGATGCATTAATTGAGGGAGATATTAAAGAGGGACAAAGAATTCTTCTTGTAGAAGATCTTACAACAGATGGGGGAAGCAAGCTTAATTTTGCAAATGCAATCAGAAAAGCAGGTGCAATTGTAAATCATACATTTGTTATATTTTATTATGATATTTTTAAAGATACTATATCTTCACTTCAAAATAATTCATTAAATTTACATTATCTTGCAACTTGGTGGGATGTTTTAAACTGTGCAAAAGAATTAAATAAATTTGATCAGATAACATTACAAGCTGTAGAAAACTTTTTAAACAATCCTAAAGATTGGTCTAAAGAAAATGGTGGAAAATAATTAATTAATTTTTTTTATTTTCATTTCTCTTAATGTAATGAATAAGCAAGATGCGAGAATAAAGATTCCTCCAATTGTTTGACTATGACTAGGAACTTCATTCCAAATTATATAACCAAATACACCTGCTAAAGGAATAGCAATATATCTAAGTGTTACGAGAATTGTCGCATCTGCATATTTGTAACTTGTTGTCATAAAATATTGCACAAATGACCCAATAAAACCTAATAAAAGTAAAGTAAACAATAAATAATTTGGTTCAAACAATATTTCTGTTCCAAAAATACCTTTTTGACCAATTATACTTGAACCAAATATGATTATTCCAGAAACAACAAAAAAAGAAGTAATACAGTTATGAATTAATGCGGTAGTAGTAGGATGTTCAGTTTTACCTAATTTTCTTAAAATTAAAGCAAGACCCGCGTGAGTTAATGCACTTATAGTTGCCATAGTTAAACCTATGGGAGATAAGTTACTTGTTCCATTAATAATTCCAATGGGATTAGTCATCAAGTAAACTCCCAATAAACCTACTAAAACAGCTATCCATCTTTTAATGCCAATTTTTTCTCCTAAAATAATAGGAGCTAAAATTGTTACAAAAATTGCAGAACTTTGAGCAAGTGCTGTCACTAAGCCTATTGGTATAAGCTGAAGAGATAAGAACACTAAAAGCATAGTGGTTAATCCAAAAACAGATCTTAATAAAACGTAAAACCAATTGTTAATTTGTAAAAAATTATTTTTTCTAGCAATGATTGCAAAGACAAATAAAAGAGGTAAAGAAAAAACAAAACGACCAAACAAAATCATCAAAAAATCTACATCATAAGTTAAATCTTTAACCATCATGTGTGTGATAAGAGCTAATACTATTCCAACTAAACCAATTAAAGAGCCAAGGAGATTATTTGTCATAAATTATTTGAATATAAATTTAATTTTATTATTATCTAAACAAAGTAATTCAAAATAAAAAATATGTCCAAAAAACTTATCATTGTAGGCTCAGGTAATGCTGCTTTGTGTGCAGGAATTTCTGCATTAGAAAAAGGAGCAACTGTAAAAATTTTAGAAAAAGCTAATGAGAACTTGGCTGGTGGAAATACAAAGTATACTGCAGGTGCCATGAGATTTGTATACAATAACGGTGATGAATTAAAACCATTGTTAAAAGATCCAAATGACCCAAGATTAGAAAAAACTAATTTTGGTAAATATTCAAAAGAGAAGTTTTCTGAAGATCTCCTAAGTTTTAATGACGGAAAACCTCTCACCATTGAACAAAAAACTTTGATTAATGAATCCTATGACACTATGAAATGGTTAGCATCTCATGATGTAAAATTTGAGCCAATATATCAAAGGCAAAGTTTTGAAAAAGGTGGGAAGTTTATTTTTTGGGGAGGATTAACCTTAGCATCAAAAAATGAAGGTGTAGGATTATTTGATCAAGAATTAGAAGCCTTTAAAAAACTTGGTGGTGAGATAGAGTATGAAACCCCAGTCGCTGAGCTTATTAAAGAAGAAGAAAAAATAATAGGTGTAAAAACTAAAGACTATAATTTTATTGCTGACGCAGTTATCTTAGCATCTGGTGGATTTGAGGCTAATAAAGAAATGAGATCAAAGTATTTAGGGGATCATTGGGGTGTTGCTAAAGTAAGAGGTACACCAAACAATACAGGTGATGGATTGAAAATGGCTATGGATTTAGGAGCTGCTCTCAATGGACAATTTGGTTCTTGTCATGCAACACCAATGGATCTTCATATGAAAGATTTTGGTAATTTAGATTTAGAACCAGGCGAAAGAAAAAAATACAGGAAAATATGTTATTTTCTTGGGGTTATGATTAATGCAGATGGAAAAAGGTTTTTAGATGAAGGAAAAAATTTTAGAAATTATACTTATGCTCAATATGGAGCTCGGGTTTTAGAACAACCTGGACATTTTGCATGGCAGATTTTTGATGAAAAAGTTAAACATTTACTTTATGACGAGTATTTTTTTGAAGATGCACATTATGTAGAAGCAAACACTCTAGAAGAATTAATAGAGAAAATGGATGGTGTTAATTTTAAACAATGTTTGTCTACAGTGAGAGAGTTTAACAAGTCTTGCAAATCCAATAGAAATTTTGATCCCACTATTCTTGATGGAAGAAAAACAATAGACCTTGAAATACCAAAATCAAATTGGGCGCTTGCCTTAGATAAACCACCTTATCGAGCATATCCTGTAACTGGAGGTATAACATTCACATATGGTGGATTAAAAATTTCTAAGAATGGAAATGTTTTAGATCAAAATGATCAAAATATTCAAGGACTTTATGCCTGTGGAGAATTAGTTGGTGGCGTATTCTTAAATGGTTATCCCGGTGGTTCTGGCTTAACTTCTGGTGCAGTGTTTGGAAGAAAAGCTGGAAGTGCTGCAGCTTTAGGTTTGTAAAATGTTAAATGTAGCAGTTTTAGATGATTATCAAAATGTAACAAAAAAGTTTGGAAATTGGTCTGAATTAGAGGGTAAAATTAACTTGAAAATTTTTAATAAATATTTTGATGATTCAAATGAATTAGTGAAGTATTTATCAGATTTTGATGCATTATGTTTAATGAGAGAAAGAACATTATTGAGTTCAAGTATAATTGATCAATTACCCAAGCTTAAATTAGTTATTACAACTGGAATGTGGAATCCTTCTGTAGACAAAGAAGCTCTTAACAAAAGAAAAATTGTTTTTTGTGGAACTGAAAACAGAATAGAATCTACAGCTGAACTTTCTTGGCTATTAACACAAGTAGTTTGGAGAAATATTTCTCAAGAGTTTGTAAACATGAAAAATGGTAATTGGCAAACATCGATAGGAAGAACATTATACGGAAAGACATTAGGAATTTTTGGCCTGGGAAAACAAGGTAAACAAGTCGCTAAATTTGGGAAAGCTTTTGGAATGAATGTAATTGCTTGGAGTCATAATCTAACTAAAGAGATTTGTGATTTAGAAAACGTAACTTTAGTATCTTTAGATGAAATGTTTAAATTTTCTGATGTATTATCAATTCATACTAAATTATCTGAGAGAACAAGAGGGTTTATAGACTATTCAAAAATTCGAATGATGAAGAAAACATCAATAATTATCAATACAAGTAGAGGACCTATCATTAATGAAGAGGATTTAATAAATTCTATAAAAAATCACTCTATTTCAGGAGTCGGCTTAGATGTTTACGATGTTGAGCCTCTGCCAGAAAAACATGAGTTTCGAGAACTATCGAATAATTATAACGTTGTTCTAACTCCTCACCTTGGTTATGTCTCTTCAGAGACTTATGAAAAATTCCACCAAGGATATGTTGATGCAATTATTTCATATATAAATGGAAAGCCTATCAATGTATTGAATTAATTTTCCAGTTTTTTGTCAACCAATCTGGACGTTTAACTTGTTTATAAATTTTTTTATAAAATTTATTTTTAGGCACAGGCCATTTTTCATTTAACACATCTTCTGGATCGGGTTTTCCAGTAAATGCAACAATACTCGTATCATTTGGTAATTCTGCAGGTTTCCATAATCTAATAGGCCATTTTGGTAGTAAGTTGTGTTTAAAACTTTTACACCAATTTTGAGGCCAAAAATTTTGTTCCTTTATTGTTTTACTTATATAGACCTGTTCAATGTGGTATTTTCTCCAAAACAAGTTTGAATTTTTTTCAAACTCTTCAAAAATATATTTATGTTTTTTTACAGGAAATCTAAAACAGCTTGTGTTTCCAATGCCCTTCCCTATTTGTGTCCAATTTTCAATTACACAAAAAGTTCCTGGTTTATAATTGAAAAATTTATCTAAGTTATTTGTAATTACCAAGTCTAAATCTAAAAAAAGAATATCTCCATTTAATTCATGTAATGGATATTTCCATATGCTCAATTTTCTCCAGGGAGTTTCAGATAATTCCTTTGGAATTTTTATTTGAGGAAGTGGTTTACATATAACGTCGCTAACAATATTTTCATCATTATCGGTAAAACATATAAGCTTAGTTTTATTTTTGGTATGTGTTTTGATAGATGAATATAAATTATTTACATAATTATAATCATATCTATCTCCCCACTTCATGCATATTATTGTTTGCAATTTTAACTTATACCTTTAATCATAAGTAAATAATCATTTTAGACTATGTTAATTAATATTTTACTTCCATATAAAGAAAAATTTTCGAAAAATAAAGCCTCATCTGTCAGTTTGACGGTAGCAAATAATTTGCAATTTAGTAAATATAAAAAACAAATAAGGGTTTTTGGGCATAATTTAAAAGACCCAATGTATAAAGATAATTTTGTGGGTATAGAAAATTCTTGGAATTTTCTGAAAAGTAAAAATGAAAATATCGCTCAAGAAATGTGTAAGGTTATAAATAACGAACAAAATATACGTCAATTAATTGAAATTCATAATAGACCTTATCTGGTTAATAAAATTTACTCAAAAATAAAAAGTACAAATTTGATCACACTTTTTCTTCACAATGACCCATTAGAAATGAAAGGATCTTTTTCTATTAATGACAGGAAAAAATTATTATTAAGATTAGATAAAATTTTTTGTGTAAGTAACTATATAAAAAAAAGGTTTTTGGACGGTATTAAAGATGACCTTGGTAAGGTTGTTGTTCTATACAACGGGGTGAGAAGAGTTCAAAAAATTATGCCTAAAAAATTAAAACAAATAATTTATGTAGGTAGGATAGTAAAAGAAAAAGGTGTGGATCTCTTTGTTGATGCAATAAAAGAAATTTATAAAGATTTTAAAGATTGGAATTTCAAAATTATTGGTACACCAAGACTTGGAATAAATAAATTAGACCACTATTCACGGAAAATAAAACATGATTTTGAATCTTTAGGTGATAGAGCAGAGATGTTAGGGTTTATTAATTCTGCAGATTTAAGCAATATTATGTCAGAGACATCTATAATTGTAATACCCTCAAGGTGGAATGAACCATTTGGATTAGTTGCTGCTGAAGCTATGTCAAATGGTATTGCAATAATTTCCTCTAATTCAGGGGGGTTGCCTGAAATAATCTCTAACAATGGCATTTTAATTGATCAAATAAATTCCAAAAAAATTTCAAAAAATTTAAAACAAATTTTGTCAAATACGTCGATGCTTAAAGAACTCCAAAAAAAATCATGGGAAAATTTTAATTTTAATTCCAAAAAAATTTCTTCAATTTTAGATGATCATCGTAAAGAATTATTTTGTAAAAATTGACTTGTAATCTTGTATATAAGCAATACAAAAACCTATTGGAAACCAAATAAATAAATTCCCCCATTGACCAAAAAAACTCCCTGTTTGTTGAAATGGAAAAAAGAATGCTAAAGGTATTATATAACAAATAGAAGTTATTGGGCATTTTGGATTTGATTGTCTGCCTTTATAACAAGTCTGAAATAAATGATAAAACATGAATATCCCCAAAGTTAATCCTAAAACCCCTGTTTCTGAAAATAATTGTATATAAAAATTATGTGGGTGATTCCCACAATAATTTTTACCAGGCAACCAATCTATTTCTTTTTTTGGCAAGGTTTTGCAGTGCTTTCTTGAGCTAGAGGGACCTAGTCCAATCATTGGTTTAATCAATCCTTGCTGAATACCAGATCTCCAAGCACCCCAATAAGAATTATCATTTGATATATTTATAATTGGTATTGATTTAAAAAAATGAGTTACGTATCTATCGTAATAAGATTTGTTAAGGCTTAAAAGTGAAGTTATTATTAAAAAGATAATTGCCAAAAAAATTACAAATGATTTAATTATATTTACTTTATTATATTTCCATGAAAAGAAAGCTAAAATTCCACTAAAAAATCGGATTAAGAAATTTCCCCTTTCTCCAGTTGACATAACTAAAGTCAGTGAAGTAAGTGATAGAATTAAACTCAATAAAGAAAACCTTTTAAATTTAATAGTAATTAGAGCAATGAAAGTACAATAGATAGGTAATGATATTTTCGCCAAGTAGCTTCCAGGAACTAAGTCTCCATATGGCCAAGATAATCTTTCTTTGGGTTCATAAATATTTTCAGCCAATAGGATTAAACACATTATTAACATTCCAATTAAAATAGAGACAAACATTACCATTCTAACATCTCGATCTTTGCCCAACCATACTTGTGCGGCTGCTACATATAATGGGAATCTAATCCATATAAATCCTTGAAAAAATGAATATTTATCATAAGGTCCTAAAATTCCAGAAATCATACTTGAGAGCCAAAACAAAAAAGCAAAGACAAACCAAAGCTGCCCTGCCCAATTCCAATCTTTTTTGTAAAAGCATCTTATTAGGAAGATTATTGAAATAAGTGTTAACCATAAATCTGCTGGATCTCTTTCAATTAGAAAAATAAAAGGTCCTAAAATCCAAAAATAGGTCATAATTTTTTGAAATTTTGATAAATTTTTTATTTTACTTAAACCATTGTAAAAAATAAAATTTAAATCAAAGTCATTTGTACTAAAATATTTTAAGATCATAATATTAATTTAGTGCTTTAATCTTCCCTTTTAAGAAAAAAATTAGAATTAATGATGGAACAACCATTAGACAAGTAATTATAAAAAATAAACCCCAATCACCATTTAAATAGTCAACTAAGCTACCTGATGAAGACGCTAAAGTTGTCCTTCCTAAAGTGCCGATTGAAGCTAACAAGGCATATTGCGTTGCTGTATATTGCCTATTAACTAAAACAGATATAAAAGCAACAAAAGCTACAGTAGCAAATGCAGCTGCAAGATCATCTAAAATAACTGCAATTGAAAAAATTATATAATTTTTTCCTGTCCAAAATAATACTGAGAACAAAAGATTTGTAATAGCCATAAAAATTCCTGCAATAAAAATTGATCTTACCAATCCAATTTTTATAGTCAAAAATCCTCCTATTAAGGTGAATAAAACAGTAGTGATCCATCCGAGGCCTTTTGAAAAGATGCCAATGTCTGATTTCGTGAATCCTATTTCTTTATAAAAAATTAACGACATACGCCCAAGAAAAGCTTCTCCAATCTTAAATAAAAATAAAAAAGCAAGTAAACCTATGCCAATTGATAAACCATTTTTTTTAAAAAAATCATATATTGGAGAAATGATAGTTTCAAACATCCATGATAGGATAAAATTTATTTGTTTTCCAAAAATAGATATTTTTGAATTTTTCAAAATATTTAATTCATTTTTATTTGATAAGTGTTTTGATTTTTCTTCAATAGTTAACAATAAGAAATTTAACAGCATTAAAATAAAAAATAGAAAAATAAAAGTAATTTGCCAATAATTATAAAGTCCGATTTTTTCAAAATAATCTGAAACAAAAAGTGAAACTAAACCACCGATTTTGAATCCTGTCCACCAACCCATCACAACCATTGAAGCTGCAGCTGCCATTATGTTATTTTCATTTGATTTTATCTGTTCAATTCTTAATGCATCAATGGATATGTCTTGTGTTGATGAAAAAATTGCGATTAGCAAACCAATTAAGATTATAAAGAATAAATTTTTTTCTGGATCAATGCTTGACCAAATTAATAATGATATACCTATAAATAATTGCATCAAAAAGATCCAAGATTTTCTGTGTCCAATTTTTTTTGTAAGCCAAAATATTTTTAATTTATCAACTAGAGGAGCCCATAGATAGTTGATTGCATATACTGCAAATATGGCTCCAGCCCAGCCGATTGTACTTCTACTTAAGCCCTCTTCTTTAAGCCAAAGACTCAAACTTGAACCAATTAATACCCATGGAAAACCACTTATAATTCCAAGTAGAAAAATTTTTAACATTCGAACTTCTAAAAATACTTTGATAGTTTCAAACTTATTTTTCTTTAAATTTTTCATTTTAAAATTTTGGCTCAATATATATTATAGTTAAATTTAACATTTTAAGACTTATTATAGAATGATCATATACCTTAATACTATTTATAAATGTAAACTAATATTTAAAAAAAAAATTTTTTTTTGTCAGCTTGGGAAAAATGGCAAGGTTCCAAATTATAAGAAAAGAGAAGGTGATAAATGTACACCAATAGGTAAATTTACTGTTAAATCTATTTTTTTAAGAAGAGATAAAAAATTAAATATTCCTTTTAGAAAATCTATAAAAAACAAAATTTATTACATTCGTGAAAATTATGGATGGTGTGACGATGTTGACAGTAAAAAATATAATCAATTAGTAGATTTAATTCCTAACTTTAAATATTCATATGAAAAATTATATAGATGTGATGATGTTTATGATATTATTTTAGAATTAAATTATAATCAAAATCCTACTATTAGAAATAAAGGAAGTGCAATATTTCTCCACTGTTCTTTTATTGATTTGAGGAATACAAATGGTTGTATTGCTATACAAAAAAATAATTTAAAATTTATAATTAATAATTTACAAAAAATAAATTACATATATATAAGATGATATAAAATTCTGGAGAATGACATGATCAATAACATATTACCAATTTTTTTAGGCATATTAGGATTATTAAGTGCATACTTTGTTTACTTAAAAGTTAAAGCATCTCCAGAAGGGTCAGGAAAGGTCAAAGAGATTGGAGACGAGATTCATCTTGGTGCTATGGTATTTATGGCAAGTGAATATAAAAGATTAGCCTTATTCTGTGTTGTTTGTATTGTTGCTTTATATTTTAGTTTGGGTTGGGAAACAGCTATTTCTTTTTTTGTAGGAGCTGCATGTTCTGGTGTTGCAGGTTTTATTGGAATGTATACTGCAACAAAAGCTAATGTTAGAACTGCTGTCGCAGCTAATGAGAAAGGTGCTTCTGAGGCTCTTAATGTTGCATTTTTTGGTGGTTCTATCATGGGATTGACTGTAGCTTCTATGGGTCTATTTGGAGTAGGAATTTTATTTTATTATTTTGGAGGAGACATCAAAACCATTCATTCAATTGAAGGATTTGCAATGGGAGCTTCTTCAGTTGCTTTATTTTCTCGTGTAGGTGGTGGAATTTTTACTAAAAGTGCGGATGTTGGGGCTGATCTTGTTGGTAAAGTAGAAGCAGGTATACCAGAAGATGATCCAAGGAATCCAGGTGTAATTGCAGATAATGTCGGGGATAATGTAGGAGATGTTGCTGGAATGGGTTCAGACATATTTGAATCATACTGTGGGTCAATGATTGCTTCTATTGCTTTAGCAGCATCAATGACATCTGCGACTATTACAAAACTGGGTGGTGATCAATATATGTTGCAGTTAATGCCTTTAGCTCTAGCTTCACTGGGTCTTATCTGTTCAATTATTGGTATTTTGATGGTTCGATTATTTTCTAATAAAAGTCCTGAAATTGCTCTAAGATTTGGAACTATTGGTTCAGCAGTCGTGTTTATTGTAGCATCATTTTTTCTAGTTAAAAATTTAGGTATTTCATCTGGTGTTTGGGCTGCAGTTCTAATTGGATCTATTGGTGGGATAATCGTAGGTCTTGTTACAGAATACTATACTGGAGGTCCTCCAGTTAAGAAAATTGCTAAAGGTGGAGAAACAGGTTCAGCGACTATTATGATTACGGGATTGGCCACTGGAATGCAGTCAGTTGCTATACCAGTTTTTACAATTGTATGTATTATTTTTACTTCTAATTATTTTGCTGGATTATACGGCGTCGGAATTGCTGCTATTGGTATGTTGAGTACGGTTGGAATAACAATGGCAATTGATGCTTATGGACCTGTTGCTGATAATGCTGGGGGTATAGCAGAGATGGCAGAAATGGGGAAAAAGACAAGAGAAATAACTGATTCTTTAGATGAAGTTGGAAATACAACTGCAGCCATTGGAAAAGGTTTTGCAATTAGTGCAGCAGCTTTGGCTGCTCTTGCATTAATAAGCGCCTATATTGAAAAAATATCAATGAGTGATCCAACGTTTGTTCTTGCTATAAATGATCCTCTGGTACTAAGCGGTATGTTTTTAGGGGGAATTTTCCCATTTTTGGTAAGTGCAATGACAATGACTGCAGTTGGAGATGCTGCCTTCGATATGATAAAAGAAATAAGAAGACAGTTTAAAGAGATACCAGGCTTGCTTGAAGGTAAAGCAAAACCAGATACTGCAAAATGTGTTGACATTGCTACACAAGCAGCTTTAAGAAAAATGATACTGCCAGGGTCCCTTGCCGTTCTTGCGCCAGTAATAGTAGGATTTATTTTAGGTCCTAAAGCGCTCGGAGGTATGTTAGGCGGAGCTTTGATATGTTGTGTTATGATGGCTCTAATGATGTCTAATGCAGGTGGGGCGTGGGATAATGCCAAAAAATTTGTTGAAAAAGGCAATTATGGTGGAAAGGGATCTGAAGTTCACAAAGCGGCTGTAGTTGGAGACACAGTTGGAGATCCATTGAAAGACACTTCAGGACCTTCAATGAATATTTTGATAAACGTGATGGCGATTGTTAGTTTAGTAATTGCTCCATTATTGATTTAATTACTCGTTAATTATATTTGAAAAGTCTAAATTACCTTTATTATTTTCAGTTACTTCTTTGTACTTCTCATAAGTCTGAATTCCGTAATTAATATTTGATTTAGTCTCGGCTGCAGCATCAACTGCCAATCCTAAATCTTTGTACATCAAAGCAGTTGCAAATCCTCCTTCATAGTCTTTATCAGCTGGAGAATTTGGTCCAATTCCTTTAATTGGACAATATGAGTTAACTGCCCAACATGAACCAGTTGAAGTTGAAATAACGTCGAATAATTTATTCAAATCTAACCCTAAATTTTTTCCAAGATTAAAACTTTCTCCAACGGCAATCATAGTTGAAGCTAAAAGCATGTTATTACATATTTTTGCACTTTGTCCTGATCCTTCTTCGCCACATAAAATAGAGTTTTTTCCCATTATTTCAAAAAGAAACTTCATTTCATTATATGTTTTTGACGTACCTCCAACCATGAAAGTTAGAGTTCCTTGGTCAGCTCCTATCACTCCACCAGATACAGGTGCGTCTAATGTTAATAAACCTTTTTCTTTTGCTTGCATTTGTACAGATTTAGATGTTTTTACGTCTATTGTAGAACAATCGATAAAATATTTTCCTGGTGTTGAAAAGGCAATAGCTTCTGACCAAACTTTTTTAACAGCCTTGCCATCTGGTAACATTGTAATAATAATTTCGGATTCATTAATTAGGTGATTAAGATTGTCAGCAATAAGAATTTTCTTATCTTTTAATTCTTTATAAGCGTTTTCATTTATATCATAACCAATAATTTTAAGGTTATCTTTTGATAAATTTATTGACATTCCCTTCCCCATATTTCCTAATCCAATAAAACCAATTTTTTTCATTTTAAATTTCTCCTATATTTAAGAACGTTTTGAATAGGGTTTGTTTGAGTTTTTAACACTCTATCAAAGCTTAAGCTTTTATCGAAAATTTGTAAATCGTGTTTCAAATTTAATAGATATGGGTACCATTCTCTAGACATTTTTGTTTTCCACTGCCAAAGCAAAATGTCTAATACTTTATAAGTGTTTTCAGAGTATTTAAATGTCTTTATCTTTTTTTCAAATGAAAAGCTTGGTTTCAAAAAATGATGACAAATATTAAAAAAATCCTCTGGAACGTTATGTTTAATTAAAATTTTTTGCCATAATAAAAAATTTTTTTTTGTTGCAGTTTTATTGACAATTTCAAGTATTAGTTTATCAGTTTCTATCATTCCAGTACCATTGATCATCGATTTTTCAATTAATTTTTTATTTTCCCAAGGTCCTATGAATAATTTTTTTGGACAATAATCATTTGCATAATAATTATCCCAGTTAACAATTTTATTTTCTTTAATTTTTTGTAATATAATTTTTTTACTACTACTGAAAGTCTTTGAAACTATGTATTTTCCTGTAAAGAAGACTTGTACATTTTTATTCACTGTTTTAAAAAAATCAGTTAAATAATTTTTATTTTCAACATTTAATTCATCAGAATATATTCGAGGTACAGCAAATATTGGAGTAGAGAGCTCTTTGACTGTTTCATTAATTATCTGAGCATGTACTTCACCTTCAGCTTTACTTTTAACAAATAATTTGAATTCGTTTGGTATATCATCAAATAAAATCGCTACATGCGCAACTCCATAGGAAAAAAAGGTATTAATTTTTTTTATTAATAAATTAAATTCTTCTTTATTACCTTCTAGGTATGATTTAAAGTTAAAATCTAATCCTGGCGAAATCCCTGCAATTACTTTTATATTTTTTTCTGAGGCATATCTGTTGAATTTAGAAAAATTGTTAAGCCATTTTATGCTGTACTGTTCTTTCCATTTAAATCTATGGTTTATATCTTCTTTTGGACAATAAAAATAAAAGTTCATATTATTTTTTGATAGAGCATCTAATAATTCAATCCGTTCTTTCCATGTTAATAATTTTCCATAATATCCCTCAATATATCCCTTTACTTTTTTATAATTTAGATTTTTCATATATAAATAACTATAAATTTAAAAAGGGTAGATATAAATGAAAATTTTAGCTATTGGTGCTCACCCAGATGACATTGAAATTTTTATGTTTGGTTTTTTATGCTCTTGTAAAAAAATGGGATATAAAATTTCAACTGTTATAGCAACTGATGGGTCGTTAGGAGGCAATAACGATGATAACAAACTTATAGAAATTAGAAAAAAAGAATCTCAGAATGGATTAAATAAACTAGGTATTCCATTGTTTCTTAATCTCCCAGATGGAAGTTTGGGAAATGAATCTATCCATACAACTATTATTAAAAATAATATTCAAAAAGTTAATCCTGATTTAATTGTAACTCATTATTATAAAGATTATCATTCAGACCATATCAATTTATCAAAAATTGTAAAAAATGTTGTAGGGCACTATATACCGGTCTTGTATTGTGATACAATGATGGGAATAAATTTTCTTCCAAATTATTATGTTGATGTCACAAAGTATATGAATCATAAGATTAATTCTATTTCTTCTCATGTAACTCAAAAACCTGAAAGGTTTATTAATCTTGCGAAATTAATGAATTCATATAGATCAGCTCAATGCAATTTGCCAAAAGGAAGTTACGCAGAGGCATATTTTTTTGAACCCTCTTTTCCATTTTCAGATATCAGAAAAATTCTTCCTGAATCACCAAACATTTTACCATTTCACATAGAGCATGTTAATGGTTTTTTGTAGGATTTAATTCAAATCCTCCTGTTAGCGCTTTGTCTACCCCAGTTGTGTTTGGGAATGTTATGGGTAATTTATTTAGAGATCTTGCGGATAAATATGCGATTAATTCAGCTTCTACAAAATCTGATATTAAATCATATTCAAAGAGTGAATGTACATTTTTTAATTTTTTTTTCAATTTATCCATTAAGAAGTTATTTTTTGTTCCACCACCACAAAAAATAATATTTTTAACTTTTTTTGGTAAAATTTTTATTCCTCTTTTTATACTTAGACTTGTAAACTCAGAAAGTGTTGCCATTAAGTTAGATTTATTTATTGAAGTAAAATTTTTAGTTTTCAAGTATTGATCGAAATAGATTTTATCTAATGATTTTGGATAACTTTGTAAAAAAAAACTATCGCTTAATAAAATATCTAAGAAATTAAAATCAATTTTTCCAGATGACGCAATTTCACCATTGAAATCATATTTTAAATTATATTGGTTCATAACATAATCCATTAAACAATTACCTGGGCCACAATCAAAACCAATTAAATTTTTTCCATCCCAATACGAAATATTGGAGATGCCTCCAATATTTATTAAACATGCAGGTAATTCTAAATTTAGCTCTTCAATTATTGATTTATGATAAATAGGAGCTAGTGGTGCACCCTGTCCATTATTATCAATATCATTTTTTCTAAAATTATAAATGATTTTTTTGTTAAAAAAATTTGATATTAATTGAGCATCACCAATTTGTAAACTTAGTTTTTTTTCTGGGTTATGACTTATACTCTGTCCATGAAAACCAATAACATCACATTCATTAATGAGGTTTGATTTTATAATTGCGTTGATATATTCCTTAGTTAATTTTTTTTCAAACTTACTTATATTTTTTTGTAAATTAAAAGATTTATTATAATTATGAATAATAAATTTGAGTTCAGAAGCGATTTTTTTTGGGAATGGTTTAAAAAAGTTTTTATTAAATCTTTTTACTGATATTCCATCAGTTCGAACTAATGATATATCTATACCGTCAGCACTTGTGCCTGACATAATGCCTAAAATATTAAAAAACTTATATTTCATAAAATTCTTTTCATTATCATTATTTGAAATATATTATACTCATTATGAAACTTCCAATTACAGAGCAATTATATACTAAATCTAAGCCAATTGATAAATTGCAAACTCTAAAAGCAATAAATCTTATTCTTGATGAACAAGAAAAAGCTTCATTTTCAGTAAGGGAAACAGTACATGAAATTGATAAAGCTGTAAATGGAGTTGTAATACATTTAAAAAAGAATGTTTCTTCAAGATTAATCTATGTTGGTGCAGGAACCTCTGGAAGGATTGGAATACAAGACGGTATAGAATTGATACCAACATTTGGATGGCCTTCAGATAGAATTGATTATGTTATGGCAGGAGGTGATGAAGCAGTTTTAAAATCTGTAGAAAATGCGGAAGACGATTTAAAAAATGCAAAGGCAATTTTTCAAAAAAATCTTATCAATAAAAATGACGTTGTGATTGGTTTAGCAGCTAGTGGAAATACTCCTTTTACTTGTGAAATAATGAAAATGGCTTATAAAGTTAATGCACTAACAATTGCTATATCAAACAATCCAAGTGGAAAAATTTTAAAGTCAGGTGTATATAAAATAGTTTTAGACACTAAAGAAGAAGTTATTGCAGGTTCAACAAGACTTAAAGCTGGAACGGCCCAAAAAATTTGTTTAAATATAATTTCAACGATGGTAATGACTAAATTAGGTTTTGTAAGAAATGGCATGATGATTAATTTAATACCTACTAACGAAAAGTTAAAAAGAAGAAAAACTCGAATAGAAAAAAATATTGACTAATGTCTGCTAATAAAAAAAATATCATTGTGACTGGATCTGCAGGGTTTATCGGGTTTCATGTTTGCAAGTACTTATTAAGTAAAGGGTTTAATGTCTTAGGATATGATGCCATGACGGATTATTATGATGTTAATTTAAAAAAAAATAGGAACTCAATTCTTTTAAAATCATCAAGTTACCAAAATGTTATAGGTCTCTTAGAGAATAAGGATTTATTATTCAATACAATCAAAAGTTTTAATCCAAAAATTGTCATTCATTTAGCTGCACAAGCTGGTGTTAGATTTTCTATAAAAAGCCCAGAAAGTTACATAAATTCAAATATTATAGGAACTTTTAATCTTCTAGAAATTTTAAAAAAAAAAGAAATTGAGCATTTTCTCATGGCTTCAACATCCTCAGTTTATGGTGCTAATGAAGAACTTCCTTTTGTAGAAAATCAAAAAACAGATCATCAAATTTCATTTTATGCTGTTACAAAAAAATCCAATGAATTAATGACACATTCTTATTCTCATATGTATTTACTCCCTACAACTATGTTTAGATTTTTTACAGTTTATGGTCCATGGGGCAGGCCCGACATGGCATTGTTTAAATTTACAAGAAAAATTTTAGAAAATGAACCTATAGATGTTTACAATTATGGGAAGATGAAAAGAGATTTCACATACGTGGATGATATAGTAAAAGCTATTTGTTTACTTATGAATGAACCGCCTGTTAATATTAGGACGAATAAAAAATTGTATTCAAATGATACTCTTTCTAAAGTAGCTCCTTGGAGAGTTGTTAATATTGGTAATACTAAGCCTGTTGAATTGATGGATTATGTAAGAGCTATAGAAAAAGAATTGAA
The DNA here is from genome assembly GCA_902550555.1 of uncultured SAR116 cluster alpha proteobacterium. GTDB lineage: Bacteria > Pseudomonadota > Alphaproteobacteria > Puniceispirillales > Marisalimonadaceae > TMED54. The sequence continues at coordinate 21,702 of CACCZR010000003.1, read as the reverse complement.
TATGAAGTCCAAAATAAATTATTTACCTTTGCAGCCTGGTGATGTTCCGGAAACATTTAGTAATGTAGATCTTTTAAAATATTTAACTGGTTTTAAACCTGACACAGACATAAATCATGGTGTGAAACAATTCATTAACTGGTATAAATCATATTATGAAAAATAATTTAATAGGAAGAAATGTAGGCGTTGTTGGATTAGGGTATGTCGGCTTACCATTAGCTATATCTTTTGGAAAAAAGTTAAATACTCTTGGTTTTGATATATCTGAAAAAAAAATTTTAAATTATAAAAATAATATAGATCCAAATAACGAAATTTCACAGGATGAGTTTTTAAAATCAAAATTTTTAAAATTTTCTAATGAGCCCAAAAAATTAAAAAATTGTGATTTCATCATTGTTGCAGTACCTACTCCAATTGATGTTGCAAAAAATCCAGATTTAAGATTGTTAAAAGATGCAACTAAAATAATAGCAAAAAACATGAAATCAGGATCAATCATTATATTTGAACCAACTGTTTACCCTGGTGTTACTGAAGAAATTTGTATTCCAATAATTGAAAAAATATCTGGGTTCATTTGGAAAAAAGATTTTAATGTTGCGTATTCACCTGAGAGAATAAATCCAGGTGATAAAAAAAATACTTTAAGCAATATAATTAAAATTGTTTCTGGTGATTGTAATAAAACTTTAGAGATTATTTCAAATTTATATGAATTAATTATTAAAGCAGGCACTTACAAAGTTTCTAAAATAAAAATTGCTGAAGCAGCAAAAGTGATTGAAAATACACAAAGAGATTTAAACATAGCTTTAATGAACGAGTTAGCTGTGATTTTTAAAAAAATGAATATTGACACGAATGAAGTAATTAACGCCGCTAGTTCTAAGTGGAATTTTTTAAGTTTTAGACCTGGTTTAGTTGGGGGACATTGCGTTGGTGTTGATCCATATTATTTAACATATAAATCACAAGTACTAGGTTATAATCCACAAGTAATATTATCTGGTCGTAGAATAAATGATTATATTGGAAAATTTATAGCTAATGAAACTATAAAAGTTATGATAAAGAATAATATTACCGTAAAAAATTCAAATGTCACAATTTTAGGCTTAACTTTTAAAGAGAATTGTAATGATATTAGAAACTCAAAAGTAATTGATATTTATCAGGAACTATGTGAATTTGGTTGTAATGTTAATGTTCATGACCCATTGGCTTCAAGCGAAGAAACTAAAGAAGAATATAATATTAATCTTACTAAATGGGAAAATTTAGCTATTGCAGATGTTGTAATCGCTGCAGTTTCTCATGATTATTATCTGAAAAAATCAAATGATAATTTATTTAGTATTATAAAGTCTGAGGGTATTTTTGTAGACGTTAAATCATGTTACGATAAACATGAATTAATTAAAAGAGGTTATAAGGTTTGGAGATTATAATATATGCTTTATAAGTTTACTATATGAAAAATATTAATTTTGGATTGATTGGTGTTTCTGGTTACATTGCTCCAAGACATCTTCAAGCTATTAAAAATAACAATTGTTTACTCGATGCGTGCGTAGATGTTAATGATAGTGTTGGTATAATTGATAAATATTTTGAAGACTGTAAATTTTTTAATAAATTTGAACCTTTTGAAAGATATTTGAGTAAAAGTCAATTTTCTAATAATAAAATTGATTATATATCAATTTGTTCACCAAATTATTTGCATGACACGCACATAAGATTTGCTCTTCAAAATAATTGTAATGTTATTTGTGAAAAGCCAGTTGTATTGTATCCTCATAATTTAATTAATATTAGAGAAATAGAAAAAAAAACAAAAAAAAAAGTATATACAATTTTACAATTAAGAAACCATCCTAATGTAAAAAAAATTATTGAAGAAGTTAAGAAAAATAAAAATAGAACATATGATATTGATTTGACATATATTACCTTTAGGGGCCCATGGTATTATTACTCATGGAAGGGCGATATTAATAAATCTGGTGGGATTACCACAAATATTGGTATACATCTTTTTGATCTTCTTTATTATATTTTTGGCAGTTGTAAAGAAAACATTATCCATCTGAATGAACATAATAAAGCTAGTGGATATCTTGAACTAGAAAAAGCAAAAGTAAAATGGTTCTTATCTATTGATAAATCTGATTTACAAAGGGTTTCAAATAATGGCCAAAACAGTTTTAGATCCATGACTATTAATGGGAAAGAATTTGACTTATCTTATGGTTTTGAGGATCTTCATGATATTAGTTACAGAGATATTTTAAATGGCAAAGGTTTTACAACTGATGAAGTTTTTGAAACAATTAATATTGTTTCACAAATTAGATTAGAAAAGCCTGTTTCAAATAATAAAAATAAACATCCACTTCTAAAAGTTTGACAAATAAAATATGACAAAAAATAAATTATTCATTCACGAAAGTACATATATCGATAATGATGTTGAGATTGGAAAAGGTACAAAGATATGGCATTTTACACATATTTGTAAACAAACTAAAATTGGAGAAAGTTGTATTATTGGACAAAATGTAATGATAGGTCCGGATGTTAAAATAGGAAATAAATGTAAAATTCAAAATAATGTAAGTGTTTATAATGGTGTGTCATTGGGAAATGGAGTTTTTTGTGGTCCGTCTTGTGTTTTTACAAATGTTTTGAACCCGAGAGCAGAAATTAATAGAAAAAAAGAAATAAAAAAAACTATTGTTTATGACGGTGTAACTTTTGGAGCAAATTCAACAATAGTTTGTGGTGTTACAATTGGAGAATATGCTCTAATAGGAGCAGGTGCTGTTATTACAAAAAATGTATTACCCTTTTCACTTATGGTTGGTGTTCCAGCGAAAAGAATTGGATGGGTAAGTAAAGCAGGAGTAAAATTAGATAAAAGCCTCAAGTGTCCAATAGATGGAACTAAATATACATTAAAAAATAATAAATTAAGTTTATCTAATAATTAAAGCATATTCATGGACGATATTAATTTTAAACCAAATTTAATTAAAGTTGGTTTATTTAGAATTATAGCTTTGAGTTTAGCAATAATATTTGCCTTTAATGTTCTATTGGTATTAAAACCAAATGAATATGCTAATTTCATTTTAATTTTTTCATTTATTCAAATAATTTCTATTTCTATATTATCTTGGCCTAATCAATATTTATTAAATTATGGAAGAAAATCATTATCTAAAGCAGGAAACTTAAATACTATTTTAACCGCAAGAATTATTGTTCATATAATTTTGTTTATATGTCTAGTTATAATTATTATATTTTTATCGCCCAGTTTTGCTAAGTTTTTTAATTTAGAAATTGATGTTTTAAAATATTCATTAATCTTTGGAATTTTAACTTTCCCGTTGGTTGATATTTTTACAACATATACGCAAGTGTATGGAAAATTTTTTTCATATAGTATTTCTCCTATAGTTCAAAGATTTTTTCAAATTTTAGCACTGATTTTGTTATATTATAATTTTTACGACGATTGGACTATTTTGATTTTTTTTACAATTATAGGCTATTTTATTTCTTTTATGTTTTTATTCATTGAAGCGCCTAAAAATGATCTATTGAATTTAAAATTTTGTAAAAATGAATTAACAAATCTTTTTAAATATTCATCATATATTCCAATTAGTACAATATCATTACTTTTATTTAACTGGATTGATATTTGGTTGATAAGATTTTTCTTTGATGAAGGATCATCCGGTATTTTTGCTTGGTCTTATTCATTTGTTTTAATAACTAACGGCTTATTTACATCTTTATCAATAGTCATAGCTCCAAAAGTGATAGATTTTACTAACAAAAAAAACCTAAAAGATAAAAATAAATATTATTATAATATTATATCAATTTGTTTAATTTTTAACTTATTTTTACCATTGGGATTATTTCTTTTTAACTATATTCTTTTAAATTATTTACCTTATGCTTTTAAAGATGCAAGGTTAATTATTTTAATTTTGATCAGTTCTATCGGTTTTCAGTTCATCTTTACCTTTTTAGAACCAATCGCTTATGCAAAAAAAAATATTGTTAAGAAATATTCTAAATTATTAGTAAAAATGTTAATTTTTAAACTAGCATTAATTCTTATATTTTTTGTTAATTTTGATTTTGTTTATATATCTTTAGCTACTTTTTTGTCTTATTTATATGTAGTTATAAAACAAAGTCATTTATTAAATTTAAAAGTTATTAGTATTTGTAAACCTTGTTTAGGTAGTATTATTATTGTAAATGTATTCTCAGTTGCTTTAATTTATTTTATGATTAATGAAACTAATTGGTTTACTTATGTTATGTATTTTTCATATATTATTTTAGTTCTGATATTAGTAAAGTTTAGACAATTAAAATTTCTACCAAAACTGTCCTAAAATTATGAAAATCATTATTCAACTTTATAAAAAAAAGGTATTCAATGTGTGGTCTATTTGGAATGTTATTAAATAAAGGCTATAATAAAAATGAAATTTTTATAAATAAAATCAAACATTTTTTGAACCATAGAGGGCCAGATGGTTTAGGTTGTGTTGTATGGAATGAGAGTTCGACATTTGTAAAAAAAATAGACAAAAATTTAAATAATTTAGATAATTTTAAAATACTATTATGGCATACTAGATTGTCAATTTTAGATCTTTCTGACAATGGATCACAGCCAATGGTCTCTGAAGATGGACGTTTTGCATTGGCGTACAATGGAGAAATTTATAACTTTTTAGAAATAAAGCAAAAGCTAATCAAATTAAATTACAATTTTAAGTCTGAATCAGATACAGAGGTTTTAATAAAAGCATGGCAGCATTGGGGTCAAAATTGTTTAAAACTTTTTAATGGTATGTTTGCGTTTTCATTAATAGACCTTAGGTTAAAAAAACTTTATTTGGTCAGAGATATATTTGGGATAAAACCTTTATACTGGGCACAAAATGAAAAAGGAATTTTTTTTTCTTCTGAAATTTCTCCCTTGCTTGAAATATGTAATGATTTTCGAAAACCAAATTTAAATACTATTTTTCAATTTTTAAAGTTTGGTCACACAGATAGATTTAATGCAACTTTTTTTTCAGAAATCAATAGAATTACTCCAGGTCAATTATATGAATTTGATATAGACACTTTAGAAAAAAGGAGAATTCAAAAATATTGGACTTTGAATGTAGATAAAGAGAACTTATCTCTAAACTCAGCTTCAGCCAAAATGAAAGAGTTATTTTTAACATCAGTTAAACAGCATTTAAGAAGTGATGTACCTCTTGCACTTACTTTATCAGGTGGAATAGATTCATCATCGATTCTTAGTACTATCATATATCTTGGGTATAAAGAAAATATAGAACTTTTTAGTTATATAAACAAAACTAAATCTCAAAGTGAAGAAGTTTGGATAGATTATTTAGCAAAACATTTCAACTTGAAGTTAAATAAAATTTTTATAGAAAGTGTAGATTTTGTTAAAATAGCTAGAACAGTTGTGAAGGCACAAGAGGAACCTTTTGCAACTACAGGGATTTTTGCTCAACATGAAGTTTATAAAAACATTCATAAAAAAAACATTAAAGTTAATTTGGATGGTCAAGGTGCTGATGAAATGTTTGCCGGATATCCAACATTCCTTGCAACTAGGTTTATTTCTAGTATTATGAGTGGAGACTTTTCAAAATTAAAATGGATTTTTAATGAAAATCCTAAATTTTTTATGAGAGTAATCGGTATGCTCTTGCCACCAAAAATTTCACTGTATCTTCAAGACTTATTTAAAATAAATAATTCTTCAAATATTACAGATAAACCATGGTTTGAAGACAGAGGTGTTTTAAGTTTTGATAAATTAAAAAATAATCAAAAAGCTACATTACATAACAAATTAATAGATTCAATTTTTGATTTAAGCTTACCTTCCTTACTCAGGTATTTAGATAAAAACTCAATGTATCATTCAGTAGAAAGTAGGGTTCCATTTTTATCTAAGGATATTTTAGAATTTGTTTTGTCATTGCCAGAAAGTTATTTAATTGATGACAACAAAATATCAAAAAGTATATTAAGATTTGCAATGAGGGATATAGTACCTGAAAAAATTTTGAATAGAAGAGATAAAATAGGTTTTGCTGTTCCAGAAACGGAATGGATGACTTATTCTCCAGAATGGATGAAAAAAATGAAAAATCTAACATTTGATGTTTTGCCAATGATTAATCACAAAAATCTTTCATCGGAATTTATAAAAATAGAAAAAAATAACAAATTAACAAATAATCAATTATGGAGACATATTAATCTATCCATATGGGCGGATGAATTTAATGTCAAGTTTACGTAGATGTTGAACATACTAACAATAATTGGAACGAGACCACAAATTATTAAATCAAACATTTTATCTTGTGAATTAAAAAAAAATAAAAATATCAAAGAAACTATTGTAGATACCGGTCAACATTATGATTATGAAATGTCTAAAATTTTTTATGAAGAATTTGGAATCATTGAACCTGATATAAATTTAAATATTCGTCATAGTAATCAAACCACTCAAATAAGTATAATGATCCAAAAAATAGATCAAGTAATTCAAGAATTAACCCCAGATTATATCATTGTGTATGGTGATACAAACTCAACGTTCTGTGCAGCCCTAGCAGCTAGCATTAATAAAACAAAGATTTGTCATATTGAATCGGGGTTGAGGAGTTTTAATAAAAATATGCAAGAAGAAAGAAATAGAATTGTTACAGATCACTTGTCAGAATATTTGTTTGTTCCAACAAATAACGCAAAGTTAAATCTAATTAAAGAAGGATTTAAAGCTAGAAAAATTAAAAACTATGGTGATTTATTGCTTGATGCATCAAAAAAATATTCAAATAAAATCTGTTCAGAATTATTCTTGAAAAAATATAATTTAAACAAAAATAAATTTATACTTTTAACAATTCATAGACAGGAAAACATAAATAAAGATACTTTAAATGAAATTTTAGAATCAATATTGAAATTATCGAAAAAAATCAAAATCATATTTCCTATCCATCCTAGAACAAAAAGATTGATGCAAGTTCTTAATATTAAATTTATAGAAAACATTAATTTCAAAATGATTTCTCCATTAGGATATATAGATACATTGTGTGCTATTAAAAACTCTAAAATGATAATCACCGATTCTGGAGGTGTCCAAAGGGAAGCTTATTTTTTAAAAAGATTTTCAATAATTATTAGAAAAGAAACAGAGTGGATTGAAATTTTAAAACAAAAAAGTTCAGTCCTAGTTAGGCCAAAAGATATTTGCATGGCTTATGAAAAATTTTTTGATCATAAAATAAAGAATAAAAATATTATTTTTGGGGACGGGAAAGCAGCCAAAAAAATTGCTAATTTTATGGAAAGTTTGAGTTAAGGTGAAAATTTTAATTATATCATCATATTTTCCGCCTTATAACGCAATTGGTTCTGTTAGGCTAGGTAAATTTGCAAAATTTTTAATTCAAAATGGTCATGAAGTAAAAATATTATCTTCTAGACATTATGATTTAAAAAAAACACTTAAAATAGAAGTTAAAAGAAACTTGGTCAATGAAACGGATTGGTTTGATTTTTTTGTTTTAAAAAATAAAATTTCTAATTTTTTTAAAATTAAATATAAAAAAAATAATAAACAAAATACAGTAATAAATGGTTTTAAATTATATTTAGAAAATATTGTAAAAAGTTTAGTTTTTTGGCCTGATAGGCATGGTTTTTGGTATTTTCCTGCTGTTAAAAAAGGGATAGAGATAATTGAAAATGATTGGAAACCTAATATTATTTATGCTAGTGCTTGGCCAATAACTGCGTTATTAATAGCAAAAAAATTATCTAATAAATATGACATTCCATGGGTTGCAGAACTCAGGGATTTGTGGGTTGACAACCATTATATAAGACATCCATTTTGGAGAAAAATATGTGATTTATATTTGGAAAAAAAAACCTTATCAACTGCCGAATTCCTCGTTACCGTGTCAACTCCTCTTAAACAAATTCTTTTAAACAAATTTAATAGTCAAGTTAGTATTGTTCAAAATGGATTTGATAAACATGATTATTTACCAACAAGAAAATTTCATAAAAATAAATTTATTATTTCACATACAGGAAATCTATATCAAGGAAAAAGAGATCCTACACCTATTTTTAAAGCAATATCAAGATTAAAAGAAAAATATAATATTCAACTAAATTTTTATGGAAGAAATTTATCTTTTTTACAAAATAGTATTCACAATTTCAACTTACAATCAGTTGTTAAAATACATAATGAAATATCATATACTAACTCGCTCAAAATTCAGCAGAACTCTGATTTATTGCTTTTATTATTATGGAATTCAAAAAACGAGTTAGGAGTATATTCAGGAAAACTATTTGAATATATTGGATCACGCAGACCGATTTTATTACTTGGTCCAAAAAAATCTGTTGCTGCGGATTTAATTAGAAAAAGAAAATTAGGTTACATTTGTGCTGATGTACATTCAATAGAACAAAGATTAGAAAAGCTGATAAAGCATAAAATTAAAAATGGTAGATTAAATAATTTGAATAAAAACGCTCTAACAGGTTTATCTAGAATAGATCAATTTAAAAAAGTTATTCCATTATTAGAAAATTATTCAAAGAAAGAAATAATTTTTATTACAAAAAAATTAGATGTTGGTGGTACAGAAAAACATCTATTAAAAATTTTACCTGAGTTAAAGAAAAATTTTAGGGTAAAGGTTGTGGTATTAAATGGGGGAGGTGTTTTAGAAAAAATGTTTACAAATAATGAAATAGAAATTTTAAAACCAAAAACAAATACTAAGATAATCCCAAGTTTCATCTTCAGTTTTTTAAGATTATACAAATTGATAAAGAACAAAAAAACATCAATATTTCATTTTTATCTACCTGAACCTTATATTATCGGGGGGTTATGCGGGGTACTTACTAACCATAAATATATGATCATGAGTAGAAGAAGTTTGAATCTATATCAATCAAAAAGAAAATTATTAAAATTTGTTGAAATTTTTCTACATAAAAAAATGAAATTAGTAATTGCAAATTCAAAAGCAGTTTACAAGGATCTTATTTCAGAGGGGTTGTCAAAAGAAAAAATTGAATTAATTTATAATGGCATTGATAAGTCTAACCATGCCTATAATACAAGTTTTATAAAAAAACTAAAACTTACTTCATCTACATTAAAGATAATAGTCGTGTCAAATCTTGTAAAATATAAAGGACATAAAGATTTGCTTGAAGCAATATCACTCATTAAAGATAAAATTAAAGTTCCTTGGGAATTAATATTTGTTGGTAGAGATGATGGAATGTTAAATGAATTATCAAATATTTCTTACAAACTTGACATAAACAAAAATATACGATTTTTAGGACCTGTTCTTGAAGTTCAATATCTTTGGAAAATTAGTGATATTTTTGTTTTACCCTCTCATGAAGAAGGTTTTTCAAATAGTTTGTTAGAAGCAATGAGTTTTGGTATACCATCAATTGTGACTAATGTTGGGGGAAACATAGAAGCTATAAAACATGGACATTCTGGATTAATTGTAAATAAAGAAGCACCTCAAGAATTAGCCAAAGCTCTATTAATGTTAATTAATGATAAAAAATTGAGAAATTTTCTTGGGAACAACGCATTAAAACGAGTTTGGTCTAAATTTAATTTTAAGAATACAATAGATGAATATAATTTAGCTTATAAAAAAATAAATGAATTATGAATTCTACATCTAAAAATATTTTTAGTTTAAAAGATTATGTTATTTATTTTGCATTAATATTTTTTACCTTTTCGCTACAAATTTTTAATAATATAAATGTTTTTGGATCTGAAATAAGAGTTTCACTGTCAGATTTTATTTTACCTATAATTATTATGATTTTTATGCGTTTTATATTAAATAAAGAATATAATTTTATTACTTTATCATCACATAAGGTCAATTACGCTTTATTAATCTTATCGTTGTATCTTTTCTTTGAGCTTATAAACGGATACTTTTACTCTAATAATTTTTCTAAATGGGCCTTTTTTAATAAATTTGTAGGGTGGTTTGTATTACTATTATATTTTTATAGTGGTGTTATGTTTGCAAACTATAAAAGAAATTTAGAAATTGTTTTTTTAAAGTTTTTAGTCGTCTCTTGTCTAATAATTGGTTTTTATGATTATTTTAGTTATTTTGGATATTATTTTGGATTTATTAAAAACGACTATCAAAGAATGCAGGGTTTATCTCAAAACCCGAATGCTTATGGGGTTCTTACATCAATTATATTTATTTTATATTTTACATTTAGCAGTCATAAAGAAATTTTTTCCAAAAATAAAGATATAATTTTTCTTTCATTCATTTTATCTTTTTCCCTGTTTTCTGGTTCTAAAAGTGTAGTTTTAGGTTATTTGTTTGTGTTATTTTTTTTAATTTTTGTAAGGTTGATAGAGTTAAAAAAAATATTTAAAATTTTATTAATATCTTTAGTTTTAGTCTACGCAACTGTGAATGGTCTATTAATTAAATATTATTTAGTAACAACAGCTACAAATTTTTCCAATGAAAAGATTATGCATGATTTTGAAAAATACAAACGTGAAAATCATGTGCCCAACTATATCATTACATTACATGAGAATAAATTAAATGAAGTAGGTGTTAATCACAGAATTGAAAGTACATTTAAGGCAATTTCATTATGGAAAGAAAGACCAATTTTTGGAATTGGTCTTGGAAGCTATTTAGAGGAAGTTTCGAAAACTTCAAACAAATTAACAATACATAATTCGGCTTTATGGATCTTAACTGAGATGGGTTTAGTGGGTTTATTTTTATTTTCAGGATTTTTTATTTATTGCATTAATTTGCTCTTAAAAAAGAAATCTGAAAAATTTTCTCAAATGTCAAATGCTAGTATTCTTATATTAGTATTTTTTATAGGAGCTTCATTGGGAACAGAATTAATCTATCAAAGGTATATTTGGCTAGTTGTTGGGTGGGGTATTGCTAATTCAATAAGCAATAAAAAAACTATATAATAAAATTGTGAATAATGAATTTATTTGAAAAAAAACTATTTAATTATGATTTTGATGGCACCATTGTTCATTCTAATGAAATAAAAAATTCTGCATATCAAAAAGTGCTTTGTAACAATGAGAATTTGTTAATCAAATTAAAAGATATAACAAAAAAAAATAATAATCTAGATAGATATGGAATATTCCAGGAATTATGTGATAAAGAAAAAAATTTAGATTATAATACCATTCTGCAAAAATATGACACGCTATGTCATACTGAAATAATTAATGCGAAAACTATTAGCGGTGTTAAAAAGTTTTTGAAAAAAGCAAATGATAAAAATAAAATTAATATCATTAATTCAGCAACTCCAATTCAACCGTTAAAAAAAATAATCAATTGTATGGATTTCAAAAAAGATATCCACGATTTTTATGGAAGGCCAAATTCAAAAGTTACAAATCTTAAACTCGCTATGAAAAAATTCTCTATAAAAGAAAGTGAAGTCTTAATTATAGGTGATGGTGAAAGTGATAGATATTGTGCTGAAAGTATTAATTGTGATTTTATAGCACTAGAGAATTCTTTTTCAAAATTTAAAAAAAAACCTTCATATATTATTAATAACTTTTATGAAATTATTGATTTGATATAATTAATTATGGTAAATAAAATTGTTGCAATTATACCCGCCAGAGGTGGATCTAAAAGAATTCATAATAAAAACCTATATCCAATTTTCGATAAACCATTAATACAATATACAATTGATCAGGCAAAAAAATCTAAGTTATTGACGGATTTTTTTGTGTCTAGTGATGATAAAAAAATTTTAGATTATGCAAAACTGAATGATTGCAAGATAATTAATAGACCAGTATCTCTTTCTAAAGATACATCAACAAGTGAAGAGGTGCTCATACATGCTGTGAAATTTATAAAAAAATTTTATTTTGATTTTGATGCTGTTATGATGCTTCAATGTACATCTCCAATTAGAAATTCTGATGATATAGATAATGCTATCAAATCATTTGCAAAGAATAGATTTGATTCACTTATGTCAGTAGTAAAACATAAGAGATTTCATTGGGAAATTAGAAATGAAAAACTTGTTTCAATAAACTATGATTATAGAAATAGACCGAGAACGCAAGAGTTTTCAAATCAATTCATGGAAACAGGTTCTATTTATATTACCAATATAAATAATTTAATTAAAACAAAAAATAGATTAGGGCAAAAAATAGTTCCATTTATAATGGATGAAATTACAAATTTTGAAATAGATGATATAAATGACATAGATATTGTTAAATGGGCAATTAGAAAATATAATTTATGATTAATCGCAATTTAAAATGAATGAAGAATAAAGTTACAATTAATGTATTAACAAGTCCGTTTTCTACTCCAAATAGTTCAGCTTTCATATTTCCGTTAAAGATGAATAAATTACAATTGGAAGAAAGTAATATACATATCAATTATTTTAGTAAAATAAATTCTCAAATTACTAATGCCGATATAATTTTTATAGATTCAAAATTTTTTCGTAATAAATGGGATGAAAAAAATATAAATAGGACCTTAAGCGAATTTGAATACTTAAAAAAAAATAAATCAAAATTAGTTTATTCAGATATATCAGATAGTTCAGGTGTAATGCATTTTAAAATGTTAGACCATGTGGATTATTACATGAAAAATCAGATATTTAAGAATAAAAATTATTATATGGATAAATTATATGGGATGAGACTTTATAGCCACTATTTTTATGAAAATCTTAATGTTAAAGACCAAGATCCAATATGGAGTCTCCCTTTAACATCAAAAGTAAATTTAAAAAAAATTTTATTAGGATGGAATAGTTGTTTTAACAACTATGGATTTTTTGGAAACTATCAACAGTTTTTGCAAAAGAAAATACAATTAGATTTTTTATTATTCAACCCCTTAAGGCATCGAAGTGATTTTGATAATAGAAAGAAAGAAGTTCAAATAAGATTTGGATCTAGTAACTACAGAAATAGTGTTGGGTTTTTTAGAAAGATGGTTGGAAAAAAATTGAAACGGTTTAGCACTAATTCAAACAAAATTAACAGAATTTCTTATTTTAATGAACTTAAAAATACTAAATTAATTTTGTCTCCCTTTGGTTTTGGTGAAATTAACTACAAAGATTTTGAGGTTTTTATTACTGGTGGAGCTCTAATGAAACCATCAATGGATCATATGATAACATGGCCAAATTTATATACAAAGGAAACTGTAGTCTTTCATGATTGGGATTTTAAAGATATTGATATGAAAATTGAATATTTTTTAGACAATAGTAAGATTTTAAAAGTCATTGCTGAAAATGGACAAGAGAATTATTTTACATTTCTTAATAATAAAAGATTATTCGTTGATTATTTTCTAAAAATAGTTCAAAAGATAATTTAATAATATATTAAAGGTATTAATAAATTGAAAAAGATTTTAGTAACAGGGGGAGCTGGATTTTTGGGTTCTCATCTTTGTAAAAAACTTCTTCAAAAGGGTCATGAAGTTTTGTGTGTAGATAATCTTTTTACAGGTCAAAAATCTAATATTGTACAACTTTTGAAACATCCTAATTTTGAATTTGTAAGACATGATATAACTTTTCCGCTTTATGTTGAGGTAGATGAAATATATAATCTCGCTTGTCCTGCATCTCCTATTCAATATCAAAAAAAACCTGTGCAAACTATAAAAACAGCTGTATTGGGTACAATTAATATGCTAGGGCTGTCAAAGAGAACCAATGCTAGATTCTTACAAGCTTCAACTAGTGAAATATATGGAGACCCACTTATGCATCCTCAAAAGGAAGAGTATTGGGGAAATGTCAATCCAATTGGAATAAGGTCGTGTTATGATGAAGGTAAAAGATGTGGTGAAACTATAACTATGGATTACTCTAGACAATATAATCTAGATGTAAGAATCGCAAGGATTTTTAATACTTATGGGCCTAAAATGGATAGAAATGATGGAAGAGTTATATCTAATTTTATAGTACAAGCTCTACAAAACAAACCACTTAGTATTTATGGAGATGGTATGCAAACAAGGTCTTTTTGTTATGTTGATGATTTAATTAATGGTTTGATAAAGTTAATGGAAATTAATAAAATTGATATACCAATTAATATTGGAAATCCTAATGAAATAAATGTCCTTGAAACAGCAGAAAAAATTATTAATTTAACAAAATCATCTTCAACTATAAGTTTTATCCCTAAGTTAGAGGACGATCCACAAAAAAGGAATCCTAATATAGATAAAGCCATATCACTACTTGGATGGAGACCTGTAATTCCAATTGACAAAGGATTAATTAAGACGATAGCATATTTTAAAAAAATATTAGATAATGCAAGATAAAACAATTCAAGAACCTTTGGTTATAGCAGAGATAGGCTGTAATCATTGTGGAAATTTTGATACAGCAATTAAAATGATAAAAATTGCTTCAGAATTCTGTAAAGCTGACGTTGTCAAGTTTCAAAAAAGATGTAACAAGGAATTATTAACTTATGATGAGTATAATAATCCACATCCAAACCCTATAAATTCTTTCGGAAAAACATATGGTGAGCACAGAGAATTTTTAGAATTTGATTTAGAACAAAATATTAGATTAAAAGAAGTTTGTGAAGATTATAACGTTGTTTTTAGTACTTCCGTATGGGATCCTACTAGCGCAAAAGAAATAATATCTATTGACCCAAAGTTAATAAAAGTACCATCAGCTATTAATACTGACAGAAGGGTACTAGATATTTTATTTAATGAATTTCCTGGTCAAATTCATATCTCTCTAGGCATGACAACTAGAGAAGAGGAAATACAGATTTTAAATCATGCAGACAAATTAAATTGTTTGAATAGAGTTGTTTTATATCACTGTATAAGTGGGTATCCTGTCGAAAATAATGAACTATATTTACTTGAGATATCTCGTTTAAAAAATTTATATGGTGATAAAGTATTATCAATTGGGTTTTCTGGGCATCATAAAGGAATTGCAGTTGACTTGGTTGCTTATACTTTAGGAGCAAAATGGTTCGAAAGACATTTTACTCTCGATAGAACTCAAAAAGGTACAGATCACAGTGCAAGTTTAGAGCCAGATGGTTTAAGAAGATTAAAGAGAGATTTAAAAGCAGCCTCTGTTTCTTTGTTAAGTAAACCAAGTGAAATAATAGAGGTAGAGAATTTTCAAAGAAAGAAACTAAAAAAATATTATGAAATAGATTAAAAATGTCTAAAAAAGTTATCTATGACATTTTTTCAGTTAAAAAAAATGACTTTGGTTTTGAAGATGGTTTTATTTGGCCAAATACTTTAAGTGATTATAAGAAGCTAAGTACATTTATATATGCTGGACTTCAAAATATTCTGATCAAAAAAAATCTTGATTCTGATGTTTATGTCGCATTTGTAATATCATTAACCGAAATTATGCTTAGTGCAGAAAAAACACTTAAGACAGTACTTGATATAACAAAAATTAAAAAACATTCATTTAAAGTTAAATATGATTCTAATAAAATGCATTTATTTCATCTGTTATATTGTTCAAAAAAAGTTGTATCAGAGAATGACATAAGCATTTTTTTTCAAAAAAGAACTGTCAAAAATAAAAATAAAATATCGAAAATAATTCGAAGAATTTTTTTTGAATTTAAATTTTCTTATCTAAATAATCAGAATAGATTTGATGTAAATACCTCTAATGAACTTATGAATGAATTTGTTGAAATAAATAATATAAGAAAAAATTTTTTAAGAACTGAATATTGGTCATGGCCTAATTCAAATAAGGTAGATAAAAAAATTGAAAAGTTAACTTTTCAGTTAGTACTTTTAATCAAAAATAAAATAAAATTTATCAGCTCGGATCCTATAGTAACTAACAATGCTATTAATTATTTTTCTTATCAAGTTAAAAACGATTTATCACAATCTTTTCTAAATTTAAAAAAAATAGATAGTAAAAAAGTCAGTAAAACATTGAGTGATAATTTATTAGGAGGATCTCCAAAAGAAACAGGAAGATTGTTGAACTACATGTATCAAAATTTAGGAAAAAAAGTTATAAGGTTTTCCCATGGAGGAGATAGAGTTTTTTTTAAAGATAAGTTATGGATTTTTAGCGAGTTACCCTATCTGAATCAATATTATTGCCATAGTTCATTTGCTGCAAAATTACAGAACCAAAAATATAAAAAGGAAAAAAAATTATTCCCTTTTTTGTCTGAAATAAAATTTAAAAGCGAGGGTTCAATTTATCACCAAAAAATATGGGAAAAAAATAAAAAAATTAGTTTTTTGAATAATAAAAAAAAATTGTTAATTGTTTCTGGGAATTTTTTAGGTGAAGAATTTATGGGAAGTTTAGAGTTTAAGACTCCTGATGTGTTGACATTTGAATTTATAATCCATTTATATAAATATCTTTCAAGTCAAAATTTTGATGTGTATATTAAAATTCATCCTAAGGGCGTTATTGACAACCCTTTTTATAAAATAGATAAAAGCATAAAGTTTTATGATTTTAAAAATATTTCACCTGCAATCGATAAAATGGATTGTTATATTTTTGAATTTGCTGGATCAGCATTTTACGATGCTTTATTATCAAATAAAGGAATTATATTATTTGATACTAAAATTAGACCTTGGTTTAAATCTGGAAAAGAGCTTTTGTCTAAAAGATGTCATATATTAAATACTTATATTGACAAATATAATAGAATTAGGTTCAAAGAGAAAAATGTTTCTACAGCTCTAGATGAAGCATTCAATTTTAAAAAATGTGAAAAAAATTTTGCTAAATTATTATTTTAAATTATTTATTTGTAATGAAAATAAAAAAAACAATTAATGCCGATAAAATAGGACTTCTTTCATCAAGTTTTTTGCCAAATTGTGGTGGAGCTGAAATAGGACTTCATAATTTAGCTGTTAATTTGATTAAATATGGTTATGAACCAATAGTTTTTACATCTTGGTTGCATAAAAATAAATTAGAAAAGGAAGCCTGGAATCTTCCATACAAAGTTGTCAGTTTTCCCCCAAAATTTTTGACAATGATAGAAAAATATCCGAAAACATTTTTATATTTAAACTATCTTTTATTAAATTACTGGAAATCAAAATATGATATTTCTATTTGGCATGGAGTTTTTAGTTTTCCAATCGGAGTTATTTTGGGTTATAACTACAGTAAAGTTAAATTTCCATTTTTAATTAGGGCTGTAGGTGAAGATATTCAGATCTCAAGAAGTATTAATTATGGAATGAGAATAAATCCAATAGTCAATAAATTAACAAAAACTTTTTTGGTAAATGCCACTACATTTATAGCTTCAACTAAAACAGTTTTAAAAGAGTATAAAAAATTAAAAATAGATTTAGAAAAAATAAAGTTAATACCAAATGGAATTAGTTTGTCATATCTTCAAAATTTTAAAGATAAAAAGTTACTCAAATATGATTTAGGTATCAACTGTAATGATTTTGTTTTTTTATGTTTTGGACGATACCATAGAAAAAAAAATTTTTCTTCTGTTTTAAAGGCTGCGGTTTTATTAAAAAAACAAAAAATTAAAAACTTTTCAATTATTATTGGTGGAAAAGATGTAAGTTATCTTAAAGAAGAAGTAAAAAAGTTAAATCTTTTAGATACAGTTTATCTGTATGAACCAAATACTAAAAGTAAGGAAGATAAATTAATAAATTTGCCATCTACTGATGTTTTAAGAGCTTATTATTCTTCGGATTGTTTTGTAATGCCTTCTAAGATAGAAACTTTTGGTATTGTAACCATTGAAGCTATGGCCTTTGGATTGCCTGTTATAATTTCAAAAGCTCCTGGAAATATAGATGTCATTCGTAATGGAAGAGATGGCATAATGTATGATAATGACGCACATTCAAAAAATTTAGCATTTTATATGAAAAAAATCCTAATTGATAAAAACTTCTATAATGAGTATAAAAAAAAATCACTAATTAGAGTAAAAAAATTTGATTGGGCTAATTTAGTTAAGGAATATTTAGTCATCTATGAAGACATTGTTAAAAAAAATTATAATAGAAAATTAAACTGAATAATTTTATGTGTGGAATTGCTGGAACTATAGGGGCACAAGAAATTCAGGAGTATATTATTAACAAAACTCTTGATGTTCTTAAGAAAAGAGGTCCAAATGCAAGAGGTTTTGTAAGAAAAAAAATTAAAAATATTCATCTAAATCTTTTGCATACAAGATTAACTATTATTGACCCTAGTCCTTTATCAAATCAACCTTTTGAAAGAGATGATATTATATTAGTCTTTAATGGTGAAATTTATAACTATATTGAATTATCAAAAATTCTAAAATCTAAAGGTTATAATTTTAAGACAAAGTCTGATACAGAAGTTTTAATATGTTCATATTTGGAATGGGGATTAGAATTTGTAAGTAAATTAGAAGGTATGTGGTCTTTTGCGTTGTATGATTTGAAAAAAGGAGTTTTGCACTTAAGTAGAGACAGATTTGGAGAAAAGCCTTTATTTTTTTTAAACGATAATAATACTCTTTATTTTGGCTCTGAGGGAAAAGCCATTTCTGCTTTATTAAATAGAAAGCTTGAAATTAATATTCCTAAAATTAAATCTTACATGATTAATGGATTTAGATCTATTTTTAAGGATAAAAAAACTTTTTTTAAAAATGTGTTTGAGGTGCAGCCAGGAGAAATTATTTCTATAAATTTAAACTTAAATGTTAAAAAAAAAAGATATTGGGATTTAAAATATAATCCAAAAGAAATCACTAAAAAAAAATTAAAATCTGAACTAAGAGAAAAATTATTTAATTCAATGAAATTATGTCTTAGATCAGATGTTCCATTAGCTTTTTGCCTAAGTGGAGGAATTGACTCTACTTCTTTAGCTTCAATGGCCAAGAAAATTTTTAACTATGATGTAAATTCGTTTTCGGTAATAGACGACGATGAGAGATATAATGAATATTTAAATATAAATAAAACAATTAATGATTTGGATTGTAATTCATATTTTTCACAAGTCTCAAAAATAAGTTTTTTTGAAAATATGAAAGAAATAATTTCATATTTTGAAGCACCAATCCCTACTATATCATATTATGTACATAATTTTTTATCTAAAATGGTTTCTCAAAAAGGCTTTAAAGTTGTAATTTCTGGAACTGGCGCAGATGAAATTTTTAGTGGATATTATGATCATTACAGATTTTGGTTATATGAAAATGCAAATACTAATAACTTTGACAATCTTATAAAAGATTGGAAAAATACATATGGTCGATGGGAGAACAATCCTCTCTTAAAAAATATAACTAATTTTAAAAATAAAATAGATATTGAAAAACATTTATATCAAAATAATAAATATTTCAATTCATTAATGATTGATCCAATTGATTTGAATTTTGAAGAAGAAAATTATAGTGAAAATTTTTTGAGAAATAGAATGCTAAATGAGCTCAATCACGAAATAGTACCAGTAATTTTGAGAGCAGATGATATGAATTCAATGATGTACTCTGTAGAAAATAGGTCACCATTTTTGGATAAAAACCTTGTCGAATTTGCCTATCAAATTCCCAACCATTTATTGATTCAAAATGGGTATCCAAAATGGCCATTAAGAGAATCAATGAGAGAAATTGTAACCAAACAGGTTTTATTGGATACTAGGAAAAGAGGATTTAATGCAAGTATTTTGTCTTTAGTAGATTTGAAAGATAGAAATATAGTTGACAAACTTATTAATGATAGCCCCATATTTGATATTGTTGACAAAAAAAGATTTATTGAGTTTTTGAACAATGATTTATATGATAATTCATTATCAAAATTTTTATTTTCTTTTGTATCATCAAAAATATTTTTAGAAACTTATTCATAAATGTCAGTTAAAGTTAGCATTTACATAGTAAACCACAACTATGGTTCCTTTGTTAAAAAAGCTATAGATAGTGTTTTAAAACAAACATATAGAAACTTTGAATTATTAATTATAGATAATGAGTCTGAAGATAACTCAAAAGAAATCATAGACAAGTATTACAAAAATAAAAAAGTAAAGATGATTTATCAAAAAAATATTGGATTAAATCGTACAAATAATTTAGCACTTTCTAGAACTGACGGAAAATATATTATTAGACTAGATGCTGATGATTATTTTCACGAAAAAGCAATTGAAATAATGGTAAATGAATTAGAAAAAAATCCGAAAATAGGATTAGTTTTTTCAGATTATTACTTAGTTGATCCTAAAAATAATGAATTGGGTATATTTAAAAGACATAATTTTGAAGAAGTCACATTGTTTAACCAGCCAGCACATGGTGCATGCACAATGATAAAAAGAGAATGTTTGGAAATTCTAAATGGTTATGATGAAGATTTTAATTGTCAAGATGGTTGGGATTTATGGTTAAGATTCATTAATAAATTTGGAGTTAAAAATATAAATTTACCACTTTTTTATTATCGTCAACATGATCAAAATCTAACTAAAAATGAAGATTTATTATTAGAAACAAGATCTAAAATGATACGTAAAGTTAATAATAAAAAATCAGATAAAACAAAAAAAACAATTGCAATCATACCTATAAGAGGTCATTCGGTTGATACAAATTCATTGGGACTAAGAAAATTAGGAAATAAATTAGTTATAGATTGGACTATTGAGGCTGCTTTGAATGCAAAAAATATAACTAATGTAATTATTACTTGTCCAGATAGAAATTTACAAAAATATTTAGATCAAAAGTATGGTAGGTCTGTAAAATTTTTTCATAGGAATTGGAAGTTAGCTCTTATTCATGACGGTTTAGATAAAACTTTGACAGATCTATTTAATAAACTTCCAAAAAAAATGAGAAATTTTGATACTATTTGTTTATTATCAATTGAATATCCATTCAGAAAAACTTATTCGATTGACATGGCAATTGACGCTTTAGAATTATTTGATACGGAGGCTGTTTTAGGTGTAAGACAATCTGAAGATTTATTGTTCAAGCATAAAGGAACTGGCTTAATTCCTCTTTCTCAAAAAAAATATATTCATCATGAAGAGGACAATATTTATAAATCTTCAGGTGGAATTTTTGTTTTTAAAAGAGGTTATTATTTTAAAAATATAAATAAGTTCAAAAAAATTGGTCATATTGAGGTAGACGAAATTGGATCCTTGCAAATTTCATCAAATAAATCTTGGCAATTAGCAAAGATATTATCTAAAAATATCAAATCTTTTGAATAAATTTATGAGATAATTTTATGAAAATTGGATTGATTGTTTTTGCTAGATTATCTTCAACAAGACTGCCAAAAAAAGTTTTTACTAATATTAATGGTCAAAAGTTAATTGATATTATTTTGAAAAGATGTAAGTTAGTAGCAGAAAACCATCCAATAATTATTGCAACAAGTTCTCAAAAAGAAGATGACGAAATTGAAAATTTTGCAAAAATAAACAAAATTGATC
>CACCZR010000002.1:75000-136157 GCA_902550555.1 uncultured SAR116 cluster alpha proteobacterium | reverse complement strand
TAATTTATGTAGAGTATTCAAACTTTACTTTAACTGTCCAAACACCTTCAGATTTAGTTAAAAATAGAATTGAAAATCAGTATTATGATCAAATCTTTTTTAGGGCAAAAAGAGTATTTACAGGTTTAAATAAAATCAGATTTAAAGTCGAAAAAGATAAAAGTGTTGCTCATTCGAATAATAAACAAAAGTCACAAGGTGAAAATAAAACTTTATCATCAATATCATTTACAGATAATACTTCTAAAACTTTAAATAAAAATTATACTTTCGAAAATTTTGTCGTTGATAAATCAAACGAACTTGCTTATTTTTCAGCACAAAGAGTTGGGCAGGAGTTTAATACAGATTATAATCCTTTTTTTATATATGGGAATGTGGGTATTGGGAAAACCCATCTACTAAATGCTATTGCTTGGAATATAAAAAAATATACTAAGAAGAAATTTATATATATTTCAGCTGAGAGATTTATGTATCAATTCATAAAATCCTTAAAGATGAATGAAACGATAAGTTTTAAAGATCAGTTTCGATCAATTGATGTTTTGATGATTGATGACTTGCAATTTATTAGTGGAAAGAAATCAACACAAGAAGAATTTTTTCATTTGTTGAATGATCTTATTGATAATAAAAAACAAGTTATAATTACAGCTGATAAATCTCCTTCAAATATTAAAGATCTTGATTATAAAATTAGGTCTAGATTATCTGGTGGTCTAGTTGTGGACATTTTGCCCACAACATTTGAATTACGGAAAAAAATAATTAGAAACAAAGTTTTTGTTAAAAATGTTAGTTTAGAGAGAGATATAATAAATTTTTTAGCTGAAAATATTTTTAGTAGTGTAAGAGAATTAGAAGGTGCCATAAATAAGATAATGCTATATTCTGATTTAACAAAATCAAAACTAAATCTAACCAATGCTAAAAATATACTTGATGATTATTTAAATAAAAATCATAAAAAAATAACTATTAAGGATATTCAACTTGAGGTCTCAAAATATTTTAATCTTCAATTTCATGAACTTTGTTCTAAAAATAGATCGAGATATATTTCAAAACCAAGGCAGATTGCAATGTTTTTGTCTAAACAATTGACAGACTGTTCTTATCCAGAAATTGGAAAACTTTTTGGTGGAAAAGATCATGCTACAGTCATACATGGTGTAAATAAAATAAAAGTTTTAAGTGAGACAGATAGAAAAGTTAAACAGGATTTAGATAATATAATCTTAAGCTTAAAAGCAGATTAATTATATATACTATATCTACGTAAAAATTTGATGATTTACAAAATAAATGCTATATTTTGTATTTAATTAATAAATTAAATGAAGTTACTAAAATAAATAATCGATATATGGATAATCAAATGAAGTTTGCAATTGTGAAAACAGATTTAATTAAACCCTTAAGTCACATTAACTCGGTAGTTGAAAGAAAAAATGCAATTGCTATTTTGTCAAATTTGGTAATTGAAGCAGCCGGCAATGAAATTAATTTTATTGCTACAGATATGGAAATAGATCTAAAAGAGAAAATTTTATCAAATATAATATCAGATGGAAAAATCACAGTTCCAGCACACACTTTACATGACATTGTTAAAAAACTTCCTGATGGTTCTGAAATTTTAATGTATTTAAGTGATAATAATTTAATATTAGAATGCGGTAAATCAAAATTTACTTTACCCACCTTACCCTTTGATGATTTTCCAGTTATGACAGATATATCTGATGGAAAAGAATTTCTAATAAGTTCTGAAGACATGAAAAATTTGATTGATAATACAAAGTTTGCAATCTCTCTAGAAGAAACAAGGTATTATCTTAATGGTATTTATGTCCATCAAGATCCAGAAAATAAAAATTTTTTAAAAGGTGTTGCCACAGATGGACACAGGTTGGCTCAGGTAAAACTTAAACTTCCCGAGGGCGCGGATGGAATTCCATCGATCATTATTCCAAGAAAAACTGTTAATGAGGTAAGAAAACTTTTAGAGGAAACTGATGGAGATATATTAGTAAAGATTTCAAAAAATAAAATTAAATTTACAGTAAACAACTGTATTTTAACTTCAAAACTGATTGATGGAACATTTCCAGACTATCAAAGAGTAATACCAAAAGAAAATAATAATAAATTAGAGGTTTTAACTCAAGATTTTAAAGATGCTGTTGATAGGGTATCTACTATATCTATAGAAAAAACGAGGGCAGTTAAACTGGAAATAAATAATAACTCATTAATTTTAAAAGTAAATAACAGTGAAATAGGTAATGCTATTGAAGAATTAACAATTGAATCTGGTGGGACAAAGCTCGAAATAGGTTTTAATTCTAAATACTTACTAGATATAACAAATCAAATCCAAGGTGATAAAATGCATTTTTCATTATCCGACTCTTCTTCTCCGGCTTTAATTACAGATGAGCAACAAGAGGGTACAATTTTTGTTTTGATGCCAATGAGGGTATAGAATTAATAAGTTAATGAAACAAACCCAAGTAAATACAAATATTAATTTTGTAAATAATAAACAAATTTTTATTAAACAAATTAAAGCGAATTATTTTAGAAATTATAAAAATTTGGAATTAAATCTACCTGCTGATAATATTGTTTTATTTGGACATAATGGTGTTGGTAAAACCAATATATTAGAAGCTGTTTCTTACTTGACTTCTGGAAGAGGTATAAGAAAAGCAAAATCTAAAGATTTAATTTTTAATAATTTTGATGATAAATTTTATGAAGATCTTTTTTGGGGAGTCCATGCAAGTGTTTTTGTAATAGATAAAACATTTGAAATAGGTACTGGAATTCAAAAAAATAAAAATTCTAGATTAGTAAAAATTAACGGTGAATTTGCAAAACAGGCTGACTTATCAAAATTAGTAAAAATTTCGTGGATCACGCCACAAATGCTTCTAGTTTTTCATAACGGAATGCAAGAAAAGAGAAGATTTATTGACAGATTGATCAACATATCTAACCCAACACACGTAGGTTTACTATATAGATATGAATTTTTAATCAAAGAAAGACTTAAAATAATTCATAATTATAATGGCAATGAAATTTGGATTGATACCATCGAAAATGACATTGTCAATTTATCGATAAAAATTATAGAAAGCAGAAAGAAATTTGTTTCAGAAATGCAGAGTATTTTTTTTAAATCTGATTTAAATGAAGATTTTTTTCCTGATATATGTTTAGAAATTACTGGAAAATCGGAAGAGTTATTAGAGAGTTTAGGTGAAGAAAAATATCATTCTAAAGTGGTAGAAATTTTAAGAAAAAATAGAAATAATGGTATAAGTTCATTTATTGGTCCTCATAAATCAGAATTATTGATTTTTAAAAGAGAAAGCAAACAAGAAATTAGATATTGTTCTACTGGAGAACAAAAAGTAATGTTAATTTCTTTAATTTTTAAACATTGTGATTTAATGGAGTCTATATATAAACAAACACCTATTCTGTTGCTAGATGACATAATAGAACATCTTGATGATATTCATAAAAAAGCTCTATTTGAAAAGACATCTGAACACAACTCACAATGTTGGTTCACGTGTACAAACTCTAAAGCTTTTAAAGATTATCCGGTTTCTTATAAATCAATTGATGTTAATAAATTACAAAAAAATTTTTCTAAAAAAAGAGAGTTGAAATATGCATAATGATTTAACAAATAAAAGTGAAAGTGACAAAAATTATGATGCAGACTCTATTAAAGTTTTAAGAGGTTTAGATGCTGTTAGAAAAAGACCAGGGATGTATATTGGAGATACCGATGATGGTTCAGGATTGCATCACATGGTTTATGAAGTTTTAGATAATTCAATTGATGAATCACTCGCAGGTTATTGTAAAAATATAAACGTTACTCTGTTGTCTGATGGATCTGTAAAAATTTCAGATGATGGTAGAGGCATACCCGTAGATTTACATCCTGAAGAAGGTATTTCAGCTGCAGAAGTTATCATGACGCAACTTCATGCTGGGGGAAAATTTGACAATAATTCTTATAAAGTTTCAGGGGGGTTACATGGTGTTGGTGTATCTGTAGTTAATGCTTTATCAGATTTTCTTTTATTGAATATAAGTAGGAACGGTAAAAAGTATTTTGTTAAATTTTTAAATGGTAATGCTGAAAATCCTCTAAAAATTATTGGAGAATCTCAGGTTACTGGAACAGAAATTATTTTTAAGCCAAGTTCAAGTATTTTTTCGACTGTCACTTTTGATTTTAAGACTTTAGAACACAGGCTTCGTGAACTTGCATTTTTAAATAGTGGAATAACAATAAACTTAATTGATGAAAGAAATTCTGAAAGTAAAGCTCTTCAATTTAGTTATGAAGGAGGTTTGAGACAATATATAAAACATATTAACAAATCTAGAAATAGTTTTCATGAAACAATAATTACATTACATCAAAATGAAGATATTTCTATGGAGGTTGCCCTTGAGTGGACTGATGTTTTTCATGAAACTTCTCTATGTTTTACTAATAACATTCCACAAAAAGATGGAGGGACTCATCTTGCAGGTTTTAGAGCTTCTTTGACAAGGGTGATAAATAATTATTCAAACAACTTTGGGTTTTCCAAAAAAGAAAAAATTCAACTTACTGGAGATGATTGTAGAGAAGGTTTATCATCAATAATTTCATTAAAATTACCTGATCCAAAATTTTCTAGTCAAACTAAGGATAAATTAGTTTCCAGTGAAGTTAGACCAATCGTAGAACAATGTATAAATGAATCATTGTCACAATGGTTTGAAGAAAATCCTGCTGATGCAAAAAAAATTATAAATAAAGTTTATGAAGCGGCGTCTGCAAGAGAAGCAGCAAGAAAAGCTAGAGAATTAACTAGAAGAAAGGGAGTGCTTGATATAGCAAGTCTGCCTGGAAAACTTGCTGATTGTCAGGAGAAAGATCCTAAGAAAGCTGAAATATTTTTAGTTGAAGGTGACTCTGCTGGTGGATCAGCAAAACAAGGCCGTGATAGATCAAATCAAGCAATATTGCCACTTAGAGGAAAGATATTAAATGTTGAAAGATCAAGAATTGATAAAATGTTATCATCAACTGAAATTGGTACACTAATAACGGCGATAGGTGCTGGAGTAGGAAATGCCGAGTTAAACTTAGAAAAATCACGTTACCATAAGATAATTATAATGACAGATGCTGATGTTGATGGAAGTCATATTAGAACTTTACTTCTAACATTCTTTTTTCGTCATATGAGACCTTTGGTAGATGCTGGCTACTTATATATTGCTCAGCCACCACTTTTTAAAATTAAGTTAAATAAATCAGAAATATATTTAAAAGATCAAAATCATTTAGATGATTTTTTAATAAAAAATGGAATAAAAAATTGTTCTCTGATAATTGGTAATAATGAAACATTCATTGAGAAAGATTTAAATAATTTTGTTGAAAAATGTATAATACTTAACAAGTATATTTTGTCATTGACTCGTAAGATCGGTGGTAAAGAAAT
This sequence comes from uncultured SAR116 cluster alpha proteobacterium, assembly GCA_902550555.1. GTDB lineage: Bacteria > Pseudomonadota > Alphaproteobacteria > Puniceispirillales > Marisalimonadaceae > TMED54. The sequence continues at coordinate 130,620 of CACCZR010000002.1, read as the reverse complement.
TATATCAAGTTTATCAAATTTAGGATTACTAAACAAAAATATTTTTGAAGATAAAGAAAAAATTAATATAATTTCAAATTTTTTAAATAGATTTAATCCTCAAAATAAATATTGGGAAATTAATTTAAGTTCTTCTGAAAAATCAATACTATTTGAAAATACTTATCGAGGTGTGACAGAAAAGTTTGAATTAAAATTCGAGGATTTAAATTATCATGAAGTTTTAGAAATTAACAATCTGTTTGATCACTCTAAAATTTTTCAAGAAAATGTAAAATTAGTTTTTGAAAACGAAGAATTATTAATTAATTCTTCCTTACATTTAGTAGATCTTATTTTAGAAAAAGGAAAAAAAGGTGCTCAAATAAGCAGATATAAAGGGCTAGGAGAGATGAACCCAGACCAACTTTGGGAAACAACTCTTGATCCAAACTCTAGAAGCTTAATTCAGGTTAAAATTGAACAAGAAATTAATGCTGAAGAAACCTTTTCAACACTCATGGGAGAGGTGGTAGAGCCTAGAAGAAACTTTATTCAAGAGAATGCATTAAATGTTTCAAACTTAGATATATAAAATTAATTTAAATTGTCAGTTCTTAATAATATATCTGAAATTAATAAAGATGAAAAAGCACTTAATGTCCACCCTAAATGTCCGTGGCCAGTGTTATAAAAGATTCCAGGTAATTTACCTTTACCAATTTTAGGCATCATATTTGGGGTCATAGGTCTTAATCCAGCCCATGGTCTGTAGTGTTCAGTTGACACTTTTGGAAAAAGTTTGTTACTCCATTGAATCAATGGAAGTATTCTGTCTTCTCTTATATCTTTATTATAACCATTGAATTCAGCTGTACCTGCTATTCTAAATCTATTCATGCCAAGTCTACTTGAAACAATTTTAGCCCCATCATCTAGTAGTGAAACTTCAGGCGCATGTTTTTGGCTAATTTTATCATTAAGATCGATTGTTATGGAATAGCCTTTTACAGGATATATGTTCACGTTGTCTCCCAGTTTAGAAGCTATAAACTTACTTGATACACCTGCACAAATTACAGTTGCATCAAAAGTGTCAATATTGTTAGTGTTTTGAGTGCTAAATTTTAATTCAACTAAATTATGTTTATGAACTATGTCATTTATAGACGTATTATAATTAAATTTAACATTGTTTTTTTTACAAATTTCAGCTAATTGAGTGCAAAATAGATGTATATCTCCAGACATATCACTTTTTGTAAAAAAACCACCAAAAAAATTATCTAAATTAATTGTAGGTTCAATTTTTTGAATTTCTTTGTTGTTAAGTGGTTCTCTTTTTAAACCTGCTTTTGTCAGCCATTTATTAACTTTTAATCCATGATTAAAATTTTCTTCCGAATTACAAAGATGTAAAATACCCCTTTCTTTAAAGTCAAAATTAATATTTTCATCTTTTAATAGTTCTTTTAAAAGATTGCCACTTTCAATTGCCATTTTTACAGTGGCAATAGTATTTTTCTTATGATTTTTTACATTTGATAAAAAACTTAAAAACCATCCTATTTTATGTAAGGAAGGTTTTAAATTGATAGAAAGAGGAGCATCTTTTTTAAAAATCCACTGTATTCCCTGGTAAATAGTTTTCCAGTTTGTCCAAACTTCGCCATTACATGCGGATAATTGTCCACCATTAGCATAACTTGTTTCCATTGCTGCATATTTTTGTTTATCAAAAACAGTTACATCGTAACCTTTTTTCATTAACTGATATGCTGTTGTTATGCCTGTTATGCCTGCACCAATAACTGCTATTTTTTTCATAAAAACTCCACGACAAATCAAACCCTAATCTGTCATGTGTACCTGAGAGATTAACTCATTGTATAAGCTTACTCCTTCGGTGGACATAAAATATGTCTCTCTCCAGATTGTCAACTCTTTATGATACTTTTACCTGAGAGTTTCTAGGGTAGTTGCTCCTTCGGCGGTTATTTAAAACGCTCTCACAAAAAGAGGTAATGACACATACATGATAATTCTATTTAAAAAATAATCAAACTAATTTTTTTTCATAGTAATTTTTTCTATTGGGCCGTTTTGTTTTATCCAATCATCTATACCATTTTCTAGATTCAAAACATTAATCAAGCCCATTTCTAAAGCTGTTTTAGTAGATAAGGATGAACGCCATCCAGAGGCACAGTAAAAGATAAACTTATTTTTAGAATTGAAGTAATCTCTATAATAAGGACTTTTAGGATCAATCCAAAACTCTAACATTCCTCTTGGCACATGTTTAGCATTTTTTATTTTCCCATTTTTTTCTAATTCTCTTATATCTCTTAGATCAATAAAAATTGTTTCACCTTCATTATGTAATTTTATAGCATTCTTAAAGTCTATATTTTTGATTTTTTGTTTTGCTTCTTCAACTAGAGAAAAACAAGATTTAATTGTCATTTTATAAGTTTCCAATAGATTAATATTGATAATTTAATATAAATAAATAATGACAAATAACAATCAACAATTTTTAATTCAACATGAAGAGTTCAATAAAAATTTTATTTTTCCACCTATTAATAATATAAATGCTCAGGAGGTCGTAACATTATATGAAAATTTTAAAAAAATTTTACCCCATTCTCAAAAATACTCTAAAGATTTAAAAGTAAGAAGAAACTTAAGTGATATTTTAGATGAATTTGATGTTTTATTTTTAGACGCGTTTGGAGTTATAAATATAGGAGATCAATTAATACCACAGATAATTGAGACTATAAATATTGCTAGAGATAGAGGGATATGTATAATTATTCTTACGAATGGTGCAACTTTTTGTTCAGAAAAAAAAATTAATCAATTTTATAAACTTGGATTAGAATTTTCTTATGATGAGATTATATCAAGTCGCGACGCAACAGAAAGATTTTTATCTACTCATCTTAAACCATCTAAAATAGGTGTTTTAGGTAACAAGGATGAAGAGCTAAACATAAAAAATAGCATCACAATAGATTTAGCAAAAGATATTGAACAATTTGACGAAATGGACACTTTTATTTTTTTAGGTACAAGTTATTGGGACTCAGATTTTCAAGAGTTGTTAAAAGATTCATTGATCTCTAATCCGAGACCATTTTTTGTCTCTAATCCAGACATTGTTGCTCCGCACAAGGATTTTTTTAGTATTGAACCGGGTTATTTTACTTTAAAATTAATAAATGAGGGTACAAATTTACCACTATGGTTTGGCAAACCTTTTTCAACAATTTTTGAAATGGCTCTAGAAAAAGTACAGTTTATAACAGGATCTTCAATTAATATGTCAAGAATTGGAATGGTAGGAGATACATTGCATACTGACATTTTGGGTGCAAACTCAATTGGAATTAAATCAATTTTAATGACAAAATATGGTTTATTAAGAAATCAAAATATTGCTTCTTGTATAAAAAAAACTGGAATTATACCAGATTATTTGATTGAGGGTCCATAAAATGAATAAAAGAAAATCTATATTGGTTACATCGGGATCAAAAAGATTAGGAAAGCATATTTCTAAGTTTTTTGTAATGAATGATTGGGATTTAATTCTACATTATAATAACTCAAAAGTTGAAGCAGAAGAAACAGCAAATGAGTTATCACTTTATTCAAAAAACATAAAATTATATCAAGCAGATTTCACAAATTATAAGGATGTTGAAAATTTAGTACAAAATTTACTCTTAAAAGAGAAGGAGTGGATAGGTTTAGTAAATAATGCTGGTTTATTCGAATACGATACTGGTCAGGAATTTACCATAGAAAAGTTAAATCGACATATGTCAATTAATTTTTCTACTCCTGCAATACTTATCCAAGCACTTTATAAAAAAATAATTAAAAACGAAATTGTAAAAAACAAAAACAATATGGTCATAAATATTATTGATGCTAAAATTGAAGGTTTAAATCCAGATTATTATTCTTATACTCTGTCAAAGTTAGCAATGTCAGGACTAACAAAAATGTCAGCTTTATCTTATGCACCAGATTTGAGAGTAAATGCTATTGCGCCAGGAATAATATTGCCTGCAGAAAATCAAAATGAAAAAGATTTTATGGAATCACACAAAAAAAATATTTTAAATAGTTCTGCAACGATAGATGATTTATACTTAGCTCTTGATTTTTTAACTAACTCAAATTCTGTCACAGGACACATCTCATTACTAGATGGAGGATCACATTTGGCTCCTCCTTCGAGAGATGTTGCTATAAAATAAGGTATAATTTTAATGCTTAAGAAAATTCTTATTGAAAACTTAACTTGTAGTGCCTCTGTTGGTGTTTATGAAAACGAAAAATTAAATAAACAAAAAATAATAATTAATTTAGAAATTTTACTTATTAATAAAATGAAAACTCATACTGATAACCTAAAAGACGTTGCCGATTATGGAAAATTTAGAAGAAGTGTATTGGATGTAATTAATTCTAAGCATTTCAATTTAATTGAAACGCTTGCAGATAACTTAATAAAAAAAATTGAAACTTTTGACAAAGTTGAAAATATCAAATTAAAAATTACAAAGCCTGATATTTTTAATGATTGCTCAGTTTCATATGAAATTAGTAATTATCCTTAAGTTTTCTAAAATATTTAAATGTTTCTACACTATTAAGTTTTTGAATATTATTAGCAATTTTAAAATTAATATCATTGTATCTTAAAAATGGATTTAACTTTTTCTCTTGGCCAAGAAAAAAAGGTATAGTTGGTTTTTCTTCATCTCTTAAATTTCTAATTTCTAAAATGCTAGCGTCTAATTCTTCATCATTATTGTAAACTAAACTCTTACAAAAGTTTGCATTTGACATCGTATATTCATGACCACAATATACAAGTGTATCATCAGGTAAATTTAAAATTTTATCTAAACTATCTTTCATCTGCTCAAAAGTTCCTTCAAATATTCTTCCACATCCAAGTCTAAACAAGGTATCTCCAGAAAAGAGTATTTTTAAGCTCTCAATGTAATAACATATGTGACCAATAGTGTGGCCTGGCGTATAAAAAACTTGACCTTTGTTACCAATAATATCAATTTCATCCCCATCCAAAACATAATGATCGCAATTATGTATTCTATTTTGGTCATATTTTGGAGCAATAAGTTTACAGTTATATTTGTCTATTAATTTTTGATTTCCTCCGATATGGTCTTCATGATGGTGGGTATTAAAAATATGTGAGAGTTTCCAACCTTTTTTTTCAAGTAGGTCAATAACAGGATGTGCTTCCCCAGGATCAATAACAGCTGTTTGTTTATTAATAGGATTATGTAAGATATAAATATAGTTGTCACTTAATGCTTTTATGATTTCAATTTGAGTCATAATATTATTATCCTTAAGAAAAAATTATGTTATCAATAAAGATATATTATTAAAATTTATAATTCAATTTTACTATGGAAGAATTAGAAAAACTTAGAAAAGAAATAGATAAGCTAGATAAAATGATAGCCGAGTTAATTTCCAAAAGACAAGGGCTTTCAAATAAAATTTTAGAAGCTAAAGGAGGGAAGTTTACTTATGATCCAGTGAGAGAAAGGAAAGTGATGGAAAAAATTTTCTCTTACGATATCGATTCTAAACTTGCAGAAAGAATATGGAGACAAATGATAGCTTTTAATTTGTCAAAACAAAAAAAATTAAAAATTGGATTTCTTGGAGATGACAAGTTTTCTATAGCTGCCTATGATTGTTATTTTGGGCCATATTTTGTAAATAGAGATTATAAAAATGTTACTAAGCTAATGGAAGGAATAAGTAATAAAATTATTGATGTAGCAATAATAGAGAAATCACAATTAGCTTTAACTAAAATCAATTCTAAAATAAAAATTGTTTCAGAATTTCCATTAAATGAAAATTTTTACAAAAAAAAGTATTTAATTTTGAAATAACTTAGTTTAGAAAAAAAATATGTTTTTAGAACCAAAAGAATCAATATTAAATTTAGATGCCTATAAACCAAATTTTGGGTCTTCTAATTTAAAAAAATTAATTAGATTATCTGCGAATGAAAATGCTTTAGGGTATTCTCCAAGAATTGATAAAGAATTAAAAATAAAAAATTTTAATAGGTATCCTCCACAACATAGTGAAGAGCTTATTAAAACAATTAGTAAAATAAATAATTTAGACCAAACTAAATTAATTCTTGGAAATGGGTCGGATGATTTAATTTCTGTAATTGCTCAAACATTCTTAAAACCTGGAGATGAGGCAATTTATACAGAATATGGATTTTTACAATTCCCACAATCAATTACAGTTGCAGGAGGAATAAAAAAAATCGCAAAAGATAATAACTTTTGTGTGAGTGTTGATAACATTTTGAATTTAATAACAGATAAGACTCGTTTAATATTTCTTGCAAATGCTAACAACCCAACAGGAACGTTTATTAGTAAAAATGAAGTTTATAGATTAATTAACAATATACCAGAAAATGTATTATTAGTTTATGACGCGGCATATGCAGAATATATTAGAAATGATGATTATATAGATGGGTCTGAATTAGTTGAAAAATATAATAATGTAATAATGTTAAGAACGTTTTCTAAATTACATGGACTTGCTGGTTTAAGACTAGGTTGGGGTTATAGTGATAGTAAAATTATAAACTATCTAATGGCAGTTAGAGGTCCTTTTAGTGTTAATTCTATAGCAATTGAAGCTGGCATAATTGCTATGGAAGATATTGATTTTCAAAATTATTGCTTTGATTTTAATATAAAGTCGATGAAATTTATGGAAATCGAATTAGATAATTTAGGTGTAAAATTTATAAAATCTTCAACTAATTTTATTCTCATAAATTTATCAGACAAAGATAAACATTCAGCGCAAAATGCTGTATTATTTTTTAAAAAAAATGGTGTTTTAGTTCGTGAAATGAACGTTTATAACTTACCAAATTATATTAGAGTTTCATTAGGAACCGAAGAAGAAAATAAGTATTTTTTAAAATTACTTAAAAAATTTGTTATAAAAAATGATAATTAAAAAAAAAATCGTAACAATAATTGGCTTAGGATTAATTGGAAGTTCAATATTAAGAGCATTTAGTTATTATTTAAAAAATAAATTTTATATAAAAGTTTATGATAATAATTTTGAACATCTTAAAGTTGTTAAGTCATTTAATATAGCAGATGAAATTTGTAATTCTGCAGAGGACTCTGTAAAAGACTCTGATTTGGTAATATTGGCTATTCCTGTTGGTTCAATGACCGCAGTGGGAAAGTTAATTTCACCATATCTGAAAAAGGGAACAATTTTAACAGATACAGGGTCAACAAAGCTTTCTGTAATTAAAGATCTATCTTTATTGGTACCTAAAAATGTATTTTTAATACCTTCACACCCTCTGGCAGGAACTGAGTATTCTGGGCCTGAAGCTGGGTTTCATAACTTGTTTGAAGGTAGATATTGGATTATAATTAGCAATAAAAACGATAAAAACGGAATGTTTTTAGAAAAACTATTTAAAAAATTTGGTTCTAAAGTTGAGTTTATGGATGAATTCTATCATGATAAAGTTCTTGCTATTACCTCACATTTACCTCATTTAATTGCTTATTCAATAGTTGACACTGCTAATAATTTAGAAAGTGATTTAAAAAATGATGTTATTAGATATTCAGCAACTGGATTTAGAGACTTTACTAGATTAGCATCTTCTGATCCAACTATGTGGAGAGATGTTTTTTTAAATAATTCCGAAGCAGTATTAGAAATGTTGCAAAGATTTAATGAAGATCTTTCAGCGTTACAAAAATTAATTAGAAAAAAAGATTCTAACGAATTATATAATTTTTTCAAAAACTCTAAAGAGATAAGAAATAAAATTATTGAAGCAAAACAACATCTACCAGAAGCATCAAAATTGAAGTAAATTTATTCTTAAATATGTTAATTTATATTTAAAATATTCAGAAATATAATTAATTTTCGTTTTCCACCATATTTTATTTTCATCAATAAATACATAAGGTGTAATTTTAATATCATTAAAAATACTTTTAAATTCTAACATAGCTCTAGGCATGTGGTAATTATTTGTTAATAGAACAAATGAATTTATTTTTTTTGACTTAACCCATTTTAAACTTTCTACTGCATTAGAAAAAGTATTTCTAGAAACACCTTCTATTTGAATACAACAGTCTATAATTTTATTATAATGTGGTTTTTTTTGAGTTAGTTTTTTTAATGTTTTTTTATTAAATCCTTGTCCTACACCGCTAATAAATAAATTTTTATTTTTATTTTTAATTGAAAAAAAAATTTTTAAAGATTTTTTAACTCTATTATCCCCTCCAGTTAAGACAATAAAATTATAATTATTGTTTAAGTTATTTTTATAGTTAAAAATTTTTTTATAGAAAAATGAGTAGTCTATAACTAATAATATTAAAAGAAAGATGATTAGAAATAGATATTTATTTTTTATCATTCGAATTAGTTAATTATTTGGAAAGACATAATTTTTATTATACAATAATAAATTATTTAGGTTAAATAATATGTTAGAAAAATGTTTAAAATGTAATACCTCATTTGAAGTTGATGAAAGTCTAATAACATCAAAGCTAAAGTTTTTTAAGTGTAGTGTGTGTGATAATGAATGGCCATTTGTAAATAATAAAAACTCTGAAAAATCATCAGAAAACATATCTGAAGAAAAATTACGTAAAGACCTTGACGCTATCAGGTCAGAAATTGAGAAGAAAACAGACATACTTAGTAAAGAAATAAAGGTTCAGCCAAAAGAAAAGATAACTAAGGTTAAAAATAAAAACTATAATACTAAGAAAAAAACAGTTGCTCAAATTGCTGAAGAAATTGCTGAAGCCAGCGTCAAAAATAGAGAAACAAAAATAATTAAGAATAAAAAACGAATTAATAAAAAAACATCTAGTATTGAAACTCTTAAAAATATTAATTCAAAACAGAAGAGTTTTGCAATTCCTTTAATTATTTTTGTTTCTATTCTAGTTATAAGTAGTAGTGTATACTTTAGAAATAATATTGTAAGTTTAAGTCATTCTTATTTTCCTAATTTTGTAGAAAAAAATTTTCATAAAGTATTTAATTTATTCAAACACGTCAAAATACCATTTTATGCTGACTTTAAAAATTTAGAGATAGAAAATTTTGGTGCAGTTTATGAAGATAAGTCAGTAAAGTTTTTTGGTAGTATAAAGAACAATTCTAAATACTCTATATTAACACCTACGTTAAAAGTAATTATGACAACAGAAGATGGTAAAATACTTGCTGAAACAATAATAAAATCAACACAAACATTTATTTCATCAAACAACTTAATCAAAATAAATCATTTGATTCTAACAAATCAAAAATATAATAATGCTACAATTCGTGCTACTATTATGAAAGAAATTCAAAGTTCAAGTTAGAAATTTGGTATTATATCATGTTTTAGTAATTGATCTATTTTTTCTCTTTTTCTAAGCAAAAATTCTTTATTATTAAATATAAAAAGCTCAGCAGCACTTGGTCTACTGTTATAATTTGATCTCATAACACTTCCATATGCACCACAGGTCATAATTGCTAGAACTTCATTCTTTTTTGTTTCTTGTAAATTAAAATCAATACCTAAAAAATCACCTGTTTCACAAATTGGTCCAACGATATCATATTTTTTTGAAGATCGATCACTTTTAATTTTTAGAGGCTGTATAGAATGTATTGCATTGTAAAGAGTAGGTCTAATTAAATTATTCATCGCAGCGTCAACAATCAAAAAGTTTTTAGAATTGGTTGATTTAGTCCTAATTACTCTAGTTAGTAAAACCCCTGATTCAGCAATTAAAGATCTTCCTGGTTCAATGCTCAGTTGAAACTCATTATTTTTGAAAACTTCATTTAAAGCTTTACTAAAAGATTTGTAATTAAGTGAATTTTTCATTGTATAATCAACTCCAAATCCACCCCCTAGGTCCAAATGATTAACTTCATAGCCAAGATTTTTTAATTCTACTGCTAAATTTTTAATTTTTGAAAATGTTTGAAAAAAAACATCATAATCAAATAATTGCGATCCTACATGTATAGCCAGTCCATATGGATTAATAAAAGAAGCATCGTTTATCAATTTATAAGCATGCACAATATCATCATAGATAATTCCAAATTTTGAGTTTTCATCACCGGTTGATATTTTTTTATGGGTTTTAGCCTTTATGTCGAGGTTAACTCTTAATGCTACATTTACTTTCTTTTTTATGTTTTTTGAAATTTCAATTATATCTTTTAATTCTTCAATTGATTCTGCATTTAATTGTTTAATATTTTTATTAATAGCAAATTCTATTTCATCTTTTTGTTTTCCAACACCTGAAAATATAATGTCTTTTGGCTTAACTGAAACTTTTAAGCATCTTTTTAATTCACCAATAGATACTACATCAGCACCTGCACCTAGACTATTTATATATTTAATTACTCCAAGATTATCATTTGATTTAACAGCAAAATGAATTTTGCCATTAAGAGGATCCATAATTTTTTTAAGCATATGGAAGGAGTTTTTAATTAAATTTGAATCATAAATAAAGGTTGGAGTTTCATAGCGATCTACCAATTTTTTTAAACTTAATTTTTGAAGAAATAATTCTCCTGATTTACGATAGTATCCAGTTTTTTGCATATTAATTTTTTGTTGAAATTACTTTTTTTGATGGTGCAATAGGTTCAGCTTTTTTTCCACATCCATAAGAAAAAAAACTTAAAACTATTGATAAAAAAAATAGAGTATATAATTGTTTTAATTTTGGCATAACTTTATAGATATCTCCTTTTGGCATCTGATATTGCTTTTAAAACTAATCTTGGAGATGTTCCACCAAATGATGTTTTTTTTAATATAGATGAATTAATACTTATTGATTTCATAATATTACTATCAATTCTAGGTTCAATCGATCTTAAATCTTCTAGTGATAATTCATCAAGGGAGCAATTCTTCTTTTCTGCAAGAAGAATTATTTTACCAGTAATTTTATGAGCATCTCTGAATGCAATATTTAAATATGTTACTAAATAGTCAGCTAGATCTGTTGCTGTTGGAAAACCTTTCTGTAAGGCCTTAAGCATTTTATTTTTATTAATTTTTAGAGACTTAATTATACCAATCATATTTAATAGGCAATCTTTTATATTCTCAGATGAATCAAATACTGGCTCTTTATCTTCTTGTAAGTCTTTACTGTAAGCAAGAGGTAAGCCTTTTAATAAAGTTGTTAAATTAACTAAATTCCCTACAAGTCTATTAGATTTTCCTCTAATAAGTTCAGCTGCATCAGGATTTCTTTTTTGAGGCATGATACTCGATCCAGTAGTATATTCTTCATTAATCACTATGAAATTAAAACCATTTGATGACCATAGAATAAGCTCTTCAGCAATTCTAGATAAATTAATGCCAATTAAGCTAAGTACAGATAAATATTCAATAGCAAAATCACGACTTGAAACAGAATCTATAGAGTTTCTTGTAGGTGAAGAAAAGTTTAATTTTTTTGCTACAAAGTTTCTATCAATAGGGTAACTTGTTCCAGCGAGTGCAGCTGAGCCAAGAGGGCATTCATTCATTCTATTTACACAATCTTTAATTCTTGCTCTGTCTCTTCCAAACATTTCAACATAGGCCAAAAGATGATGGCCAAAAGTGACAGGTTGAGCAACTTGCAAGTGAGTATAACCTGGCATTAAGGTCTCATAATTATCTTCAGCTTGAATAATTAAATTTTCTTGAAGTTGCTTTAAAAGGTCTAGTATCGAATCCAAATCACTTCTTATCCACATCTTAAAGTCTGTAACTACTTGATCATTTCTTGAGCGTGCAGTATGTAATTTTTTTCCAGAATCACCAATTAATTCAATTAATCTACTTTCAATATTCATGTGGATGTCTTCTAATTCTATTTTAAATTTGAATTTATTTGTTTCAATCTCTTTTTTTATTTTAAGAAGACCACTTTTAATTTCTAGAAAATCTTTTTTTAAAATAATTTTTTGTTTTGACAACATTTCAGCATGAGCTATTGAGCCTTCAATATCTTGAGCATATAAATTTTTGTCAAAACTGATTGAGGAATTGAACTTAATTAGATTGTCACTTGATACTCCCTCAAATCTTCCACCCCAGATAGTACTTTTTAAACTTTTTTTTCTATTTGTCATTATCTTAACTTTATAATTTTTTTAATTATCTTATATATAAAATAAAAAAGAGAAACAATATTGTTCAATAGTATAAAATTTTTGTTTATTATATTACTTGTTTTACCATTTCCAGCTCTATCAAATTCTTTATTTCAAAAAATAGATTTAAAATTAAATAGAAATATAATCTTGAATGACGAAAACAATATTGAAAAAAATTTGATTAATATTTTAGATTTCAATTCAAATTATGTTGTTAATTTTTGGGCTACTTGGTGTGTCCCGTGTAAAAAAGAATTACCTGACTTAAATAAAATGAAAATTGAAAATAAAAATTTAAAAGTGATCATTATTTCAATTGATAAAAAACCAATTAAGGATCAATTAAATTTTCTAAAAAAAAATAAAGTAAATGAATTAACTGCTTATTTTGATCAAAACATGACCTTTTTTAAAAGTTTAAAACTAAGAGGTATACCTACAACTCTTTTAATAAATCAACAGAAGATAATAGCAAAAAAAGAGGGTATTTTTAGTTACAATAAAGTTTCATTAAAACAAATTAATAACTTTTTTAATTAAGTTTACTTTCCATCTCTGGTACTGCTTTAAACAAATCTTCAGCTAAGCCATAGTCAGAGATTGAGAAAATAGGTGCTTCTTCGTCTTTATTAATTCCTATTATAACTTTACTATCTTTCATACCTGCCAGGTGTTGTATTGCGCCTGAAATACCTACGGCTATATAAAGGTTTGGAGCAACGATTTTCCCGGTTTGTCCAACTTGCCAGTCATTCGGCACATATCCAGCATCTACTGCAGCTCTACTTGCTCCCATAGCAGCTCCAAGTTTATCTGCTAATTTTTCTAATATTTGGAAGTTCTCTGCAGACCCTAGACCTCTCCCACCTGATACAACTATATCAGCTGAAGTTAATTCAGGCCTTTCACTTTTAGTAAGTTCAGAATTTAAATATTTTGTTAAGTTTTTAGTCGTTAAACTGCCTATTTCTTGAATTTTACCAACATTTTCATCGCCGATTTCTGCTTCTTCAAATGCTGTGGCTCGAATAGTTATTATATTTATTTTATTTTTACTCTTACAAGTTGCAATAGCGTTTCCAGCATAAATTGGTCTTTTAAATGTTTGCTTATCAACAATTTCAATCACATCTGGAATTATCATTGTATCAAGCAATCCTGCTAGTCTTGGTGCTATATTTTTTCCATTAGAAGTATTAGAAAATAAAATATTCGTGTAGTCCTTGAAATTTTCAGCAATAAAATTCGCTGAATCTTCAGCTAATTGGTTTTTAAATTCATCGTTTTCATTAATAAAAATATTATTAATATTTTTAATATTAATTAACTCATTACAAATATCTTTACAACTATCACTTAAAACTAGTAGATCGACATTTTCAAGTTGAATAGCAGCTTTTATAGTATTTAATGTTGATTTGTCTAATTTATTATTATTATGATCTACTACTACTAACGTTTTCATATATACCTCTATTTTAAATTACTTTAGCTTCATTTTTTAATTTTTCAATCATTTCATCAACAGATTTTACCATAATTCCTGCTTCTCTAGATTTTGGTTCTTCAACTTTTAAAATTTCTAACCTTGGTTCAATGTCGATATTTAAATCTTCAGCTTTCATTTCATCTATTGGTTTTCTTTTTGCCTTCATGATGTTTGGTAAACTTGCATACCGTGGTTCATTCAGCCTTAAGTCAGTTGTTACAATAGCTGGTAAATTAACCTCAATATTTTCTATACCTCCATCAATTTCTCTTCCAACCTTTATTTTTTTATCCTGTATTTCTAATTTACTTGCAAAGGTTGCTTGACCCCAGTTCAGCATTGCTGAAAGCATTTGTCCAGTAGCATTCATGTCATCATCGATTGCTTGTTTGCCCATAATCACAAGATCAGGTTTGATTTTATTACATATAGATGTCAGAATTTTAGCAACTGATAATGGTTCAAGTTTAGATGTGCAATTTACAAAAATACCAGAATCAGCTCCCATTGCTAGAGCGTTTCTAATTGTTTCTTGTACTTCTGGCAAGCCTATGGATACTGCAATTATTTCGCTGGCAACACCTTTTTCTTTTAATCGAAGAGCTTCCTCTACAGCTATTTCATCAAAAGGGTTCATAGACATTTTTACATTATCTAATTCGACGTCCGTTTCATCTTTTTTAACTCGAACTTTAACGTTATAATCTACAACTCTTTTAACTGGAACAAGTATCTTCATAAATTATCTCCCATTTTACTCATTGATTTTCTCCAGGAACCCATAATATATCAGCTTTTCCATTATCATTTGTTATTCTTGAAACTACAAATAAAAAGTCTGATAGTCTATTGATATACATTAATGATTGTTTGTTAATCTTATTTTTTTCAGCAAGTTTTGACATGGATCTTTCGGCTCTTCTTGCTACTGTTCTTGCAATATGAAGCCAGCATGATATTTCAGATCCACCAGGTAAAACAAATGAATTTAATGGTTTTAATTTATTATTAAACTCATCAATCAGATCTTCTAAATTTAAAACCTGAGAATTTTTAATTCTTAATGGTTCAAATTTTGGTTTTTCTTCAATTGGTGTAGATAAGTCGGCGCCTAAATCAAAAAGGTCATTTTGTATTTTTTTTAAAATCTTCACCAAAAAATTATATTTTTTCTCTTTATTGATACAGTTTATCGAAAGGCCAATAAAAGAGTTCAATTCATCAATATCACCATATGCTGAGGGTCTTAAATCATATTTTTTTACACGACTCCCATCTGACAGACCAGTTGTTCCGTCATCTCCTGTCTTAGTATAGATTTTATTGAGTTTAACCATTATAATATTTCTTCATATATAAGATAAATACAAAAACGATTATTGCAATCGCTTGGAAAATAATTCTATACCTCATAATCAAATTACTTTTAGATTTATTATATTCACCACCTCTACCCATTGTAATAATACCCCACATTAAAATTCCAAAAACTATTAGAAGACAAATTACTAATATTGAATTTGCGAGTAAGTCATTCATCGAAAATAATCTCTTTAAATTCGTTATTATTTCTTAAGAAACTTGCTTTAACTGTGTTATACATTAAACATGCAATTGTCATAGGGCCTACCCCACCAGGCACAGGTGTAATTAAACTTACTTTATTAATAACATCTTTAAAATTTACATCACCTAAAATTTTAATTTTATCATTTATTTTTTTTCTATTGATACCAACATCAATAACAGTTGCCTTGTCTTTAACATAATTATTATCTATAAATTCAGTCATTCCGATTGCAGCGATTAAAATATCAGCTTTTAGTGTAAATTCAGATAAGTTTCTTGTTTTAGAGTGTGTAATTGTAGTTGTACAATTTTCTTTAAGAAGCAAAGATTGCATAGGTTTTCCAACAATATTTGATCTACCCACTATCGTAGCATTTAATCCATTGAGTGAACCTAATTCTTTTTTTAACATATAAATACATCCAAGAGGTGTACAAGGAATCATTCCGTTATTATTACCTATAAATAAGTTACCCAAATTTATTGGATGAAATCCGTCAACATCTTTTTTTGGATCAATTGATAAAATAACTTTATCTTCAGATATATGCATTGGCAGTGGGAGTTGAACAAGAATTCCATCAATATCTTTTTGTTCATTTAAATCTTTAATTTTATTTAACAATTCTTTTTCAGTTATTGATGAGGGATATACAATTTTCTTTGATATTATTCCAATATTTTCTGCAGTTTTAATTTTATTTTTAACATATATTTCACTAGCTGAATTTCCTCCAATTAAAATTACGGCTATAGAAGGTTTACGTTTATTAAGTCTCTCAGATTTTAAAACTAATTCTTTGACGCTCTCAATCAGGTTTTGAGAATGTTTTATTCCATTAATGATTTTCATATTATCACTTATCAATTGTCTTACTCCTACAAACTTAATCTGTAATCAATCAATAAATTTCTAATAAATGATAAAAGCAATATGACTATTACAGGTGAGAAATCCATTCCACCAATAAATGGAATATATTTTCTAATTTTAATTAACAAAGGTTCGTGAAGTGCAATTAATCCTCTTAATATTAAATCAATAATTCTATTATACCGATTTACGATTTCGAATTGAACCAGGAGGGTTATTATCACATAAGCTATAAGAGTATATAAATATATGGATATGATTTGATCTATTAATATAAATAAAGCGTTCATTGTTTAATAATATTTGTTACTATATTGATATAAGTTTTAAAATAAAATTTTAAAAGGGTTAATATGAAATCTTTATTTCTATCTTTTATATTCATTTTAAGTTTAATAAGTTATTCACTTAGTGAAAGTGAACCTAAGAATAATTGGGATCAAATAGTTAACAGTGCCCAAAATAAAACTGTGAAACTTCACGCATGGGGAGGTTCTAAAAATATTAATAATTATATCAATTGGGTTAAAGAAAAAGTTCATGGAAAATATGGGATCAAATTACAACATATAAAAATTAAAGATACATCTGATGCAGTTAAAAAAGTTTTATTCGAGAAAATTGCAAAAAAAAATGATAATGGTTCAGTTGATATCATTTGGATAAATGGAGAGAATTTTTTAACAATGAAAAAAAATAATTTGTTGTTAAATAAGAATTGGATATTGCAATTACCTAATTCTAAATTTATCGATTTTTCTAAATCCTCAGCCTATTTTTATGACTTTGGTATTTTTAATGAAGGAAAGGAAATGCCTTGGGGATTATCTCAACTTATTTTTTATTATGATAGTGATAAATTAAAAATTATTCCAAAAAGTGCGTCCCAATTAAAAAATTTCATAAAAAAGAACCCTGGCAGATTTACTTTTCCTCAACCACCCGATTTTATAGGAACAAGTTTTTTGAAACAGATTTTGATAGAAGTATCTAAAGATAAAAAACTCTTTTATAATAAGTATAATCTTAACAATGATAAGCATAAATCGTCGTTGAATGAATTATGGAATTGGTTTGACGAAATCACTCCTTTTTTATGGAAAAGTGGTAAAACATACCCAAATAATTATTTGTCACTTGGCCAACTATTTTCTGATAATGAATTAGACATAGGTTTAACATTCAATATTGCATATCCAAAAAATGAAATTTCAAAAGGAAATTTTAAATCTTCAGTTAAAAGTTTTATACCAAATATAGGTTCATTAGCTAACACTCACTATCTTACAATTCCTTACAACGCTCCACATAAGAATGCTTCTAAGGTTGTAATAAATTATATGATTTCTCCTGAAGCACAATTAGAAAAGCAAAACTCAGAAATATGGGGTGATCCTTCAGTTTTATCTTTCGAGAAATTAAACAAAAACCTTAAAAAAGACTTTGAAAATCTTTTGAGTAAATCTACCGATTTAAGTTTTCAAGATTTAGACAAAAAAATTCCTGAACCTCACCCTAGTTGGGTCAAAGTTATTGAAGAAGGTTGGATTGCAAGATATGGAACAATTAATTGAAAGAAAAAAAAATATATTATTATTTTTACTTTTTCTTTTTATTTTAGGTGTTATATCATTTCCTGTAATTTTTGGTACACTTGGTACTATATTTCCATCAATGGGATATTTTTTGGATGTTTCAGATAATTTTACTCTTAAATATTTTCTTTTAACATTTCAGCTTCCAGGGATAGAAAAATCAATTTATTTATCTATTTTAGTGGGTATATTATCTACTTTTATTTCTTTAATATTATCCCAAGCTATATTAGCAAAATTATATTTTACAAATTATTTTACTAAGCTAAATAAACTTTTATATCCGTTAATTGCTTTTCCACACATAACCATGGCGGTTGGAATTTCTTTTTTATTTTCATCAAGTGGTTTTTTTATTCGTATATTTTCATTAGTTTTTAATTTTGATAGACCTCCAAATTTAGATTTGTTTCCAGATAATTTTGGTCTTTTTTTAATATTTGGTTTGATACTTAAAGAGACTCCTTTCTTTTTGTTAATATCAATTGGATTTTTAAATAATGTAAAGAGCAAGGAGTATTTTTTTTTAGCAAAATCAAAAAATTTTTCTGATTTTATAAGCTGGATTTTTTTTATTTTCCCCTTAATTTATAGAAAATTGAAGATTAGTATATTTGTTGTATTAATATTTTCGGCAACTGTAATTGATATGTCGTTGATACTTGCTCCAACAACACCTTCAACTATATCAATAAGAATTTTACAACTTTTTCAACAACCAGAATTGGCTAGTTTTTCAATTGCATCTTGTTTATCGATTATACAATTATTGATAATTATTTTAATAATATTAACTTGGATAAGTCTCGAAAAATTGATTTGTAAACAACAATATCTAGTTTTTTATAGAAATTTTTTAGATAGAAGAAACAATTTTTTTGAAAATATTTTATATTTTGTTTCAATAACTTGTTTTCTAATTTTTATTATCAATATTGTTATATCAATTACCTGGTCTTTAGCAGTTGATTGGAATTTCCCTGATTTATTTCCTAAAAAATTAACCTTAGATAATTATTTTGTTTTTTTTAAATTTAATTTTGATAGTTTTTTTAATTCATTAATTTTAGCTGCTTTAGGATCATTTATTAGTTTAATAATAATAATTATATGGTCAGAGCTTTTGGAAGCATTAAAATTAAAGAATAATTTTTTAAATTTTATATTTTACATTCCATTGTTAATACCTGAATTAACAATTTTGTTAGGCTTTAATTTTTTTCTTTTAACTAATAATTTTGATAACAAGTTTCTTAACGTATTATGGATTAAAATTATATATGTAATCCCATATACATATTTAATATTTTCAAGTTCTTATAAAAATATTAACAAAAAATATTTAAAGATTGCTCAGTCATTAAATAAGAGTTATTTAACAATTTTATTTAAAATTAAATTGAATTTAATTTTAAATATAATTTTTCTTAGCTTTGCGATAGGGTTTATCATATCGATAAGTCTATATGCACCAATCTATTTTATAGGTAATGGTGAAATAACAACGTTATCATTAGAAATTATCAACTTACAAACAAGTGGAGATCGAAAAGATTTAGCTGTTGCTACTACATTACAAATGGTAATGCCTCTATTAATTTTATTAATTTTCCACTTGAAATCAAAGATATTCATCAAGTGGCCAGTTTAATATAATTTTAAAAATCTTATAGTAATTTTATAGTTTGATGTTATAAAAATTGTTGAGAGGTAATCTTGATGAACAAAGCCCACACTTATAGAACACACAAATGTAACGAAATTAATAAATCTCTAGTAGGTGAAACAGTAACGTTATCAGGTTGGGTTCATAGAAAAAGAGATCATGGACAATTGATATTTGTAGATTTAAGAGATCATTACGGCATATCTCAAATAGTTTCTGACACACAAAAAGATACTTTTGATATTCTAGAAAAAATTTCTTTGGAATCTGTTATTTCTGTGCACGGAAAAGTGGTCGAAAGATCGGCTGAAACTATAAATCATAATATTCCCACGGGTGAGGTGGAACTCCAAGTTGATAAAATTATTATTTTATCTAATGCAGAAAGTTTACCTTTGCAGGTTAATTCGGATGATGATTATGGAGAAGAAATAAGGTTAAGATATAGATATCTAGATTTGAGAAGAAATAGGCCTCATCAAAATATAATCCTGAGATCTCAAATTATTCAAGAGATAAGATCTGAGATGTTAGAGCAGGATTTTATAGAATTTCAAACACCAATCTTAACCGCATCTAGTCCTGAAGGTGCTAGAGATTTTTTAGTTCCCTCTAGAATTCACAAAGGTAAATTTTATGCCCTTCCTCAAGCTCCTCAACAATTTAAGCAACTTGTCATGGTGTCAGGGTTTGATAAATACTTTCAAATTGCTCCTTGTTTTAGAGATGAGGATAGTAGAGCTGATAGGTCTCCAGGTGAATTTTATCAATTGGATGTAGAAATGTCATTTGTAGAGCAAGAAGATGTTTTTAAAGCTGTTCAACCAGTAATTTATAATGTTTTTAAAAAATTCACAAAAAAAGAAGTAGTTAAAGACTTTATCAAAATTACTTTTAAAGATGCAATGTTAAAATTTGGAACTGACAAACCTGATATTAGATATGATGCATTTATTCAAGATGTAACAGATGTTTTTAAAGATTCTAATTTTAAAATTTTTGCAAGTAATATTGAAAAAGGTTCAGTAGTTAGAGGTGTGCCAGGTGTAGATTGTGGTAGTCGAGCATTTGCCGATAAAATGAATAGTTGGGCTCAATTACAAGGAGCTCCAGGTATGGGGTATATTATTTTCTCTGATAACGAAGCAAAAGGTCCAATAGCAAATGCACTTGGTCTTGAAAAATCTCAAATATTAAAAGAAAAATTTAATTTGAATGACGGAGATGCTTTATTTTTCTCATGTGCAACAGAAAAAGAAGCTGCAGATTTAGCAGGTAGGGCAAGAACAAAAATAGCTACTGAAAAAAATATGATTGATGAAAATCAATTTAAGTTTTGTTGGATTGTTGATTATCCAATGTTTGAAAAAAATGAAATTACTGGAGAAATAGACTTTTCTCATAATCCCTTTTCAATGCCGCAGGGTGGGATGAAATCACTTATTGAAAAAAACCCATTAGATATTTTAGCATATCAGTACGATTTAGTTTGTAATGGTGTAGAATTATCTTCAGGTGCGATTAGGAATCATGTTCCAGCTATTATGTATAAAGCATTTGAAATTGCCGGTCATAATAATGATGTTGTTGATAATAAATTTCCTGGTATGATTAATGCTTTTAAATTTGGCGCTCCTCCTCATGGAGGTATCGCACCTGGTATCGATAGAATAGTTATGCTTTTAGCTGACGAACCTAATCTGAGAGAGATAGTATTATTTCCTATGACTGGAAAGGCAGAGGACATAATGATGGGAGCGCCTTCTGAAGTTAATGAAATTCAACTGAAAGAATTAGGTATTAATATTAATAAAAAGATTAAGTCTTAATATTTAAGGTATGTATTATTTTTATCATTGTTAAGAATATTAAAACTGCACCAATTTGATGCAAACTTGCATTTAAATTTGGAACATAGTTTAACAGTATATAAACTCCTAATACGAATTGTACAATTATAAACGTAATTAAAAATATTAATTCAATTAATACTTTCTTTTGATAGAAATTTTTAGCAAAAAATACTCCAATTGCAACTAATGATATAAATCCCAAGTGTCTATGATGAAATTGAGCTGACCCAGGGTTTTCAAAAGGGTCTAAAAATCCTAATGAAAGATAGTCACTGGGAAAAAAACTATCATTCATCAAAGGATATGTATTGTACATCAGCCCCGCATCCATTCCGGCAACCAGAGATCCCGCGATAATTGTAATAAATATTATAAAAAAAATGATTAAGTTTAAATCGAACTTAATTCTAGATTTTTTGTTTTTTAAATCTAGAATTAACCAGAACAATAGAAATAAAATCAGTAAGCTGTTTCCAAAATGAATCGCTAACCTATATTGTGACACGTCTGGTTTATCAATTAATCCAGATTTTACCATCCACCAACCGATAAATGCTTGAAGGCTGCCAAAAAACAAAATGATAAGAAGTCTTTTAGTAATAAATTTATCTATTTTTTTTGTAACAATCAAATATATGAAAGGTAAAATAAAAACAATTCCTATTATTCTTCCCCATAATCTATGAAAATATTCCCAGAAAAAAATAAATTTAAAATCTGAGAGTAGCATTCCTTTGTTATAGTAAGTATATTCAGGAGTATTTTTGTAAAGGTCAAATACTCTTTCCCATTCTTGATGATTTAAAGGAGGTAAAAATCCTAGAATGGGTCTCCATTCAACCATTGACAAGCCTGAATCTGTAATTCTTGTTATGCCTCCAATGATAATCATGGCAACCACTAAAATAAAAATTAATGTAAGCCAATTTATGAGAAACACATGTTGTTTTAGAGGATTAAAATTGTCATTCATATTGTTAATTTATTTAGCAAATTTATAATGTAAGTAAATAGAATTTTTTTTTTAAAAAAATCTTGAAACTTTATAATTTACAACTATTTATGTGTTGTGCTCTTCAAGAGCGTAATTTAAATAATTAGGGAGATAGTAATGAAGTTTAAGCCACTTCACGATAGAGTAGTTGTCGAACGTTTGGACTCAGACGAAAAGACTGCAGGTGGAATAATAATCCCAGATTCAGCTCAGGAAAAACCTATGCAAGGTAAAATATTAGCTGTAGGTTCTGGGGCAAGAGATGATTCTGGAAAAATACAACCATTAGATGTTAAAGAAGGTGATACAATACTTTTTGGCAAATGGTCAGGAACAGAAGTTAAAATTGATGGCAAAGACCTTCTTATTATGAAGGAAAGCGACATCATGGGAATTATAAACTAAATCGTAAATTTTTAATTATTTGAAAGGAAAATATAATGGCTGCTAAAGACGTAAAATTCGGCGGTGATGCAAGACAAAAAATGCTTGAAGGTATTAATGTACTTGCTGAAGCGGTTAAAGTGACATTAGGACCAAAAGGTAGAAACGTTGTAATGGATAAATCATTTGGTGCTCCAAGAATTTCTAAAGATGGTGTTACTGTTGCTAAAGAAATTGATTTAAAAGACAAGTTTCAAAATATGGGTGCTCAGATGGTTAGAGAAGTTGCATCAAAAGCTAATGATGTAGCTGGTGACGGAACAACTACTGCAACAGTTCTTGCGCAAGCAATTGCAACTGAAGGTTCTAAAGCAGTAGCTGCTGGTAGAAATCCAATGGATCTAAAAAGAGGTATTGATTTAGCAACAACGGCAGTTGTATCTGATTTAGAAGGTAGAGCTAGTAAAATAAGTACTAATGCTGAAGTAGCTCAAGTTGGAACAATTTCTGCTAATGGCGAAAAAGAAATTGGTGAGATGATTGCTAAAGCTATGGATAAAGTTGGTAATGAAGGGGTTATTACAGTAGAAGAAGCTAAAAGTCTTGATACTGAATTAGATGTTGTTGAAGGCATGCAATTTGATAGAGGTTACTTATCACCATATTTTATAACAGACGCAGACAAAATGAAGACTGTATTAGAAGATTGTTATATCTTATTGCATGAAAAGAAATTATCTAACTTACAAGAAATGGTACCTTTATTAGAAAAAGTTGTTCAGTCAGGTAAACCATTACTAATTATTGCTGAGGACGTTGAAGGAGAAGCTTTAGCAACCTTAGTTGTTAATAAATTAAGAGGTGGTTTAAAAATTGCTGCTGTTAAAGCTCCAGGTTTTGGCGACAGAAGAAAAGCAATGTTAGAAGATATTGCTATTCTTACCAAGGGCGAACTAATATCAGAAGATCTAGGTATAAAGCTCGACAATGTTTCTCTAGAAATGTTAGGCACTGCTAAAAGAATTGAGATAACAAAGGAAGAAACAACTATTATTGATGGTGCTGGTTCTAAAGATGATATTAGCGCAAGGTGTAATCAGATAAGAGCTCAAATAGAAGAAACTACATCTGACTACGATAAAGAAAAACTTCAAGAAAGATTAGCTAAGTTAGCTGGTGGTGTAGCTGTAATTAAAGTTGGTGGTGCTACTGAAGTTGAAGTTAAAGAAAGAAAAGATAGAGTGGATGATGCAATGCACGCTACTAGAGCAGCTGTTGAAGAAGGAATAGTGCCTGGTGGTGGAACAGTTTATATAAAAGCTATTAAAGCACTATCTAAGGTTAAGGGTGAAAATGAAGATCAAAATGTTGGTATCGAAATTGTTAAGAAAGCTCTAAAGGCTCCTGCAAAGCAAATTGCAGACAATGCTGGACAAGATGGTGCTGTTATCGTTGGAAAATTAGAAGAAAACGATGATGCAAATTTTGGTTACAATGCACAGACAGGAAAATTTGTTGATCTTGTTAAAGATGGTGTGATTGATCCAACAAAAGTTGTTAGATCAGCTCTTCAAAATGCAGCTTCTGTAGCTGGATTGTTAATTACAACAGAGGCTATGATTGCAGATCAGCCTGAACCAGCATCTGGATCAGGCGGTGGAATGCCAGACATGGGCGGCATGGGCGGCATGGGCGGCATGGGCGGCATGGGTGGAATGCCTGGAATGATGTAAGCCTAATCCAAACAAAACTCTAAAAACACCTAATTTTTATTAGGTGTTTTTTTTTGAATCTTACAATATTTCTTTATTAATAATTTAAATTAGATTAATAAATATTTAAGTTATGACCTCTATAAATGAAAAAATTTCAAATGTTTTAAAATCTTGGCCTTTTTTAGAAGCTAAAGTTCTAATAGAAAGATTAAAAAAAAATAAAAAATTTGATTTCATTAATGATGATAATCCTGTTTTGTTTGAAACAGGGTATGGTCCATCTGGATTGCCCCATATAGGTACCTTTGGTGAGGTGGCTAGAACAACTATGGTTCAAAACGCTTTTTACCATCTCACCGGAAAAGCTACAAAGTTAATTTGTTTTTCTGATGATATGGATGGATTTAGAAAAGTTCCTGAAAACGTTCCAAATCAAACAATGCTCAGTGAACATTTAGAAAAACCTCTTACTGATGTTCCAGATCCTTTTGAAAAATTTGAAAGCTTTGGTTCTTATAATAATAATAAATTAAAAGAATTTTTAGATAAGTTTGATTTTGATTATCAATTTGTATCATCTACTGAATGTTATAAATCAGGCCAATTTAATGATGCATTATCAAAAATATTACTTAATTATAACAAAATTAAAAATGTTATTATTCCAACTTTAGGTGAAGAAAGAAAGAAAACATACAGTCCTTTTCTACCTATATGTCCTTACACTGGTAAAGTATTACAAACCAATGTTATAGATATAGATGTAAACAATAACTCAATAACATACTTTTCTCCAATCAGTAATAAAGAAGAGAATGTTTCAATTTTAAATGGTAATTGTAAATTACAATGGAAATGTGATTGGGCTATGAGATGGTACGCACTTGGCGTTGATTATGAAATGGCAGGAAAAGATTTAAGTGAAAGCGTAATTTTATCTACAAAAATTTTAAATATATTAGGTGGTTTTCAACCGGCAGGTTTTTCTTATGAGTTGTTTTTGGATGGGAATGGTCAAAAAATATCAAAATCTAAAGGTAATGGCTTATCAATAGAAGAGTGGCTAGCTTATGGAACTGAAGAATCTTTATCATTGTTTATGTTTAACAATCCAAAGAGAGCAAAAAAATTATTTTTTGATGTAATCCCTAAAACGATAGATGAGTACTACTCATTTTTAAGTAAATACAACTCAAACACTGAATGTGAATATGATAATCCAGTCTGGCATATTCATAAAAGTAATCCACCTAAAGATATTTTTCCTGTCTCATTTAATTTGCTTTTAAATTTATCTTCAGTATGTAATGCCGATAATTCGAATGATTTGTGGAGTTATATTACTAATTACACACCAGAGTTAAAAAAAGGGTTAAACAAAAAATTTGATATGTTAGTTGATCTTTCTATTAATTATTATAAGCAAAGAGTTTTACCATTTAAAAAATTTAGATTACCTAGTGAATTCGAAACTAAAACTATAAAAAATTTATTAACTTATTTAAAAGACTTAGATGACAAAACTTCTAATGAAGAAATACAATCTATTGTGTTTAAAGTTGGGAAGGAAGCTGGTTACGAAAATCTTAGAGAATGGTTTTCTTGCCTGTATGAAACAGCCTTAGGTCAATCTAGTGGACCAAGAATGGGTGGGTTTATAAAATTATATGGAATAAATAAGAGTATCAAATTATTAGAAGATGTTCTTAATGGTAACCTTGTTAAATAAAAATGTACTGGAGATTTTTTTATAGAATTTTAAGTTTCATTGATCCAGAAACTGCACATAATTTTATAATTAAAATAATTAAGAATGGATTTTTACCAACAATAAAAACAAAATCTATTCCATTAAAAGTGATGGATATTAAATTTCAAAATCCAGTTGGATTGGCAGCTGGTTTTGATAAAAATGCTGAGACTATTAACCAAATACATAAGTTGGGGGTTGGTTTTTTAGAGGTTGGAACAATTACAGTTTTTCCTCAAGAAGGTAATCCAAAACCAAGGATATTTAGGTTACCTGAAGATAAAGCTATTATTAATAGAAATGGATTTAATAATGAAGGTCTTACTTTAATCAAGAATAGAATAAAAGATTTTCGAAAAAACAATAAACTATCAAATATAAAATTAGGAATAAATATTGGTCCTAACAAAGATACTTCTGATAGAATTAAAGATTATACTAAATTAATTCGCGCATTTGCTAAATATGCTGATTATTTAGTGATTAATATATCCTCTCCAAACACGCCAAATTTAAGAAAACTTCACTCAGATAAAAATTTTAAAAACTTAATTATTTCAATAAAAAAAGAAATTAATAAGCTTAACAATTGCCCACCTATATTAATTAAGATTTCCCCTGATTTAACAAATACAGAATTAAAAAAAATAATTAAAGAAATAGTTAAGCATAAATTGGATGGTTTAATTATATCTAATACAACTGTTAAAAGAAACGTTACATCTAAATACAAAGAAGAAACTGGTGGTTTGTCTGGAGAACCTCTTTTTGAGGAATCAACTAAAGTTTTAATTATGGCTAGAAAAATTTTAAATGATTTTGGTTCACCTATTTCAATTATTGCCACGGGGGGTGTTTATGATGGAAAATCAGCATACATCAAAATTTTATGTGGAGCTGACTTGATTCAACTATATACTGGTTTGGTTTATAAAGGACCTTTTGTCGTAAAAAATATCTTAGATCAACTTGATAGGTATAGAAAAAGAGATAATATCAAAAATTGGGAAGGTGTTAGAGGATTAGCTAAAAGCATAAAAGAAGCAAATAAAATTGTAGAAAATGGGTTAAACAAAAAAATATAGTATAATTTTTACTTTTGCTTGACCATCAAAAAAGCTTCCTTTATAAAATCAATAAGGATTAATTTATGTCTAAAGTTTGCGAAATTTCAGGTAAAAAACCAATGACTGGTAACAATGTAAGTCATGCTAATAATAGGACCAAAAGGAGATTTATTCCAAATCTTCAAAACGTAAAATTATATAGTGGAACATTGCAGAAATACATTAATCTAAATATTACAATTAGAACTATGAAAACTGTTGAAAAAAATGGTGGCTTAGATTCTTATCTAATTAAAACAAGTAATAAAAACTTGGCTGATACAGCTATTAAGATTAAAAAGCAAATTTTAAAAAATAATAAAAAGTAATTTATTTTACATTTTCATCAAATAAATCTGCTAGCTGTTCTGTCATTGCTCCAGCAAGATGTTCTGCATCAGTAAGCGTCACAGCTTTTTTATAATACCTCGTAACATCATGACCAATTCCGATTGCAATTAATTCAACTGGAGATTGATTTTCTATAAAATTAATTATTAGTTTCAAATGTTTTTCTAAGTAGTTACCGCTATTGGCTGACAATGTGGTATCATCTACAGGAGCTCCATCACTGATAACCATCAAAATTTTTCTTTCTTCATATCTGTGATAAATTCTTTCATGAGCCCATATCAGAGCTTCACCATCAATATTTTCTTTTAATATACCTTCTCTTAACATTAAACCTAGAGAGTTTTTTGCTCTTCGCCATGGTGCATCTGCTGATTTATAGATAATGTGTCTCAAATCATTAAGTCTACCAGGGTTAGTTGCTTTACCTTCATTTATCCATTGTTCTCTGGATTGACCGCCTTTCCAAGCTTTTGTTGTAAAGCCTAAAATTTCAACTTTTACTCCACATCTTTCTAATGTTCTTGCCAGAATATCTGCACTTATAGCGGCTATAGTAATTGGTCTTCCTCTCATTGAACCTGAGTTGTCAATTAAAATTGAAACAATAGTATCTTTAAATTTTGTATCCTTCTCAACTTTATATGAAAGTGGGAATAGAGGATTTGAAACAACTCTTGCCAATTTTGCGGCATCAAGCATACCTTCTTCTAAATCGAATTCCCATGTTCTATTTTGTCTTGCTTGTAATTTTCTTTGTAGTTTGTTTGCCAGACGAGCAACAGCTCCTTGAAGATTTTCAAGTTGTTTATCTAAGGTTTTCCTTAATCTTAATAATTCATCATTATCACACAAGTCTGTTGCATTTATAATTTCATCATATTTATTTGTAAAAATTTTGTAGGCATTAGACTTGTTGTCTGATTGATTTTGATTATTTTGTTGTTTAGAAATTAACTCTTCGTTTCCTTCTCCTTCATTGTTCTCTATATCATCATCAGAAAATTCATTTTCATCAGAAGAAGATTCAGTATTTTCTTCAACACCAGTTTCAATTCCCTCTTCATTTTCTTCTTCACCATCTCCTTGAGATGTATTATTTTGATCATCCGAGTTTTCTTCATCGCTACCTTCTTCGTTAGAATCATCATCCGAGTCGTTATTTTTATCGTCTAACTCACCTAATTCAGATTTCAATGCGGTAAGAAGATTATTAATATTTTTACCAAATAGCTCTTGGTCATTAATATTTTTGGATAGATCAGATATAAATTTTCCAACTCTCTTTTCTAACCATGGTTCCCATAAAGACATAGTTTTTTTTGAATTTTCAGGTATAGGTGCCTCTGATAGTTTTTTCCTTAAATATAAATGCATTGCATTTATAAAAGAGGTTGTATCGTCACTTCCTGGTGGCGCAATCAAATTAGTTTCAAATTTTTTTTCAATTAATTTTTGTAAATTTTTTTTAA
Organism: uncultured SAR116 cluster alpha proteobacterium; assembly: GCA_902550555.1. Taxonomy (GTDB): domain Bacteria; phylum Pseudomonadota; class Alphaproteobacteria; order Puniceispirillales; family Marisalimonadaceae; genus TMED54. Next base: position 101,517 of record CACCZR010000002.1, on the reverse strand, counting down.
CTCCGAAAAACTTTTTACTGCCTATTCTTTCAATTCTTGTGTCTTCGGCTAAGTTAAAAATAGTAGAAGCCAATTCAGATGTTGGCTTTAATTTTGAATGAATTGTTTTATCATGATATTGTAATTTAAGTGAAACTTCATCAGACTCACCTCTAGTTTTGTTAACAATCGTTTCATCAAAGTCATTAGAACTTTTTGCAATTGTTATTTGTTTTGAAGTAAATCTAGTTGTATTTCCAAAAAATTGTATCTCACGATTTTTTAATTTATTTGCAGCAATTGCCTTAATTGTGGCTGCAGTTGCATTTTGAAATTCCGCTAGTTTTTTTTCTTTATTCATTTTCTATAGTTTCGTTTTCAACTAATGTTCTTCCAAAACAACGTTGATAATATTCTGAAACAATTGGTTTTTCTACTTCATCGCACTTATTTAAAAAAGTCATTTTAAATGCCAGATCTAAATCTTCGATAATATTGAAATTTTCTGCCCAAGTTATTACAGTTCTTGGAGACATTACAGTGGATAAATCACCTGCTACAAAACCATTTCGAGTTAATTCAGCTAAAGATACCATTTGATTAATTAATTTTTCATTTTTTCCAGCAAAAGTTGGAACCTTAGCTAAAATGATTTTTTCTTCAATTTCGTTTGGTAAATAATTTAAAGCCGATACAATAGACCATCTATCCATTTGTCCTTGGTTAATTTGTTGTGTCCCATGATAAAGACCGCTCGTATCACCCAAGCCTACGGTATTTGCTGTTGCAAAAAGTCTAAAATTTTCATGAGGAGTAATAACTTTATTATTATCTAACAATGTTAATTTCCCACTGGCTTCTAAAATTCTTTGGATTACAAACATAACATCGGGTCTACCTGCATCGTATTCATCAAAGACAAGAGCAACAGGATTTTGAAGTGCCCAAGGCAAAACTCCTTCTTTAAAAATAGTTACTTGTTTACCATCTTCAAGAACAATGGCATCTTTACCCACTAAATCTAAACGACTAATGTGACTATCTAGGTTTATTCTAATGCATGGCCAATTTAACCTTGATGCAACTTGCTCTATGTGGGTAGATTTACCAGTACCGTGATATCCTTGAATCATTACCCTTCTATTGTAAGAAAAACCTGCAAGAATAGCTTTAGTAGTCACTTCATCAAAGACATAAGTTTCGTCATAATCAGGAACAAATTTTGTTTTTTCTTTGAATCCATAAACTTTCATGTTTGAAGCAAATCCAAAAAGTGACTTGGTATTAACTTCTTCTAGCTTTTTTGGAAATGCTTTTTCATCATTATCCATATTTCTTGCTAGTCCAATATCATTCATATACATATCTCCAAAATTTTATATTAATTTATATCTATTGATGGTCTTTTAAAAGATTTGATGATTGCTTTGTATGCATTAGTTATTTTTACAAACATATCACTTGCATTATCTTTTAATTTTAAATTTTTGTCTGGATGCCATTTTTTTGCCAATAATTTATATTGCTTTTTTACTTCATCTATGTTTGCTGTTGGATTTAACTCTAATAATTTCCACGATGATAGTAATTTGGAATTAACTTTTTTAGTTGAAACATTTTTATCATTTATATCATTAAAAAAATTGAAAGGATCATTTGTTTTTTTGTCAAAATTACTTGTACCAAATTTCCAAGATGGTCTGTCCCATGTCGTTGATTTTCTTATTTCATTTTCAAATTGTTCTTCGGTGAGACCTTCAAAAAAATTCCATGATTTATTAAAATCTCTTATGTGTTCAATACAATAATATTTATAATTAGTAATATCTTCTCTTGATCTAGGTGCAGGATAAATACCTTCTTCCTTACAATTTAAAAACTCACAAATTTTTTTCATTCTTATCTTTTTAACCTTGATCAGTTATAAATTGATTTTATATTAAACTCATAAATATACAAATAGCATAAATGAATAGAAAAGCAAAAATAACTAATATTTTAAATGAAAATCTTGATCTTTATAGATGTTTTATATCAGATGTATCAGCGTCACACAAAGGTCATAGTGGATATGTTGAAGGAGAGGAGACTCACTTTGAAATTTTTATCATTTCAAATGATTTTGAAAATAAAAATAGATTAGAGAGACATAAAATGGTTAATCATTTTTTAAAAAATGAATTTCTAGGTTCTTTGCATTCAATCACTTATAAGTTAATGACAGTTTCAGAAAGTAAGATGAATTAATTTTCATACCATTTTGGCCATAATCTTTTAACAACTTCACTTTTAGTATTAAATGCATGACAAGTTCCAAGGAGAAGTGGTTTTTCTTGATCATGGTCTAATTTGGTCTCATTTAGATTTTTTTGTTTTGTTTTGTAAGGATATATTGTTTGGAAAGCAGCAGTGGCAACTGAAGATAACAACTCTGTTATATGAGTACAGCCGAAGGTTCCACCTATTAATTTTGTTATTTCTCTCTTCCAGCCAGATTTAATTTGTAGTCCAATAATTTTTTTAAAATTTGAGTTTGCGTTTTTACAAATAGAGTAAGGGCTATTTTTTGTTTTAGCTTCTGCATCTACAACAAACAAATTTTCATCAAGAACTAATTTTATTTTCATTTGATGTATAGGCTCGCCTTTTTTAATTGTACCTCTATCATGATTTTGAAAATCGTAATTTTTAGTATCTAATAGTTCAGCTTCAATTTCAAAAAGTTCATCATCTCTAATATAACCTTTTAGACTTATGTTTCTATTATGCAGTAATTTACGTTTAATATTTTTCATTACTTTTCTTGTTCTTTCCATAATCTCAATTTAGATAAAAAGTTTTTATCTTTTTGTAATATTCTGATTTTTACTCCAAAAAGTCTAAACTCTTGTCCAGGGTTTGGAATTGTTTTTGTTTCAAAAACAACCAATCCCGCAATAGTATTATAATTTTCATCAGGCAAGTCCCAAGCTAGAGAACGGTTTAAATCTCTTATTGTAACTGAACCATCAATTATCAAAGAACCATCAGGTTGTGATTTTACACCTTCTACATTTATATCAGTTTCATCATCAATTTCTCCAACAATTTCTTCTAAAATATCCTCTAATGTAACAATTCCACGAAAATCTCCATATTCATTTACTACAATTGCGAAGTGCTCTTTCCTACCTCTAAAAATTTCTAATTGATCTAATATAGGTGTGGTTTCTGGTGCAAAATAAGGATCAATTAAAATATTTTTTAGATCAATAAATTTTGTATCTTGAAAGTTATTTCTTTGTAAAAATCTAAAAAGTTCTTTTGCGTGTAATATACCAATGATATTATCTTGCGTTCCTGAAAAAACAGGTATTCTAGTATAAGGACTTTCCCCAACAATTTTATAGATATTTGTTGCAGATGATTTAATATCAATCATTGTTACTACGCCTCTATGTGTCATGACTTCTTCGATATTTACATCTTCAATGTCAATCATGCTTGACATTATTTTTCCTCTTTCAATAGATCTTGTTTCTTTGCCTGCATGCAATCTAATCATGCCTTTCAATTCTTCTGTTTTAGCTTCCTCGCTTTCATGATCAGGTCCAGTAATTAACTTTGATAATTTTTCAGTTAAAAAAGTTAGGGGAGTTAGAAAAATAATTATTAGATTAATTAATGGTGAAACTGTAAGTGCTATCTCATCAGCATTTTTAAGCGCATAAGTCTTTGGTATCATTTCAGCAAAAATGACAAGAATTATAGTTAAAATAATTGTAATAATAATTAAAGGTATGTTTGTAAAAAATTGTATAGCAAAACTAGTTGCATATACTGAGGCAATTATATTTACAAAATTATTGCCTATTAGAATTGTACCAATCATCTTATCTCGATTTTTTAGAATTTTTTCAATTAACTTTGCCTTTTTATTTCCTTTATTAACCAGCTCGTTAATGCGTGCTTCTGATACAGCAGTTAAAGCAGTTTCAGAGCTTGAAAAAAATGCAGAACATATAATTAAAAATATAATTATTAATAAAAAAACACTTAATTCATTCATTAATCAACTCATCTAAAAATATTTTTAATGTCTTTTCTTTTATATCATTTTTAATTAATGCACTTCCTATTCCATTAGATAATATGAACGTAATTTTCCCATTTTTAACTTTTTTATCTAAATAAAATTTATCTAAAAGTTTTTTTGATACCAATTTTATATTTTTAATGTCCTTTAATTTTGTTGGAAGATTAAATTTTGATATTAAACCTATGCATCTCTCAGCTTCTTTTTTAGAACATAAATTCAAATATACACTGAGTTTAAATGCGCATACCATCCCAATTGCAACAGCCTCTCCATGAATTAATTTTTTATCATCATAATTTATCAAATTTTCAAATGCATGTGCAAAAGTATGACCGAAATTTAATATGGCTCTTATACCTTGTTCTTTTTCATCTATAGATACTATCTTTGCTTTAATTTGGCATGATCTAAAAATAGTATTCTCGATATATGGACTTTTTAGTTTTCTTATACTTTCAGTATTATTTTCTAAATATTTAAAGAATTTTTTATCATATATAAAGGAATATTTAATTACCTCTGCAAAGCCGGCAAAAAGCTCTCTTTCTGGTAGTGTTTTTAAAAAATTGATATCAATTAAAACCCCTTCTGGCCGATTAAAAGCACCAACTAGATTTTTACCATGTTTTGTATTAATTCCAGTTTTTCCTCCTACTGAACTATCTACTTGAGAAAGAAGAGTTGTCGGAATATGAATACATTTGACACCTCTTAATACAATTGAACTAGCAAACCCAACTAAATCTCCTGTTACACCCCCACCTACAGATATAATAACAGAATCTCTATTAATTTTGTGAGACAAAATATAATTTAATAAATTTGATAGGTTCTCAAAATTTTTGAATTTATCTTTTGATTTCGTTTTGAAAAAAAAAATTTCTGAAGAAAATTTTGTTGAAAGTTTTTTAAAGTTGTCAATTAGAGTTTTAATCAATTTAAGTTTGTAAAAAAACTCATCATACATTACATAGATTTTCTTTCCTTTTAAGGTTTTAGAAAAGTTCTTTTCCAATATGTCAATAAAATCATCTCCTATTAATATTGAATATTTAAATGATTTATTATGATTAGTAACTGATAATTTTTTTAAGACAGTCATGATATATCCTCTATTATTTTATCACATAAATCGTTAATAGAAAGATTATCTGTATTAATTTTTAAATGTGCCTTTTGATAATTTTTAATTCTTTTATTTAATAATATCTCGATATTGTTTTCAATATTACCTTGTATCATCGGCCTATTAGAAGCTTTGCCAACTCTTGTGTTTAAAACTTTAATGTCAGTATTAAGCCAAATTACTTTAGAATTATTTAGAAGAAATTCTCTAGTTTTTTTACTCTCAAAACCACCTCCACCTAAACTAATAACAGCTTTAATATTTTGTTCTAAGTGTTCATTTACTTTTAAAAAAATAACCTTTTCTTCAATTGAACGAAAATATTTTTCTCCAAACTTATTGAAAATCTTACTAATTTTTAAATTTTCTTCTAATTCAATGATAGAATCTATATCTATAAAACTTATTTCTAATTTTTTAGCTAAAAAACTACCACAAGTTGTTTTACCAGAACCCATCATTCCAATTAAAGTAATTAACTTAATATTATTTATATTATTGCTTATCTCGTTATTCATCAACTGTCATTAACATATATATACTTTTAGCTAAACTCTTTCCTAAAATAAAAAAATGTAAATTTAGACAAAAACTTGCCACAATCTTTTCATATCACACTTTTATGAAAATTATAATTTCAATAATTTTTTTATTTTTTTTGGGTACTTTTACTTATATTTACACTTGGGATGTTCCTGCACCTGAAAAAGAAGTAAAAAAAGAAATAAATATTTTAGATTTTAAAAAATAAATTTATGAAATTATTATTTATCTCATTATTCATTTTATTTTCAAGTTCAGCTTTGTCCCAGATAGAAAAAAACTCTGATGATAACTTTATTAATTTAACAAATGAAATAAAAGATGATAAAAAATTGTCCAACAAAGTTGAAAATGATAAAGAAACTGACAAAAAAAGTGATAATGAAACTAAAACGATAAAATCAGTTACAATTGGTAAGCTTGAAATACCTTCCTTGGGTTCTATCGGTGTTGAAACAAGTTTAAATAAGAAAATGGGCTTGAATTTATGGAGTAATTTTACTGCCAATAACGCTATAAAATATTTAAATCTGTTGCCAAATAAAATTTCTAGCAAATCTTATCAAAAATTCTTAAATCAAGTATATGCTAGTACTTCTGAACCACCTAAGGGAGATGCTGATGAAATTTCTGAGTTTTTAAAAACTAGATTGGAAAAATTAGCTTCAAATGGTCAAATAGATCTTTTAATAAAAATAGTTTCTCAATTGCCAGACAGTCAAAAATGGGAAAAGTGGAAGAGATGGTATGTTATTCATCATTTTCTAGTTAAAGACGATGTTAACGCCTGTCGTAAAATATCCGATACAATGAAGTATTATGATAGTATTTTCTGGAAAAAAGCTAATCTACTTTGTCTACTTCTTCAAAGGAATTTATCAGAAGCAAATTTTATATATGATGTTATGAGTTCTCAAAATTTGTTAGACAGTACATTTGAAACATTAATTGATAAAATATTAAATGAAAAGCAATTAGAAAAATTTGATTTTAAAAGTGAAACAGTTACGCCGTTAAATTTGATTTTGCTAGATATAATTAAGCATCCAATTAGTTTTGATATGATAAAAAATTTTGGGTTTGAATACAAGTTACAAATATCAAACTTAATATATTTACAGCCTGAGGCAAGAGCATTGCTTATTGATCAGATTACAACGGTTAATGATATAAAGATTGATTTATTGATAAAGACATATCAAGAAATTAAAATTGAAAATTTAAATCAAGATGAGATTCTAAAAAGTTTAAGTTTAAATCCAAATGGATTGAGCAGAGCTCAAGTTTGGTTAAATGCTATGAAAATTAGAGATAGTTCTGAAAAAGCTGAATTTATATTAAAAAGTCTATCAATTGAAAATAAACATAATAATTCAAAAATTTCATCTGACTTATATATTCCAACCCTGATTTCATTGAAAACTAATTCATTATCTCAATCTCAAATTCAGGCAATTAACTATATAAATACTCTCAATAACCCAAACAAATTTGTTGATACACCCTTTTCAAAAATTTTATTGGAGCCTAAAAACAAAGTGTGGGATGAACAATTTATTTTACAACACAACGCTTGGAATATGGTTAATTTTCTTAGCTATTTAGGAATGAAGTCACCTGACATTACCTGGGAGAAAAAACTGAGTTTTAATTCAAATAATTTAAAAAATTTGAATGATAAATTTTCTTTAAATATTTCCCAGGAAGATTTTATTTTGAGTAGGGCTATTGCCAATAATATTAAAGAAAAGAATAAATTAAAGGCTATTTTATTAATTGGTAAACTGATAGGCAATAAAGAATTAAAATTTTTAAATTTAACAACTTTTCAAGAAATCGACATGTATTTAACTGATTTAGATTTTTTAACTTTACGTGATAAATTTAGAAATGAAGTTTTATATGAAAAGTTTTTCTATTTTAAAAATCTAGAAAATGAATTTTGATAAAAATAAAATTAGCGAAATAATTGAGAACTTTGTTCATACAAAAGTTATAGATAAAGGAATAACAGGTAATACAATTATAGCTTATAAAAAAGATTTAAATCTTTATTTTAGTTGGTGTTTGAATAATCAGATAAACTTTATTGAAATTCAAAAAAAAGATATAAATTTTTACATTCATTTTTTAAAAGAAAAAAATTTAAATAGTTCATCTGTTAACAGGAAATTATCTGTTATAAAAAGTTTTTATGATTATTTGAATCAAATAGGTTTAGTAAATTCGAATGAGTCAAAAATAATAGGGACTCAGAAATTAAAAAAGAATTTACCTAAAGTTTTATCTGAGAAAGAAATTTTACACCTTATAGATCAATCTGGAAAAATTTACATTGAAAATCCAATCAAAAATATAATTTATTTAAGAACACAAGTAATTTTAGAAATTTTATATTCTACTGGCCTTCGCATAAGTGAACTATTAAATATTAAAATCAATCAAGTAGCGAATATAAAAGATAAGTTGTATATAAATGGTAAGGGTAATAAACAAAGATTAGTTATATTTAATCAAAAAGCTTTAGATTTGGTCAAAAGTTGGATTGCTATAATGATTAAAAATAATAAAAATAAAAACTCATATTTATTTGAAAATATAAAAAATACAAATGTTATTTCACGTCAACAAATATATAAAGATCTTAAAAAGTTAGCACTTAAAACAAATACAGAATTAGAAAAAATTTCTCCTCATTCGGTTAGACATTCTTTTGCATCTCACATGTTAAATAGAGGTGCTGATTTAAGAAGTATACAAAAGCTTTTAGGACATTCTGATATATCAACTACAGAAATTTATACACAAGTTAGACAAAATCGATTAAAAGGGTTAGTTAATAACATACATCCGCTTAATGATATTTTAAAGAGATAAAGGATAAGATAAATGCTCAAACATTTTTTAACATTTGAGAAAAATATAGCCGACTTAGAAGGGAAAATAGAAGATCTAAAACATATTTCATCAAACTCTGATTTAAATATTGCTGAAGAGATTGGTAAGTTACAAAATAAAGTTTTAAATGAATTAACTGATACCTATTCTAATTTAAACCCCTGGCAAAAAGTTCAAGTTGCTAGGCATCCAGATAGACCTCAGTTTCAAGATGTTATTGAGTATTTAATTGATGACTATTTAAGTTTAGGAGGTGACAGATTATTTGGTAATGATAAGGCTCTTACAGGTGGATTAGGTTATTTTAGAGGCAAAAAGGTATTTTTACTTGGTATTGATAAAGGTAAGAATACTAACGATAGAATTTTAAGAAACTTTGGCATGGCTAGGCCTGAAGGTTATAGGAAAGCTATTAGATTAATGGAATTAGCTAATAGATTTAATGTACCTGTGCTTTCTTTTATCGATACAGCTGGTGCATATCCAGGAAAAGGAGCAGAAGAAAGAGGTCAAGCTCAAGCTATTGCGTCATGTACAGATGCTTGTTTAAAGTTAAAAACACCAATGATTTCTACAATTTTAGGCGAAGGAGGGTCTGGAGGAGCGGTTGCATTAACTTCTGGAAATGTCATTTTAATGTTTGAACATTCAATTTTTTCAGTAATCTCTCCCGAGGGCTGCGCTTCTATTTTGTGGAGAGATGCAAGTAAAGCTAATGAAGCTGCAAAAGCTCTAAAATTAACCGCTCAAGATATGAAAAAACTAAACATCATAGATGAAATCATTCAAGAACCTTTAGGTGGAGCTCACAGAGATTATGATAAATCGTTAAAATTTTTAGGAGATTCTATCGAGTTACAACTTGATAAATTACTTAAACTTGATCCAGAAGAATTGAAAATAACAAAACAAAATAAATATTTAAAAATCACATAGTTTATATTTAATTATTTAATTTATTTTATATTTTTTATTTATAAATAGGGAAGGGATTTTTGACCTAGCTATTTTTATCTGATTTTTGTCAATATCGCTTACAATAATATTTTTTTCTGTTTTTGCGTCTTTAAGTATTTTCCCCCATGGTGAAATTATTAAGGAATGACCATAAGATTTTCTTTTATTAAAATAACGACCATATTGAGCAGGAGCAACAATATAGCAGCCTGTTTCAATTGCACGTGCTTTTAATAGACTATGCCAGTGATCTTTTCCAGTAATATGCATAAATACAGATGGAACTGTAATTAAGTCTGCTCCTTGTAGTGCAAGATCTCTAAACAAATGTGGGAATCTCAGATCGTAGCAAATTGTCATACCTATTTTATAATATTTCCCATTAACTTTTAATTTAGCGATTTTTGCAGATTTACCACTTTCATAAGTTTTTGACTCTTGATAGGATTGATTTTTTGTTATTTTAACATCATACATATGAATTTTGTCATATTTGCAAATCACCTTACCCTTTCTATTAATTAAAAAAGATCTATTATATAACTTTTTTGTTAACATTTTGTATTCAAGAGTTTGAAGAGATCCAATTAAAATATTTACATCCAAATCTTTTGCAATTTCTTTTAACACTCTAAGAGACAAACTATTTTTTTCGAAGCTTGCGTTAATCATGGTTTCAGATTTGTTGACATTTAAAAAAGTTGCACATTCAGGTAATGTAATAAGATCAACTTTTCTTTTAGCTGCAATTTGAATTAAAGGTATTAATTTTTTTAAAGTCTTTCTTTCATCTTTGTAAGATTTATATTGTATGCAAGCTACTTTCATAAAATTAACTTATAAATCATTTAATAATTTAATTATATATATGTTATGATTAATTGAAATTTATTTTACTGAAATCCTTTGCAAAATAATATATTTGAAATTGACTATGAAACAAAAACTCTGAAACGATCTAGAATATCTTCTGAGTTAATTAATCATGATTTCTTAATAAAATTAAGTGAAAAACAAATTTTAGATAAAATGAATAGTTTTTCTTCAAAAATTGAAGTTTTAGTTGAATTTGGCTCAAACAGTAGTTTAGGAAAAATATATAGAAAAAGAAGTAATTGTTTCTTTGTTTCGATAGATAATTCAATAAATTTTTTAAAACAAAATAGTTTTTCAAATAACAAAATTGTTATAAATGAAAATAATTTGCCTTTTAAGGAAAAATCTATTTCAGGCGTAATTTCTTGTCTATATATGGACTGTGTTTTTAAATCTGAAAATCTATTTTCAAATGTTTATAATATTTTAAAAAATAATGGTTTTTTAATATTCTCAATTTTTGGAACAAAAACAATGGAAAATGTAAAAGAATGTTTTATAAAGGTTGAGGAAAAAAAATATAGTGGTGTGTCTCTTCGCTTTCATCCATTGTTTGATTTGGATATAATAGGTAATAAATTAAAGCAAATAGGTTTTAAAAATGTCATTATAGAGTCTGAGACTATTCAGGTTAAATATAATTGTCTTTTTAAATTAATGCGTGATCTTCGCGGCATGGGAATAACAAATAACCTTTTAAATAGATCAAAATTTTTTACACCAAAAAGTCTATTTTACGATGTAAATGAATTATTAATTAAAGATAATAAAAAAAAAGAGTTTTTAGTTCCTTTTGAAATTTTAACTTTAACTGCCTGGAAAGAAAATTTATAACAATAAATCTTGAATACTTGATACTAATGGTTTATTTGCTGGTGGCATATCATATTTATTTAAGTTATTGGCTTTAACCCATTTCAATTCTGTATGAAATTTGCAAATTGGCTCTAGATCCCATTTTCTACTTATAAATAGTAAAATAATTATATTAATTTTTGGACTGTTATAAGTTGAAAAAGAAAGAGGAGCAATACAATTCAAACTAAGATCAATATTAATTTCTTCTTTTGCTTCTCTAATTAAAGCTTGTTCAATAGTTTCATTTTTCTTTACTTTTCCTCCAGGGAATTCCCATAGGTTTTCAAAAGTTTTTCCAACAGGTCTCTTACCAATAAGTATTTTATTCTCATCATTAATTAGAGCTAATATTGAAACTAGTTGATTTTTAACTTCTATAATCTGCATTAATTCGAATATATTGTTCTGTTAAATCACAAGTGTAGACAGTCCATTTGTGCTTTCCCATACCTATATCAATTGAAATATTGATTTCTTTGTTTTTTAAGTATTCGCTTAGATTTTTTTCTGAATATTTTGAATATTTCATCCCATTTTTCGTTACCAAATATTTGCCAAATTTAATTTTAATTTTGTTTGGATTTATTAATTCGTAAGATTTACCTATTGCCATAACTATTCTCCCCCAGTTAGCATCTTCTCCTGCGATAGCTGTTTTGACTAACGGGGAGTTGGCAATTGAAAAAGCAATCTTTTTAGCTGAATTAATTGACTTAGCATTTTTTATAGTTATTTCTATAATTTTTTTTGCACCTTCTCCATCAATTACAATCTGTTTTGCTAAATCTAACATGATATTAGAAATACATTTTTTAAAATTATTTAGAAATTTATCAGAAAAGTTATTTATCTTTTTATTTTTAACTTGATTTGTAGATATCAATAAACATGTATCACTCGTTGATGTGTCACTATCAACTGTAATGGAATTGAATGTTTTATCATTTTCATTAATTAAAATTCTTTGCAGCACCTTAGAGCTTACATTTAAATCAGTAAATATATAAGCTAACATAGTACCCATATTTGGTGCGATCATTCCAGATCCTTTGGCAATACCAACAACATTTATTTCAAAATTTTTATATTTAACTCTAGAAAGAGCATATTTAGGAAAAGTATCAGTAGTCATTATCGATTTTGCAGCTTCTTCAATGGAATTCACAAAAACAGGCTTTTTATTTTTAATACTAGATGTTATTATCGAAGAATCTAATTCTTCGCCAATAACTCCGGTAGAGGATGTAAAAACTTCATTTTCATTGCATCTATATAGATTTGACAGAAATTTAGTGATTTTATTGACCGTTTTTGCGCCTTTTATACCAGTAAAAGCATTAGCGTTGCCTGAGTTTACTACTAAACATCTAATAGAACTATTTCTTAAATTAACTTTATTCTTACAGTCAATCACAGAAGCACTTGGCGTTTTGGATTTTGTAAACACCCCAGAAATTGAGGAGAATTCCGGTAAGGTTACTAATAGTAAATCAGTATTATTTTTTTTTATACCTGATTTAAATATTTTAAAATCAAGTCCATCAATTTCGATTTTTTTAATTGGATCTTTATTTTTTATCATTTTATGGATAAAGATTTACATATATATAGAATTTAATTTTAAAAATACCATTTAAATGTAATAAGTAAATAGAATTATGATAAAGGATAATTATGTTTTCTAAAATTGGGAAAGTAATTTTTGGATCTTCAAATGACAGACAACTTAATAAATTAAGGCCTTTTGTAAATAAGATTAATGATCTTGAAAAGGAAATTTCTAAGCTTGATAAGAATAAATTAATTGAAAAGACTAAACTTTTTAAAAATAGAATTAATAATGGTGAAGATTTAGATTCCATTCTTCCTGAAGCTTTTGCAGTTGTAAGAGAGGCTTCAAAGAGAACTCTCAAACAAAGACATTTTGATGTTCAATTGGTTGGTGGTATTGTTCTTCATCAAGGTAAAATTGCAGAAATGAAAACAGGAGAAGGAAAAACATTAGTATCAACCCTTCCAAGTTATTTAAACTCCTTGTCAGGAAATGGAGTTCATATTGTAACAGTGAATGATTATCTTGCTAAAAGAGATTCTGAATGGATGGGTGAAATATATAAATATTTAGAAGTTTCAGTGGGTTGCATAACTAATGAGAAAGACGATTTAGAAAGAAAATTAGCATATAGTTGCGATATCACATATGGAACAAATAATGAGTTTGGTTTTGATTATCTAAGAGATAATATGAAATTTGGAATTAGTGATATGGTTCAAAGACCATTTAACTTTGCTATAATTGATGAGGTTGATTCAATTTTAATTGACGAAGCAAGGACACCATTAATTATATCAGGACAAGCAGAAGATTCCTCAGTTTTATATAAAAAAATTGACAAAATTATACCTCAATTATCTAAAGATGACTATGAGTTAGATGAAAAGCAAAGAACTTGTAATTTAACTGAAAATGGAATTTTAAGTATTGAAAAATTACTCACTGATAATAATTTGATAGAAAACGGATCATTATATGATGTAAACAATGTAAATCTTCTGCATCATATAAATCAAGCTTTAAAAGCTCATACTTTATTTAAAAAAAATACTCATTATATGGTAAAAAATAATTCTGTTGTAATTATTGACGAATTTACTGGCAGAGCTATGGAAGGTAGAAGATTTGGGGATGGACAACATCAAGCAATTGAGGCTAAAGAAAACGTCTTTGTTCAACCAGAAAATCAAACCTTAGCTAGCATTACATTTCAAAATTATTTTAGAATGTATCCAAAATTGTCAGGGATGACAGGTACTGCTTTAACCGAAGAAGGCGAGTTTTCAGAGATTTATAGTCTAGATGTAATTGAGATACCAACAAATGAAAACGTTGAACGCATTGATGAAGATGATGAAATCTACAAGACAAACGAAGAAAGAGATGAAGCTGTAATTAAATTAATTCAGAATTCTTCTGAAAACAATCAACCTGTTTTGGTTGGGACAGTATCTATAAGTAAATCTGAACAAATTTCAAAATTATTAAAAGATAAAGGTATAAAACATGAAGTATTAAATGCAAAATTTCATGAGCAAGAAGCAAAAATTATTGGTTATGCTGGCATGCCTGGCGCTGTAACAATTGCAACAAACATGGCTGGGAGGGGCACAGATATTCAATTAGGGGGTAACTTTGAAATCAGAAAACAACTAGAAATACCCTCTGAAATTTCTGATGATGATAAAAAGGTTTTTGACTTACAAAAAGATATATCAACAAAAAAAGATCTCGCATTAAAGTCTGGTGGATTGTTCGTTATTGGAACAGAAAGACACGAAAGCAGACGAATTGATAATCAATTAAGAGGAAGAACAGGAAGACAAGGAGATATAGGAAAGTCTAAGTTTTTATTATCATTACAAGATGATTTGATGAGAATTTTCGGGTCTGAAAAATTAGAAAATATGCTTAACAAACTTGGCCTTGAAAAAGGTGAGGCTATAATTCATCCATGGATTAACAAAGCAGTTGAAAAAGCTCAAGGAAAAGTTGAAGCTCATAATTTTGAAATTAGAAAACAACTTCTAAAGTACGACGATGTTATGAATGACCAACGAAAAGTTATATTTGAGCAGAGAAAAGAAATAATGAGTTCGGATGACATTAATTTAATGATAAAAGATATGAGGTTAGAAGTTATACAAAAAATTGTATCTGATTGTATTCCCGAAAACAGTTATTATTCTGAATGGAACCACGAAAAGTTAAAAAATGAAGTTGAAACAAATCTGAATATAGACATACCCGCTATGGATTGGGTTAATGAAGATGGTATAGTAGAAAAAGAAATAATTGAAAGAATTGAAAAAGATGCCTCTCATTTTATGGCTCAAAAAGTATCTAAAATTGGAAATAATGTTTTTAGAGAAGCTGAAAAAAGTATTTTGTTACAAGTATTAGACCAATGTTGGAAAGATCACCTCTTATACTTAGATCAACTTAGACAATCTATTGGTCTTAGAGCATATGGTCAAAAAGACCCATTAAATGAATATAAAAAAGAAGCTTTTCAACTTTTCGAGATGATGTTATCAAAAATAAGTTTTATGATCACATCAATTTTAGCTAAAGCTGTAATTGGAGATGAAAGTACATCAGATAACTCTCCTTCAAATACAACAAAAGATAATTTTGGAAAGATTTCAAGAAATCAACAATGTCCTTGTGGATCAGGGAAAAAATTTAAACATTGCTGTGGAAAGTTATAACCAAATATTTTTACATGATTAAATATAGTCTTAAATGCGTTGAAGAAAATTGTAAAGAAAACGAACCTTTTGATGGTTGGTTCCAAAACAGTGCCTCTTTTGAAAAACAAATTGATGCTGGTTATATTTCTTGTCCTTATTGTGGAAGTTTAAATATCAAAAAAAACTTAATGTCTCCTTCAGTAAAAAGTACTAAGAAAAAAATCCCCAAAATTATTTCAAAAAATGTCAAACATAATGAATTAAATAAAAACTTAAACAAACAAATTGATATGATGGTAATATTAAGAAATCTAAAAAAAGAAATTCAAAAAAATGCTGAGTTTGTTGGAAAGAATTTTACAAAGGAGGCAAAAGCTATTCACGAAGGAAAATCAAAAGAAAGAGCCATTTATGGGCAAGCAGACGCAAAAGACTTAGAAGAATTAAAAAGTAAAAATATTGACTTTATTAATGTCCCTTGGGTACAGGACGATAACTAGATAATTTTAATACCAGAAATTCCATAATTAACATTTAAAAAATTTGTAAATTTGAAATCTTTTATAATTGGTTTGAAATCATTGGAAATACCAATAACTGGTTTAAATCCAACAATTTCGTCAAGGTGAATTTTGTATGGTTTAGCTTCATCTATAAGAGTTTTAGGACTTACAAATTTTTCAAAATCATGGATTCCTTTTGGAAGAAGTTTTAAAATATTTTCTGCCATGAATTTAGCAAATAATAGGCTTAAAGCAGTTTTATTAATTGTAGTTAAGATTAAGATACCTTTATTTTTTAACAATTTTGATGCTTCCTTGAAGAATAAAATTCTATTATCCAAATGTTCAACTACTTCTGAAGCAATAATTACATCAAATTTTTTTGAAGTATTATTTTTAACAAATAACGAAAGATCAGTATTTATATAATTGATATTTAATCCAGAGTTAAATGCATGATTTTTAGCAATATCAATTGAATTTTGAGTAATATCTATGCCGGTAACTGATGCTCCTAGACGAGCTATTCTTTCTGATAATAATCCACCACCACATCCTATATCTAGGCATTCAAGTTTATCTAAACTATATGTTCTATCTTGGTTTTTATATTTTGAAACTATTCTATGAATGTATTGAATTCTAATATCGGTAAATTTATGTAAAGATTGAAATTTACCATTTTCATCCCACCATTCGTTAGATAATTCTTTGAAAGGATCTTTTTTATTATTAAAAGTTGATGTATTCATAAACATTTGTTACACGATTTTATAAAAATAAGCAAAAGAGGATTTAATTGAAATTAATTGTTACAAAATTTGGGGGCACTTCTGTTGGAACAATAGATAGAATTAAATCTGTAGCTAAAAGAATAAAAAATGAAGTTAACAATGGATATAATGTAATCGTTGTAGTATCAGCCATGGCTGGAGAAACAAATAGATTAATAAGGCTTGTAGAAAATTTAACAAATGATTATAGAACAAGTGAATATGACACAGTGATTTCTTCTGGAGAACAAGTAACATCTGGTTTACTTGCAATAGCTTTGAACGAGTTAGGAATTAAATCAAAATCTTATCAAGGTTGGCAAATACCATTTGAAACTGACAATAACTTTAGTAAGGCAAATATTAAAGAAATAAAAAAAGATAAAATTTTGTTTGACCTTAATGAAGGCTATGTGATTGTTGTGCCTGGCTTTCAAGGTGTGCATAAAAATAGAGTAACAACTCTTGGAAGAGGAGGTTCTGATACATCAGCTGTGGCATTAGCAGCAGCTTTTGGAGCTGAAAGGTGTGATATTTATACAGATGTTGACGGAGTTTATACAGCTGATCCAAGAATTGTAGCTAATGCTCTTAAATTAGAAACAATAACATTCGAAGAGATGTTAGAATTAGCATCACAGGGTGCTAAAGTTCTTCAAACTCGTTCGGTAGCTTTAGCAATGAATCATAATGTAAAGCTACAAGTTTTGAGTAGTTTTGAAAATAAAATAGGTACGTTTATTATTAGTGAGAGGCAAAAAAGTATGGAAGAAACAATAATTAGTGGAATTACGTATACTTCAAATGAAGCAAAAATAACTTTATTCAATGTCACAGACAAGCCTGGTCAGGCTGCAATGATTTTTGGAGCTTTAGCGAATCAAGAAATTAACGTGGACATGATTGTTCAAACTTCAACAAAAGATGGAGAGGCTACAGATATAACGTTTACTGTATTAAAATCAGATTTATTAATTACAAAAGAAATTATTGAAAATCTTAAGAACACTATTAAATTCAAAAATATGGTAGAGGACAGTAAAGTTTCTAAGGTTTCAGTCGTAGGAAGTGGTATGAGAACTAAGCCAGGAGTGGCTAAAACAATGTTTAAGACACTAGCAGATAATAACATAAATATTCAAGTGATATCAACAAGTGAGATAAAAATTTCAGTTCTTATTTCCTCTGATTATACTGAATTAGCTGTTAGAACTTTACATGATGCCTTTGGTTTAGGTAAAGATATAAAGACAATAAATATTGATTAATAAAAAAAAAATATGATAAAAGATATTTAATGAAAATTAACGAAAAAAATAAAAGAGCTATTAAGAACTATAATATCAATGATAGAAATATCTCTAAAGATTTTTCTCAGATATTTGATGCGACTGAACATTATGAAGATATTAGTAGTTTATTTACTGATGCTAGAGTGAAACAAGGCTTGACGCAAGAAGATGTTAGTAAAATATTAAGAGTTCGAATTTCCATTATTAAGCAAATTGAGAGAGGTGAAGAACTAGACTCACTTGGTTCAACCTACAGTTTAGGACTTTTAAGAAGTTATGCGAAGTTGGTAGATTTAGAACCAGAAAATATCATTAAAAATTACAAATCATCCAATAGTGAAAAAAATACAAAAGTTGATTATAATTTTCCTGGTGTTATTAAAGAAAAAAAATCATTATTCCCTGTAATTGCTCTATTCACTTTTCTTTTTTCATTAGTAATTTACTCCAGTTGGTATTACTTAAATATAACTAATTTAGAATCTCAAAATGAAAATATCACCTATTTAGATAAAGATAGTAGTAAGTTAGATTATGTTAAAGTCGAAGATAAACAGAATATTTCTTTAGATAATTCTAATAAAGTCAACAATGAAAATATAATTTTAACTGAAAAAGATGGTTCAAAAATTGTAATCAATGAAAATTCTAACGATAAAGTTGTAAAAAATAATAAGGTTGGATCAAAAAAATTATTAGAACCTAACTTTACTATTGAAACTCCAAACGGGAATGAAACTTCTGCCATTGCTAATGAAAGAATACCTAAAGATGAAATGGTTTTAAAGTCTTCAGGCAATAGTTGGGTGGAAATTGAAGATCTCGACGGAAATTTATATTTAACAAGATTAATGAGATCTGGAGAAACATTTGTTGTACCTGATAAAAAAGGGTTAACCTTATCAACCGGTAATGCAGGTGTATTATCACTAACATTTGGGTCTATACATATTTCAAAATTAGGTAGTATTGGCGAAGTTATTTCCTCTAGACCATTAAATATTGAAGCCTTTAAAAAAAGGTAATATATCTATAAGAATGGATTTTAATTCTTTAACAAAAATTATTCGAAAAACAACACGTAAAATTAATTTAAAAGATGTTGAGATTGGTGGTGATGCTCCTATAAGTGTTCAAACCATGACAAATACCATTACTTCAAATCCTACTTCAACTTTAAATCAAATTGAAACAATAGAAAAAGCTGGTGCTGACTTAGTGAGAGTTTCGTGCCCAGACCAAGATTCCACTTCAAGTTTAAAAGAAATCGTAAAATTTTCAAATATACCTATTATTGCAGATATACATTTTCATTATCTAAGAGCTATAGAAGCAGCAAAAGCAGGAGCGTCTTGTTTAAGAATTAATCCAGGTAATATAGGCTCCAAAGAAAAAATAAAAGATGTTATAAATGCTGCAAAAGATTATGATTGTGCAATTAGAATTGGTGTAAATGCTGGGTCACTAGAAAAAAATATTTTAGATAAATATAAAGAGCCTACTTATGAAGCTCTTGTTGAGTCTGCTCTTTTCCATGCAAATATTTTACAAGAACAAGACTTTCATCGTTTTAAAATTAGTGTTAAAGCTTCTAATGTATTGTTATCCATTGCGGCGTATTCAAGCCTTTCTGAAAAAATTGATTGTCCATTGCACGTTGGTATTACTGAAGCAGGTAGCTTTCGTGCAGGAACAGTAAAATCTTCTATTGGAATTGGAAATTTACTGCTTAATGGCATTGGAGACACAATACGAGTTTCATTGTCATCAGATCCTTGTGATGAAGTGAGAGTAGGTTTTGATATCTTAAAATCTTTAGGTTTAAGACAAAAAGGTGTCACCGTAATATCTTGCCCATCTTGCGCAAGACAACAATTTGATGTTATTAGTACTGTAAGAGAAATTGAAGAACAGTTAGATGACGTTCTAACTCCAATAACGGTTTCAATAATAGGATGTGTTGTCAATGGACCAGGAGAAGCAAGGTCCACAGATATTGGTATAACTGGAGGTGGAAAAGGCACTCATCAAATTTATGTAAATGGTATACCTGATCATGTTATAAAAAACCAAAGTGTAGTTGACCACGTTGTTAACGAAGTAAGAAAAAAGTTATCATCTTTAAACTAACAATTATTTAATACATTAGAGGATTTAGTGGAAAATTTTCAAACTGTGAGAGGAGTAAAAGATTTACTGCCAGAAGAGTTAGGCAGAATGAGGTTTATAGAACAACAAGCTGCTTTAGTTAGTAAAAATGCTTGTTATGAAGAAATCTCAGTCCCAATATTTGAATTTGCAGAACTTTTTGAAAAACCACTTGGTGAGACAAGCGACATTGTAACAAAAGAGAATTATGTTTTTCAAGATAGAAGTAATAATACATTAATGTTAAGACCAGAGGGAACTACAGGCGTAGTACGTGCAGCTATTAATGGAAGTCTTCTTCAAGATTTTCCAAAAAGATTTTTTTATTATGGCCCTATGTTTCGCTATGAGAGACCTCAAAAGGGGAGATTGAGACAATTTCATCAATTTGGTGTGGAGTTATTAGGTGTTAAGGATTATTTCGCTGATATTGAAATAATATATTTAGCTAAGTGTTTTTTAAAAAAAATAGATGTTCTTAGTCAAACTATTTTAATAATCAATTCACTAGGTGACAATGAGAGTAGAGAAAATTACAAAAGAGAATTAAAATCGTTCTTAGAAAAGTATGTTAACGATCTATCGTCAGAAAGCAAAATTAGATTACAAAATAACCCTTTAAGAATATTGGATTCGAAAAACAAAAAAGATATTGAAATTCTATCATCTGCACCAAAATTTCAAAATTATCTGAATAAACAATCATTAGATTTTTTTAATTCGGTATGTGAAGGCTT
Organism: uncultured SAR116 cluster alpha proteobacterium; assembly: GCA_902550555.1. Taxonomy (GTDB): domain Bacteria; phylum Pseudomonadota; class Alphaproteobacteria; order Puniceispirillales; family Marisalimonadaceae; genus TMED54. The sequence continues at coordinate 80,501 of CACCZR010000002.1, read as the reverse complement.
AGATAGATTAAAAGTCAATTTTGAGATTGATCAATCTTTGGTAAGAGGATTAGATTATTACTCTCACACGGCTTTTGAGTTTAAGACAGATTTTGTAGGTTCACAGGACGCTGTTTTAGCGGGAGGACGATATGATGATTTATCTAAGTTGATTAGTAAGCAAAGTTTTCCAGGAGTTGGTTGGGCGGCAGGAATAGAGCGATTATCAATGTTGCTAGATTATAAGCACAAATTCACACCAATGGTCGGATTAATTGGACACTCAGATAAATATTATCATCTTTTATTAGACTATTATAAGAAATTTCTTAATAACAAAGTTAATTCTCAAATTATTTATAATGGAACATTATCAAAAAAGTTTAAAAAAGCTGATAAATTAAATTGTATGTTTGTTGTTGTTTTAGGAGAAGATGAAATAAAAAATGGAGTACTTCAACTAAAGAATCTTAAAACAGGAGACCAACAACAATTAACCTTTGAAGATATTATTAAAATAATAAAGAAAAAAAATGATTAATTTAGAAGACAATATAAAAAAATTTTTCAAGAGAAAATTAGAGATTGAAGAAACCTTGTCTTCATCTAACTTAGATCCTAAAGAATATGCAACTTTATCTAAAGAGCTATCAGATGTTTCTCAAGTAACTGATCTATCATCATTAATTAATTCAAAAAAAAAAGAACTAAATGATTTATCTATAATGCTGAAAGATGAAACATCTGAATCAGACCTCTATGATATGGCAAAAGAGGAAAGCAAGCTGTTAGAAAATGAATTAAATTCATTAAATAAAAAATTGGAATTAGCCATTTTGCCAAAAGATAAAGATGATCAAAGAAATGTTATTTTAGAGGTGAGAGCTGGCACAGGTGGAGACGAGGCAGGAATTTTTGCGGCAAATCTTTTTAATATGTACCAAAAGTTTTCAATGAATAATAATTGGAAATTTGATATTTTGAGTGTATCTGATACTGGTGTAGGGGGTTATAAAGAGGCCCATGCAAATATAGTTGGGGGAGGCGCTTTTGGAAAATTAAAGTTTGAATCAGGTGTACATCGTGTTCAAAGAGTACCTGTTACTGAAACTAATGGAAGAGTGCATACATCAGCGGCAACTGTTGCCGTTTTGCCTGAAGCTGAGGATGTTGAAATTAACTTGAATGACAAGGATTTGAGAATTGATGTTTACAGATCAAGTGGTCCAGGAGGTCAATCAGTAAACACAACAGATTCAGCAGTAAGAATAACGCATATACCATCCGGCATTGTTGTAAGTCAACAAGATGAAAAATCTCAACATAAAAATAAAGCCAAAGCAATGAAAATACTTTTGGCTAGACTATATGATCAAGAACGACAAATCCAAAATTCCAAAATAGCTAGTGCTAGGAAAAATCAAGTTGGAAGTGGTGATAGATCAGAAAGAATTCGTACTTATAATTTCCCTCAAGGAAGAGTAACTGATCATAGAATTAATCTTACCATACATAAAATAGAAAAGATTATTGAAGGAGAAGGTCTCAGTGAAATCATTGATAATTTAATCCTAAAAGATAGGATGGAAAAATTAGAAGAAAATGGTTGATTATTTTAATTCAAAAGAATTATTGATAGATGGCATTAGCAAATTACAATTTAGTAAAATTCCAACACCAGAATTAGATGCAAGGATTTTGCTATCCTACGCAATCAATCATCAAGACATTATTTATATGCATAATGACATTTCAATATCCAAAAACGAAAAAAATAAATTTTATGATTATTTAAATAAAAGAATTCAAGGAAAACCAGTTTCAAGAATATTAGGCTCAAGAAATTTTTGGAAAAAAGATTTTTTAATTAACAAATACACACTTGACCCAAGACAAGATTCCGAAGTTATTGTAGATATTGTTACGAAAACTTATAGTAATAGTAATAAGCATATTCAAATCCTAGATCTTGGAGCAGGTTCTGGGTGTATTGGTTTATCAATAATTGATGACCTAAAAAACTCATCACTTTTATCTTTAGATATATGCAAGCAAGCTTTAGAACAAGTCAACATAAATGCTAAAAGACTAAATCTTAGTAAAAAATTACATTATGCTCAAATCAATTGGTTTGAAAAAACATGGATTCAAAATATTAAGTTAATTACTGAAAAAGAAAAATTATTTTCAAAAAATAAATTCGATATTATTGTTTGTAATCCACCATATATAAAGTCATCAGAAATAAAGAAACTTCAAATTGAAGTAAAAAATTATGATCCCTTAATCTCTTTAGATGGAGGCATAGACGGTTATGATAGTTATAAAGCTATATTTAAGGATTTGTCGAAACTTTTATTAAATAATGGAGTATGTTTTGTAGAAATAGGTTATGATATGTTGGAATATATTAAAATTATTCTAAAAGAATCTAATTTGAATTTAATCAAAGTATATAAAGATTTTCAAGGTCATAGCAGAGTTATACAGATAAGTTGATTTTTTATTTGGAATTTATTATTTTTTGTATATAGTACAAAGATCTTTTTACAAATGTTAATACATTTTATTTAGAATTCAGGGTGATATGAGAAAAAATAACGGACGCCGTCGTCATAGAGGGCAAAACCGAAGAAATTTTAACAATTTAAACAAAAATACTGTAATTGAGAGCTTTGGACCAATTTCTCAAATAAGAGGTAATGTTCAACAGCTCAATGAAAAATACAATAATCTTGGTAACGATGCTGCCTCGAATGATGATAAAGTTTTATCAGAAACTTATTATCAATTTGCAGACCATTATCACAGATTATTAAAGGAAATTGAAATTGCGAATGAAAATAAAATTCTAAATGGTTTAAAATCAGACGATACTGATGAAAAAGATCATAACTCAGAAGCTAATGATGAGGTAAAACCCTCTAGAAAAGAAAGAAGTATTAACGCCAAGTTGAAGGAGGATGAAGGAAGAGCAGTTAAGAAGAACACACCTGAGTTAGAATTAACTGAAAATGATAATAAAATCAAAGACGTTAATTTTTTAAAATAAATTTCCACATTTTTGTATCTACGTTTTATTGAATAGCAATATTTACTTGCCATATAAATAATACAATGAAATCATTTAGTGATAGATGTAAAGAAATATTTATTGAAACTGAGAAACTTGCAAGGGTTTCGAATAATCTCTATATTTATCCCGGACATCTTGCGTTAACTATATTTTCTAATCCATCATATCTTATAAAAAAAATATTAAACGAATTTAATTTAGATGATGTAAGTCTTATTTCAGCTATTGAGAGCAATGTGGCAAAATTGCCAATCATAAAGTCAGAAATTAAAGAAATTAAAATTCATGATGAAACAAATAAAATACTTAATCATGCAATTTATTTGGCCAATGAAAATGGTGATGAGCTAGTAGCTGAAGATTATTTACTTTTGGCGCTAATATCAGAAAAAAATAGCTTAACTGATATTTTTAAAAGCAATAAAATAAATAAAGAAAAATTAAAAATTGTTATAGATCAATTGAGAAGAGGTAAAAAGGCTATGGCTAATTCAGCAGAAAATAACTTTGATAGTTTAAATAGGTATGCAGTTAATCTTACTCAAAAGGCATCTCAGGGATTAATTGATCCCGTCATTGGAAGAGATGACGAAATCCGCAGAGCCATTCAAATTTTATCAAGAAGAACAAAAAATAATCCAGTTTTGATTGGTGAGCCTGGAGTAGGTAAGACTGCTATTGTCGAAGGTTTAGCACAACGGATTGTAAGCGAAGACGTTCCAGATAGCATGAAAAACAAAAAAATATTTTCATTAGATATCTCAAGCTTAGTAGCTGGTTCGAAATTTAGAGGAGATTTTGAAGAAAGGCTTAAAGGTGTTTTAAAAGAGATTACTGAAAAAACTAATGAAATTATCTTATTTGTTGATGAGTTGCATACTTTAGTTGGTGCAGGTGCTTCGGAAGGAGCTATTGATGCTTCAAATATGCTTAAACCAAGTTTAGCTAGGGGAGAGCTTCATTGTATAGGTGCTACTACCTTGAATGAATATAGAAATTACATTGAAAAAGATAGTGCTTTAGCAAGAAGATTTCAGCAGCTATATGTTGAGGAACCAAGTTTAGATAATACTATTTCTATACTTCGTGGATTGAAGGAGAAGTACGAAGTTCATCACGGTATTTCAATTAGTGATAAAGCTTTAATTTCAGCTACCAAGCTTTCGTCAAGATATATAACAGAGAGATTTTTGCCTGACAAGGCAATTGACCTAATAGATGAAGCGGCAAGTAAAAAAAGAATAGAGCTTGATTCTAAACCTGATAATTTGGACGAACTAGACAGGAAAATAATACAACTTAATATCGAAAAAAAAGTTTTAACAAGAGAAAAAGATAATGATTCACTAAAACGCCTTGAGCTTGTAAATGTAGAATTAAAAAAATTAGAAAAAAAGTCTAATGAACTTTCAAAAGAATGGAACTTTAAAAAAAAACAAATCGAGAAAATTCAAAACATTAAATTTGATTTAGAAAATGCAAAAAATGAACTTATTATAGCAAAAAGAAATGGTAATTGGGAAAAAGCAGGAGAACTTTCATATCAAACAATACCATCATTGGTTGAAACATTAGATACGGCAGATAAAAAAAATAGGATTGACGAAAAAGAAATTATTGAAACCACCATATATGAAGAGGATATAGCAAACGTCATTTCTAGATGGACTGGGATACCCATATCAAAGATGTTAGAAGATGAAAAAAATAAATTTCTTCACATTGAAACTTTTTTAGAGAGCAAAATTATTGGTCAAGAAGAATCTATAAAAAAAATATCGAATGCATTAAGACGAGCTAGATCGGGTTTGAACGATCCAAAAAGACCATTAGGTTCTTTTTTATTTTTAGGCCCTACCGGTGTAGGGAAAACAGAAACAGCGAAGTCGCTAGCTTCTTTTTTATTTGATGATGAGAAGTCATTATTAAGAATTGATATGTCAGAATTTATGGAAAAACACTCTGTTTCAAAGCTAATTGGCGCACCTCCTGGTTACATAGGGCATGAAGATGGAGGAAAATTAACTGAAAGTGTAAGGCGACGACCATTTAAAGTAATTTTGTTTGATGAAATTGAAAAAGCTCATCCTGATGTAATGAATATTTTACTTCAAGTTCTTGATGACGGAAGGTTAACCGATAGTCAAGGGAGATTAGTTGATTTCAAAAATACTATTATAGTATTAACTAGTAATATGGGTTCAAGTTATTTTGATGATTGGCAAAATACTTCTGAAGAAAATGAAAACACGAAATTATTAAAAAATAATATCATTGGCTCTGTTAAAACTTTTTTGAGGGCTGAATTTATAAACAGATTAGATGAAATTTTATTTTTCACAAAATTAAATAAAAATGACATCAAATTGATTACTGAGCTTCAATTAAAAGATTTAAGTAAAAGATTAAATGAGATTAACATTGAACTTTCTTGGGATGAAAGTGT
>CACCZR010000002.1:0-67500 GCA_902550555.1 uncultured SAR116 cluster alpha proteobacterium | reverse complement strand
CACCAAAATGCTTATTTAAAGTCTTATTGTCATGATGTATAGTTGCACAACCATTGATCCTTATCCTACGACTCTCACCATCAAAATTTATAAAGAGCAACCCTACATTTGGGTTTTTAAAAATATTTCCTGCGGTACGATACATTGAGTTTCCATCATATTCAGGATATTCAATAGTTCCATTATCAATTATTTTTACGAATCCTGTATCACCTGACTTTATATTACAATCTATATAGCCATTCCAAGAACTTGCTATGAAGAAAAAATTTGAATTTTTAATGATTTCTTTTTCATCATCCCAAAATTCATAATGTTTTCTATTTTTCTCTATCGCTTCAGCTGTTCTTTTACCATCGAAAAGATCTTGAAAATGTCTCATACCTTCATGGAAAAATTCTCTTTCTTTGAAATAATTCATTTTAGTTACTCTTTTCATTTTTTTTTTAATTGTTTTAATGTATTTTCCAGAGAAGTAATGACTTTATTTTTTTTTGAAATATTTAAATCAATATTTAAATTAAATCCATCAAACTCTTCATTTAGAATTTTTCTTTTCTGAGCTATATTTTTGTATGAGCCTACTACCTGATAAGTTTGTATTTTGTGGGCTATGCCTTTTACTTTAATTTCGTCTTTTTTTTCGCAAACAATGTATTTTTTAATTAAGGCATAAGTTTCTTGTGAGATTAAAATTTGTCCAGGCATTGCATTTGATTCTAGACGACTAGCTAAATTCACTTCTCCACCAATAATTGTATAATCAAGTCTGTTTTCAGATCCAAAATTACCAACGTTACAATAACCAGTATTAATTCCAATTCTAATTTCTAAGGGATTTGTAATTCCTTGCCCTTCCCATAACTTTTTTAGGTGATGCATTCGTTCCTGCATTTCTAAAGCCATTAAAACACACGAATAAGCATCTTCTTTGTCACCTTTTGTCTCTGGATCACCAAAGAAAATTAAAATTGCATCACCTACAAACTTATCAATTGTTCCACTATATCTAAGAGCTATTTTAGACATTTCATTTAAATAACTATTAAGTAGTGTACTAAGCACTTCAGGCTCTAGTCTGTCAGTTATTTCAGTAAATCCTTTAATGTCAGAAAAAAACACAGTCAATTTTTTTCTGTAAGCTTCAATTTTTACATTTTTCTTTCCAGAAAAAATGGATTGATATACCTGAGGTGACAGGTATCTGGAGAGTTTTGAAGCTAATTGTTCAATTTTATCTTTGGCCTTAACTCTTTCTGTAATATCTACAACTGTCCATAAAACTTCGTCTTTTTCTCTTACTGGATCACCTGCTATACGGACCCAAATTTTTTCTCTATTTTGTTTTCTCATAGGCCAATCTAAATTAACTGGTTTATTATTTCTAACTTGATTAAAGGCCTTTTCACCAAACTCTTTATAAGTTTTATTTGATATATGTAAAATCTCTGCATTCTGTCCAATAAGTTCTTCTTTTGTGTATCCTAACATTTCACAAAATTTTGGATTTACTTCAATAAGGTCTCGATTTTTGTCAACTATCATAATTCCAAAGCCGGTATTATGAAAAACTTGTTTAAATCTAGAAGATAGTTGGTAATTTTTAAAATTCATTAATGCCACAATTATTTTCGTATAAAATACTATTAATAATAATTTAATAATATCAATTTAAAAAATTTATTTAAATAATTTTAATTTCATAAAATTTAAGTAATATGTTTTCATTTGTCAGGCTTAAGTAATATTTAAATACTTAAAATAAATACTAAATATAGACTTTAATTCTTAAACAAACACTAAATATAGAAAAAAGTTTGATAATTAATATTATTTTGGTTATGGTAATGATATGTTAAGTAAAGTTAGTAATAGTTTTCACGCGACAAAAAAGACTATCTGTTATAATAAAATTTTAATTCCTTATTCAATCATAGTAACAATCATATTAATTGCTGATATATTAATTTATCATTTATAAATAGTGTATTCATGTTATTGAATTAAGTTCACCTTAAGGAGTTATATTTCCAACAAAAGGTATATTTAGAATCTGATTTATTTAATAAATCAAATTTGCCAGAGATGAAGCCAATTAGTACTAAGCCAAAAAGAGGAAGTGTTGAGAAAAATAAACTATAGAACATTGACTTTTTGACTCATTGGCATTTTGTCGATTATCTTAAATAAATTCTCAGGTATAAGAGCCTCACTTTTAAATTTTAAAGTTCCATCGAAACCGATTAAGTTAACACTAAACTTTAATCCTTTTTTTCTATTTGCTAAAAGTTTCACATTTCTAATTTTAAAATCGTTTATATGTTTATAATATAAATCTCTGCTTCTTATATATTCTTTATCTTGATAACAAGTAGTGTTTAAGACAAGAATTCTACTTTTCCATTTATATTTACTTAAATCCATATTTAAAAATCACATCAATGATTTTACTTTTTAATTTGAAAAAGCTGATGTAAGGACGCTTATAACAGTAAATGCAAAATTACCTTTTTGTTCAGCTTCTTGAAGTTGATCCTGCCACTTTTTTGTTAAATCTTGAGAAACACCTTTTTTAATTGCTGCATTAACCATTAAAATTTCATGAAATTTAGGAAACGAATTTTCATCTTTCTTAGTGATAAAAAAAGGAATCTCTTGTGTTTTAATATTTGTATAACCTTGTTTCTCCAACTTTCCATTTAATTGTACCGGAAGCATTGGGTGTTTTTGACTTAAATAAATTTTATGCATCATATCATTTAAATCTTTTTCAGCCCCGTGAAATCTAAAAAAATCCCAAAGAGTAGAAACATTTACAAAAATAGACTTAGGTTTTTGGAGTTTTTTAGCTACGAAAAGTGCCTCATCAACATCATCTATATATTCAAGAGTTTGAGTGAAAGTAACGGCATCGCAGGAACTTTTATCAATATTTATATCGCTTGCGTTACTACATAAAAATTGAACATTAGGTAAGTGTTTACATCTTTCTTTAGCTGTTTTAATTTGAAACTCACTTGGATCAACACCGATTGCTCTCCCTGAAGATCCAATACACATAGAAATTTCTTCTACGAGATGACCGCCACCACAACCAATATCAATAACTGTTTGCTCTTTTTTTAGGTTTAATTCTTTTATAATTGCTTGTCGGCGAAGAATACCAACATTAGTAGCAGTAAGTATTTGTTGAATAGAACCTATTTTATCATCAAATTTCAAAGTAAGATTCCCTCAATAAATTCCTTAATAGCAAAGCACAGTATCACTCTCTGTTGAAAGGTCTAAAAGTTTATCTGGCATTGCGAACTCAGCATTAAAACCATTAAGTAAACTTTCATCATAACCTCTAGCTTTAGCGGACATTCCTGAAACATACAGTTTAATATTATTTTCTTTTAAATAATCTAAATGATTTTTTAAATCACCTGTTCCTTGACCAACAACTTCACCTTCATTCTTTGTGTTTAACAAATGTGTTCCGTCGGCAGCCAAAAAAATGTTAAGTTGATTACCTTTTTTGTGTGCTGTAATAGCCACTAACATTCCAAGAGTAGCTTTATTTTTTAAATCAGGACCACTATGTATATGAATTAACAATTTTGACATTTAATAATCTCCTTATTTACGATACAAAGTTAGCAAAGTTTAAAATTCTAATGAAGTCAGACATATAAATTTAATTAAATTATATATATTTAAATTTTTCTAGTTTTTAGGCAAATAATTCGCATAAAAAAAATTAAGTTTGTAAAATAACTTAATTAAAAGGTGAGTTACTCTTCTAAATTTGATGATTTTTGAACTTTATTTTTATTTGACTTTTTACAAGCTTCTTTAAGTGCAAAACTTGCTAAGACACCAATACCTAAACCTATTATTGTTCCTTTTAAAATTCCTAATCCAAACATTTTTTCTCCTAATATTTAATCCATAAGATTAATTGATATAAACCTAATACAAAACCAGAAAACACATATAATCTTATCTGTGAATTCAGGAGTTGTTTAATGAGATATTTGACTAAAACATCCATATATTGATATGTAATTTTAATTTAAATTAATTCAATGCTTAAATGAGATGTTGTTAATTAAATTGAATAAAAGTGTATATGACTTATTTAATCAATTAATTTGATATTACCTGCTGAAATTTTATCTTTGTTTCTTGCTTCATCATAAGATACCTTTTGATTTTCTGATAAATTTTTTATACCGGATGTCTCAAGAGCTGAGATGTGTATAAAAATATCTTTCCCACCACCATCGGGAGATATAAAGCCATAACCTTTAGAGGGATTAAACCATTTTACTGAACCAGTTTTCATAATAATTTCCTTTCTTAACTTTTTGAAAGTAAAAAAAGAATATTAATTACAAACTTAAAGCTATTGGATGTATAACATATATTTAATAAATTAATAGTTAATTAAATTATAAGGCCAAAATTATTTTTGATTAATTAATTCTTAAACAGGCTCAGTCATTTTGATTTGAGCAGATGTTGCTTCAGATTCATAATTATAAACAAATACACCAGCATATTGATTTTCTTTAAATACAAATGTTTTTTTTAAGTCTTCAATAAATTGATTGGATTCATTCTCAAACTTTTTTAATTTATCTATAGTATTAAATTTAATAAAAATTGAGAGATCACCCTCTTTTCCGATCATTATATTTAGGGATTGAAAATTGAATTTTGTAATTTGTTTTCCAAGATTATCAGAACAAAATGATGCAGCAACTTTAGCCTCAGTTATGGATGGAAATTTATATTGAAAAACTTTTGCGTACATATATTACCTGTTAAAGCTCATCTAACATGCCTTCTATTAGGTCATTAGCTTGTTTACCTTCAAGTTTAATATTATTCATTATTTTTGTATGTAGCCCCATGCTATCTTGAATTTTTTTACCTTTATCAGTAAGTTCTAATTTTGATTTTGAACCAATGGTACATAGATCATTTTCAATTAATGTTTTTTCGAAATCTTTAGATATGTCCATTTTATTGCATACATGAATAAAATTTTTAAAAACTATCATATCACTTATATTTGTTTCCTGATTAAAAATATCTAAAGCATTAATTAATCTATCTGAGGTTAACTGTTTTTGGTCACTCATGACATCTATTTGATGAGCTGCTTTTTTTATAAGCTTTTCAACTAAGTCAATTTTATCTTGTGATAATTCTTTTATTTTAGAAAATGTCATCATACAAACCATGCCAAGTGCATAATTGTTTTTGTCAATGATTGGAAATCCTATATAGCTTTTTACACCCTTTTCGTTGCTGTGAGTTTTGGTAATTTCATGTTTAGTGACGTCAAAAGCAATTAATGGTTTAGTATCTAGCAAAACGTGAGCACAAACACTTCCATCTTTTGGTCTACGAGTATTTAAATTTTGTGTTTCATTAATTTCAGGTTGTATCTCTACTAAGTAACAGCGTTCTTTACTATCGAACAATTGAAACAAAACAGCTTCATAGCCAGTAATATCTTTAGCTAATTCACAATAGATATTAAATAGGCTTGCTTGATTAGAATCTATAAGGCCAGTTCTTTCAACTGCTTCAGCTCTTCTTTCTTCATTATCTGGCAATTGTGCAGAGACAAAATTCATAAAAAAAACTCATTTAAAAAAAAAATGTATCAAATTGAAAAAGACAACTTGGTTGCGCAAATATTTACATTAATATTAAAAGATAAATATCCAATAAAAACAAGTTTATTAATTAAATGTAAATATTTTGCTTCATTTCATGGCAATTAAAAATTAAGAGAACTTCATGAACAATTAATGGTCTAGTTCAAATAATATTATAAAGTGATAGTTAAAAATGATTAAGAAAATTTACTCAAAAAAAAAACACTAAATTAACAATGCTTTAGTTTTAAATTTAACATATAATTTTATTTTGACAAGGAATTTTTCATAAGACATTGTAATTACTGATTTATTTAAATTTTTCATAAATTATCAAATCTAAAGAAATAGCTTAATTTTACGAATCAATAAAAAAATATTGTCACATTTCTTGTCACATTATTTTGGATTTGGTGGAAACCTTAGGGATTATGACCAAAATCGTCAGGCTCATAACCTTAAGGTAGCAGGTTCAAATGCTGCCCCCGCAAACAAAAAATTTCACAAATATTAGTAAATGTATGTATTTATAAACATAGATTACACTGCTAAGAAATAAATTATATTTGATACATCTTTTTGTTTTGGAATAATGTAGTATTAAATTATTGAAGTCTTTGAGGAGCCTTATGAGTGAATTTGAAATAAAAGACGGCATGAGAGTTTTTTTTGATTATCCTATTGAAATGGATGATGGCATAAAATTACGAGCAGATATTTTTTGTCCATTATCTGATGAAAAGTTTCCTGTTATTATGACATATGGTCCTTATGGAAAATGGTTATCATTTCAAGACGCATACAAACCTCAATGGGATGCTATGGTAACAAGGTTTCCAGAAATTTTATCTGGTTCATCTAATAAATATCAAAATTGGGAAGTGGTTGATCCTGAAAAATGGGTGAAGGATGATTATGTTTGCATCAGAATTGATTCCAGAGGAGCAGGAAGGTCACCTGGGTATTTAGATCCATTTTCAAAAAGAGAGACAAAAGATTTTTATGATTGTATACAATGGGCATCTAATCAAAGTTGGTCCAACGGAAAAATAGGTCTAAATGGAATTTCTTACTACGCAATTAATCAATGGCAAGTAGCTGCACTTCAACCACCAAATCTTAAGGCGATGTGTGTTTGGGAAGGGGCATATGATCTTTATAGAGAAATGGGATATCATGGTGGAATTTTTTGTACTTATGCAGGAAACTGGTATAAAGGACGATGTATACCTAGACAGCATGGTTTAGGGATTAATGGATATAAAGCAAGGATTATAGAAGATTACGTATCAGGGCCTTCAACTATGACAGATGAAGATCTTCAATCTAATCGTACAGATATGTATGAAGATCTAATTTCAAATAAATTAATTACTGACGATTATTGGCAGGATCGTATTCCTGATCATACAAAAATTAAAATACCAATATTATCCTCTGCAAACTGGGGTGGTCAAGCCCTCCACTCAAGAGGTAATTTTGAAGGCTTTAATAAAGTTGCTTCAAAGGAAAAGTGGCTTGAAGTCCATGGACTAGAACATTGGACAGAGTTTTATACTGATTATGGAATAGAATTGCAAAAGAGATTTTTCGGATATTATTTAAAAGATGAGCAAAATGGGTGGAAAAACCAACCCAAAGTATCAATTCAAGTTCGTTATCCAAACGATGAGTTTAAGTTAAGGAATGAAAATGAATGGCCATTAAAAAATACATCCTGGACAAAATTTTATTTATCTCCAGATGAACTAAGCTTAGAAAAAGAGAGTAAAGAAGTAAGTTCTAAATTATCTTACAACAATTTAGGTGATGGTATCACATTTATGACTGAATCTTTTTCAGAAGATACTGAAATTACAGGGCCTATCGCATCAAAACTATTTATATCATCTGAAACTGAAGATACTGATTTATTTTTAATAGCAAGGCTTTTCAATGAACAACAACAAGAAGTTACATTTCAAGGTGCTCTTGATCCTAAAACACCACTTGCTCAAGGATGGCTTAGAGCATCTCATAGAAGAATTGACAATGACTTAAGTAAACCTTATCGTCCATATCACACTCATGATAAGGTTGAGCTATTAATACCTGAAAAAGTTTATGAAGTTGATATTGAGATTTGGCCAACTTCAATTGTTGTACCAAAGGAATATAGAATAGGTCTAACTATTAAGGGTCAAGATTATGTTAATCAATCAGGTGGTGGGAGCACTCTTCCAAATATGAATAAGTTTTCAGGATGTGGACCTTTTTTACATGATGATCCTATTGACAGGCCTAATGATGTTTTTGGTAAAAAAACAACTTTGCATTTTTCAGAATACCAAAAACCATATTTATTATTACCTATAATTAAAAATCAAAACTAATCAATTTAAGTTATTCAGGTATCTAGTTATTCGAATAGGAATAAACTATTACCAAAATTAAAAATTATTAAAGAATATGCTTTTACAAAATATCAAGAAATTTATTAAAATAAAATTAGTTTTATAAAATATCTGGTTTCATAAAATATCAAATATGATAGACATAATAAAATGCTTTTTTTGTATATTCGAATCATAATTCACATACTTAATGGTAAATATGAAAATTAGTGAACAAGAAATTATTAATGCTCAAGAACTATGGGCAGAAAATATTATTACAATTGGAAAATTATATCTTGAAAGTAGTAACTACAAAGATTATGCACATAATTTTGTAAAAAATTTTTATGCATATGATTTTGATAAAGTTTTATTTAAACCTACGTTAGCGAGTAAAAATCAATTTAGAAATACTTTCGATGAAGCGTTATCTTATTTTATAAAAGGTTCAATTCAAGAAGACGAAGGCTTTGCATTAAAATGTTGGAATAGTATTCGTTTTGAAGACAGAAACATTATAATTTTAGATAATTATGCTATTGCAATGGGTAATTATTTCTTTAAAAGTTCAAATGATGATAACGAAATTAAAGTTGAGTATACTTTTGGTTATATAAAAAAAAATAAACAAAGTTTAGTAATCAATCTTCATCATTCTTCATTACCATATAAAAATAATTAAAGTAAAAAACTAAAAAGGTTTACTTTTGATTGATTGGTATTTTTAAATATCTTTGCTTGTTTTGTTCCTTCACAGGTAATTTACCAGCATCAATATTTACTTGTAAACTTTGTAAAAGAAGACGAGGAGATTTTAAAGTTTTGTCTCTATTATCTCTGTTTTTTATAAATTGTTTTTTTTTAGTTGTAGAATTGATATGTGGATTAAGTTTTTTTTGAATACCAATAGTTGACTTATACTCCAATTTTCTACCATCAGGCATATAGTCATGGCCAACAAATACCTTTACATTATCTGGTAATGTGTACAATTTATTTTTAATTGAATTATACATTTGTCCGGAGCTCCCCCCTGGAAAATCGCATCTTCCAGTTCCAAAGTCATGCATAAGTAAAACATCACCTGTAAAAATTATTTTTTCATTTATAAGATATGATACGCAAGCAGGAGTATGCCCGGGTGTAAAGAGAGTTTTTATTTTAAATGGACCAACTGAACAAACTGAATTATCTTTCAACAATAAATCAAATTGTAATCCATTTTCATTAAAGTTTTTAAAATTGAATATATGTTTGAAAGTTTTTTGTACGGATTTTATATTTTCACCTATAGCAAGTTTTGATTTTGGAAATTTATCTTTCATGAATTGTGCACCTGACAAATGATCAGCATGTGCGTGAGTTTCCAGAATCATATGAAGATTAAAATTATTTTTTTTTATGAATTTATAAACTTGATCAATTGATTTTGTCGAAAATGTAGATTCTTCAAGGTCAAAATTTAAAACTGGATCAATTACAAGGCAGTCTTTTGTTATTTTGTCAAAAACAACATAACTAAGTGTTGAAGTATCTTTATCAAAAAAATTTTTAACATTCATAATTGTTTCCAATTATAATTAATCATTTCAAAAATAGCAATTATATACCTAAGGGTGTTGCAAGTGAAGTTGTTAGTATGCTGGTTAAAAGTAAAACAAAAATGGTAAATTTAAATTGGTAATTATAAAATTTTAATAAATGAACGAATTTGTTTTAGTTATTTTAGAAATAATGGGTCTAAGTAAGGTTTCCTCTGCATATGAGATAAGAGTTCCAACAAAAATTTACAAAAAATGTATTGAAGTTTCTAAAACGTATAAATTTCAATTTGAAGAGCTACATACCACATAAAGGTATATCTGTAAAAACTAGATGTGAAAAAGTGATTGGAAAACAAAGACAATTGGAAAATGAGAAATCTATTTAAAATTATATAAAATTAAAAAATAAGCTTGACCTTCCCCTAAGGGTAAAGCTTATATAATTTATATATTCATTATTTACAATCTAAATTCTCATGAGTTTTAAAAATTGGAGCAAATATAAAATGAAGACATTTGTAATCTGTATATTAAGTTTAGTGTTAAATTTCTCAACTGCTACAGCTCATTCGCCAGTAGGTTTTGTAGTACCAAAAGATGGGTCTATAATCAAAAAGGCCCCAGAAAAAATGGAAATTGTTTTTACTGCACCGGCAAAACTGATTAAAGTTGAGTTTTCGAAAGTTTCATCAAACCAAAAAAAGTCATTAATTAGTGGATTGCTTGGGAATGAAGCCTTAACTCCAATAAAATTAAATAAGGATCATCTTATGAAGGAATCAAGACAACATATTATAAGTCTACCTGAATTAGATGATGGTATTTATAAAACAGCATGGCGCGCACTAAGTGAAGATGGTCACGCTATTAAGGGAGAGTTTATATTTGAGGTGTCACCCAAGGGTTCAGACATGTCAGGCGCTGATGTAAAATTGTTGATGGGTGATGGTAAAGTTAAACGCATAAGAGGGACAAAAATAACGATAAAACATGGACCATTAGGAGAGTTAATGCCAGCAATGACAATGGAATTTAATGTTTCAGACAAAAAAGTAATTTCAAACTTTAAAAGAGGAGACAATGTTACGTTTCAAGTGAATAAAAAGTTAGAACTTATTAAAATTGAAGCAAAATAGATGACTTATAAAATATGAGTATAAAAAAAGAAACAACTACAAATACTAATTCTAAAATTATGATTTTTATGTCAACTTACTATTTTAATTTTCAAAATTTCTTATTCATTTTCAAAGCCTTGGTTTTCTTAATGATTGCCGGAACTATTTCGTTTTCAGTAGCCGCTAAAAGTGAAGAGAATTCAACAAATAAAAATATATATAAATCAATTTTTGAATCTTATGAAAAATGGGAATGGGAGGACACATCAGACTGGATTATTTCAAATAAAACTGTCGATGAGATTGGAGGTTGGCAATATTACTCTCGTGAAAAAAGCGAGGAGAAAAAATAGGTTAGCAATGAAATTGAGAATTTTTTATTTTGCCTATATATTTATAATGTCTAGTTGTACGTCTTATAAATTTGATGAAAGTTTAAATGACATTAATAACAACAAAGATATAGTTATTGCTGGTAAAATAACTGCAGCTATTAACCAGGAACAACAAAATGAATTATTTAATAATTCAAAAGCGCTTCTAAATTCAGAAGTTGGTGAAAAAGAAGCTGTAGAATTAATGCTTTCCAAAAGTCCTAGTTTTCAATCCCTTTTATTCAAATATCGCGGGAGTGGATCAGCTGCTGCTCAAGAGGGAAGGATTTCTAATCCAGTATTTTCGTTGGAACGAATGGTTAAGGGTTCTGAAATAGAATATGGTAGGTTTTTAAGTTTTGGACTTCTTGATTTGCTCACACTTCCAACTAAACAAAAATCCTCAAAACTTGCTATTGATTTGAATGATATAAATTTTGCCTCTGAAATTTTTGGGGCAATTAATGATGTAAGAATGTCTTGGCTTGAAGCAGTTGCTTCAGAACAACAACTAACTCTATATAATAATGCCTTTATTGCTTTTTCTGCAAATGCTGAACTTGCTAAACGAATGAAAAAAACTGGTAATATGACAACTAGTGATAGAGTTCGTCAACAATTAATCTATTCAGAGGCTACTATAGCACTTGCTAAAGCGAAAATGAGAAAAATATCTAGTAGTGAAAACTTAATACGTAAAATAGGTCTAACAGAGAATGAATCTAAAAATTTAATTATACCTAAAAAATTACCAGAATTACCAAAAGCACCAATATCAATAGAGAACATTGCTAATAAGATTAGTGACAGATTTGACGTAAAAACTGCTCGTATTGAATATGAGTTGTTATTGGAACAGTTAGGAGTTGAAAAAATTAATTCTTACACAGATATCGAACTTGGATATAGAAATGATAGAATAAAAGATGATGGAGTTATCTCAAATAAAAAAGGCTATGAACTTGAAATTAAAATTCCAATCTTCGATTGGGGTGATCTTCAAAGAGATACAATTCAAGCAAATCTAATTGCTAAGCAAAAAATTTATGAGAATACTGTAATAGCTGCAGCCTCTGAATTTCGTGAGGCTTATCAAAAATATAGGACAGCCTTTGATATCGCAAAGCATTATTATGATCAAATTATTCCAATGCATGAAATACTCTTAGAAGAAGCAACTTATAATTACAATGGAATGATAATTGGAATATTTGAGTTGATGCAAATTGGGCTTGAGAAATCAACAGCTGAGATAAAAGCTATAGACGCATTACAAAACTTATTTACTGAAGAACTAAACTTAAATAGCGTTGCTGTAGGAAGAAAATTAGGAGCAAAATCAAGAACTACAGAGATTGCCTCTAATAAAGCCAAAAAAGGGCATTAGTGAGAGTTAATATTAAAAAATGGAGACTTAAATGAAATCAAGACGCGAATTTATAAAGATGTCAGCATTAGCAGGCACAGCAATAGCTGGTGCATCGGTTGCCACCTCGTCACTCGCAGGGCTACCCGAGCCAGTCATACAAACATCTGCAGACACAATCAGTCCAAATCAGTCGAAGGGAACATCCGAGTACAATCCTGTCGTCACACTTAATGGTTGGACATTGCCTTACAGAATGAACGGTAACTTTAAAGAGTTTCATTTAATTGCTGAACCTGTTGTTCGTGAACTAGCACCTGGAATGAATGCTAATCTTTGGGGATATAATGGTCAAAGTCCTGGCCCTACAATTGAAGTTGTTGAGGGTGATAAAGTTAGAATTTTCCTTACAAATAAATTACCAGAACACACAAGTATTCATTGGCACGGCCAAAGGCTACCAAATGGAATGGATGGAGTAGCGGGGCTTAACCAGTTAGCTGTAAGTCCTGGTAAAACCTTCGTATATGAGTTTGAAGCAAAACGACCAGGAACCTTTATGTACCATCCTCATGCTGACGAAATGACTCAAATGGCAATGGGTATGATGGGATTTTGGGTTACTCATCCAAAAAAAGAACATCCCTGGATTAGCAAAGTAGATAGAGACTATTGTATATTACTAAATGCATTTGATATTGTCCCTGGCTCAGAGACACCAAAAATAATGACTATGCTTGATTTCAATTTATGGGCTTGGAACAGCAGAATTTTTCCTGGAATTTCACCCCTTATAGCAAGAAAAAATGACCGTGTTAGAGTAAGAATTGGAAACTTAACAATGACAAACCATCCTATACACGTCCATGGAATAGAGTTTGAGGTAACAGGTACAGACGGTGGACCAACTCGACCAGAGAGTCGATGGAAAGAAGTAACTAGTGATATAGCGGTTGGCCAAATGAGGCAAATAGAGTTTATTGCTGACGAAGAAGGAGACTGGGCAATGCACTGTCACAAAAGCCATCATTCAATGAATGCTATGGGCCATAATGTACCTACAATGATTGGTGTTGACCATAGAGGAGTGTCAGAAAAGATTAAGAAGTTAGTTCCAGATTATATGGTTATGGGTGAACGAGGAATGGCTGATATGACTGAAATGACTATGCCATTACCAGATAATACAATCCCAATGATGACAGGAAATGGTCCTTATGGCTCTGTTGAAATGGGAGGGATGTTTAGTATACTAAAGGTTAGAGCTGATCAAGCCTCAGGTGATTACACTGATCCCGGCTGGTTTAAAAACCCCATAGGTAAACAGGCGTATGAGTATAAAGGAGAATTGCCAAAAATGTCAAAAATAAATGGTTCAGGCAATCCGCTTATGTCTTCAAAACCTAAGATAAAAACAACTCAATTTACAGCTGTAAAACCAAATTATAGGAAAAGTTAGTTGATGGATGTATGGATGGTTTTCACTCCTGTTTTGAAAGTTCTACTTTATTTAGTTGGATTAGCAGTAGTTGGAACAAAATTATTTGATCTTCATTTTAGTAAATATCAAACAATAGACAACATGGAATTTTGTAACTTCTTATCTCAAAAGAGCTGTTTGTACGGCCTTATAATATCAGTTGGGATGATATTTTCCATAGCAGGTAATTTAGGTGGAGAATTTTTGAGTATTTTAGACCCAATTATTTTAGAGCTTGCTTTAACATCAAAGGCGGGATATGCAGCAATTTTTGCATTAATTGGTTTTATACTGACTGTAATTAGCACAAGACATAAGGTAGCCTCTCTAAAGTTTCTTGGGTGGCTAGGTATTGGTTTTGTCCTTTTATCATTTATTTATACAGGTCATTCCCAAAAATCTGGTATCTTGGCTCAGATTTTACTATTATTTCATCTCATTTGTGTGGCGTTTTGGCTTGGATCTTTTATCCCGTTATACAATATGTGCTCATCTGCTAAAACAAGTAATCTTCATGTAATAGCCCACAGATTTGGTATTCTAGCTGTTTTTTATTTGTTTGTTTTAATAATATCAGGAGGTTTATTTGCATATATTTTGATGAATGACATTAGTTTATTATTCAGCACTTCTTATGGTAACGCATTTTTAATTAAAATGTCTTTAGTTTCTTTACTACTTTTATTTGGAGCTCTAAATAAATTTAAAAATGTTCCATTAATAAAAAACGAGCCTACAATTGGCTCGATACAACTAAAAAAATCAATTCGTATTGAAATTTTCATTGCATTACTCATTTTATCCTTAACTAGTATTCTCACCACTTCGATGACTTTACCTATGGGTGGTTAAAATCATTTATTTAATAAAGACCTTGCTTATAGATAAAGTTTTGAGTTTTTTACTTTAATCTATATAAATTCTCTTCAATAATTTTTTTCTTATTTCTTCTTTAAATCCAATTTAGGTTTATGAAAGTAACTATTTGCTTATTTGACCAACTTTTATTATGAAATTCCATAATTACATTCGGTATGTTTTGGTTTGTCGAATTGATATTATTTAATGAAGAGACACAGTTTCAATATCAAAAGTATTAGTAAAGAAATAACCATTATTTGGATAAAAATTAGGTAAGTTTCTATATGTTACTTTAAATTCACTCCACTGTTGATCCTTAATTTAACGTTTTGATCTAGAATTGATTTTATTATGGATTTCTTTTATTTTTGAAGGCCACGTGCTCTTTATGTAAGAAAGTACAGCAATAATTTCTTTATCGCTTAATATATCTTTGTAAGCAGGCATATTATTTGGATAATTTCCTCCAATGAATTCTTCAATTCCGTACTTGGTAACCATGAATAAATACCTGTCTGGGTGATGCCATGTGTGACCTGTTTCGTCATGAGGAGGTGCTGGCATCAATCCATCAGGTAATCGTGACATCCAGTTTTTTTGTCCTTCTAAGTTAACACCATGACATGATGCGCAATTATCAGCATAAATTTTTTTACCATTTTCTATTACCGAATTATCAGTTGTATTTAAATTTATACTAGCATTTGACTTATTGGAGTAAGTGACTAAAAAATATAATGTCGGTAGTATAATCAAGACTGAAATAATGAAAAATTTGTTTTTAAAATACATTAATGGCATGCTTTTCCTAAGGCTTTAAGCCTCCAATAATTGTATGGAAGTGGCGTTATAAATCCAGCTATCAGCATTAAAGGTATAACCCACCAAGTTAAGATAGCTCCTCCAGTAAAAATGACGTCTGTAACATTCATCGCAACTTCCATCGAAATCATTGAAACGAGTGACATTCCTATAGCTGTCTTGAAAGCTATATTGAAAGACATTTGTCTTGAAAGTATATAAGTTTCAAGTGCTATAGATGTTAATATACCGTTTATAATTGCTAATGACATGATTGCTAAAACTGGCCAGGCAATTCCTGTAAATTGAAAAAAAGCAATAGTGCCAAAGTCGCCAATACAACAACCTAACAAACACCATGAAGTGTTTTTTGAAGATTGAAGCCAAGTATGATGGCAATACCAATTTATCGATAAAGTATTTTGGATTGACATTATTTTCCTATTAGTGATATTAATATATACTTTCCCCTCAGGGTAGAGTAAAGGAAAAAATAATGAATATTGGAAAAGCAGCTAAATTGTCAAATTTAACGATTAAAACTGTAAGATATTACGCAAACATAGGTTTAGTTAAACCTGAACAAAATATTTCCTCAGGTTATAGAGAGTATACTGATGAAGAAGTAGCCAAACTTAAATTTATTGGGAAGGCAAGAAAGTTTGATTTCAGCATTGATGAATGTAAAGAATTATTATCTCTGTATGAAGACAAAAACAGAACAAGCAAAGAAGTTAAAAAGATAACTTTAGAAAAAATCTCACAAATTGATAGCAAACTAAAAGATCTTAAAGATTTAAGAAATGAGCTTAGTTTTTTAGCTTCGAATTGTCATGGAGATGACAAACCTAATTGTCCAATTCTTGATGAACTTTCAAAAAATTGAATTAGATGTAATAATTATTTCCTTCTTGAAGGAATAAGACTAAGATTTTATCTAAAAAACTTAATTATTAAGCAAAAATTTAATAATAATAAAATTACAATTAAACATACTTTTGTTATTTTAAATGTCTGTTAAAAGGGTAAATATGAGTTTTAATAATATTCTATTATTTACAGATCTTGACGGTACCTTGTTAAATAAAAAAACTTTTGAATTTAGAGCTGCTTTAAATCTCATCAAAAATTGTATAAGTAAAGGTATTAACATCATTCCAAATAGTAGTAAAACAGATTTAGAGCTTGATGAAATATGTGAAAATTTAGATATACCGAAAGTTTATATTAGCGAAAATGGATCTTGTATACATGGGTTAAATTATTTAAGTAAAAAATTAAATGAAAAGATATGTCTCAGTAGAAATAAAGAAACAATTTTTAAAAACTTTTCAGATAACATAAATTTTAAGCTTCAAAAAAAATGCTTAATTCTTGAAAATGAAACTTTACAAAATCAAATTGAGGTTTTGGGTTTACCTAAAAATAAAATATCTAAAGCTATGAATAGAAAATTTTCAATGCCATTTATTTTTTCAGGTAATAAAGAAGAGGAAGTAGAATTAAAAAATAACGTAAAAAAACATGGACTGAACATCCAGTTCGGTGGAAGAGTTCTTAGTTTAGGAGATAGGGTATCAAAAGGTAATGCAATGATGAGATTCATCTCATTATTGTCAAATGAAACAAAAAAAAATTATGTTTCAATTTGTGTAGGTGATAATGAAAATGATTTTGATATGTTAGATAAATGCGATTATCCATGTTTAGTAAAAAATGGTCCTCTTAAAAAGATAAATTTTAAAAATCAATGTGTAGTTTCAAAAAAAGAAGCTCCCGATGGTTGGGTTGAAGTTGTTAATAAAACCTTAAATATTATAAAAAAGTTAGAAGTAAATGAGTGAATTTTCTCAAAATGGTGTAGTTGCAACTTTGCATGATTTTTCTAACAGAAAATTGAAAGATTTAGAACGCGATTTAAAAAAATTTTCTAAAGATAGAAAAATGGAACTTATTCTTCCTTGTCTCTATTCTGAATTAGAAGGTAGTGCATTACCAAATATAGTTAGTGAAATTAGCAAAACGAATTATTTAAATCATATAATCATAGGGCTAGACAGGGCTAATGAAGAGCAAGCAAAGAAAGCTTGGAACTTTTTTAAGAAATTAAATTGTCCATTTACTATTTTATGGAATGATGGTCCTAATCTTCTAAAATTAGATAAAGAGTTAAAAAATTATAATTTAGCTCCTCAGGAGCTAGGTAAAGGACGTAATGTTTGGTATTGTTTAGGTATGGCTATTGCTAGAGGTGAGGCGAGATCCATAGCTTTTCATGATTGTGATATATTAACATTTGATAGAAGGTTATTAGCTAAACTTTTTTATCCAGTTGTAAATCCACTATTTAATTTTGAATTCTGTAAAGGTTATTATCCAAGAGTTGCAGAAGGCAAAATGAATGGTAGAGTTTCAAGATTATTAGTTACACCACTTCTCACGGCAATGGAAAAAACTGTTGGTCACAACGATTATCTTGATTATATGAAAGCATTTAAATATCCACTGGCTGGAGAGTTTTCCTTTAGGAGAAACTTAATGGCTGATATGAGAATTCCATGTGATTGGGGAATAGAGATTGGGATTTTATCCGAGATGTACCGGAATCAAGCATCCAATAGGATATGTCAAGTTGATTTAGCTGATACATATGATCATAAACATCAAGATTTATCTATTGATGACCAAACAAAAGGTTTATCTAAAATGTCCATTGATATTATAAAAACTTTAATAAAAAAATTAGCTACTCAAGGTAACTCTTTTAGTCTTGAAACATTTCGTTCAATAAAAGCAACATATTATAGAACTGCATTAGACATGATTGATATTTACAGAAGTGATGCTTTAATGAATGGTCTCAAATATGACTCTCATATGGAAGAAAAAGCTGTTGAATTGTTTGCTTTAAATATAATGAAAGCTGGGGAAAGTTTTTTTGAAAATCCAATGGATACTCCATTTATACCCACTTGGAGCAGAGTTAACAGTGCAATTCCAAACTTTATGAATAGGCTTAAGCAAAAGGTTGAGTTAGATAATGAAAAATATAAAGCCTAATTTTAAAAAAATAGATCATTTAATAAATGAAAAATTAAAATTTATTTATAGGGATGAGAAAGTTGAATTTAGTATAAAACATTACTCCGAAATAATTTTAGATTTATTACAAAAATTTCAAAAGAATTACAAATTAAAATCAATATCTGTCTCTGAAAAAACTACAGTATTAATTTCATATGGAGATAATTTAAAAGTTAAGAACAAAGCACCTTTAAAAGTTCTTAAAGAATTTTTTGAAAAAAATCTTAAAAACTACTTTGAAATATTACATGTATTGCCATTTTATCCATCTAGTAGTGATGGAGGGTTTTCAGTAACAGATCATAAAAATGTAAGTAAGGATTTAGGGACCTGGAATGATATAAGATTGTTATCGAATCACGTAAATATAATGGCAGACTTAATTTTGAACCATGCTTCAATTAAAAGTAAATGGTTTAAATCATTTGTAAAACAACAAGATAAATATAGAAGTTTTTTTTTTACAATTGATAAAGATTTCGATGTATCAAAAGTGATAAGACCAAGAGACCATGATTTAATCCAACTATATACTGACAAGAAAAATAAAAATGATTTATGGTGTACATTTAGCCATGATCAAATTGATCTTAATTTTAAAGATCCTATTGTTTTAATCCAATTTATTGAAATTATTTTTCTTCTATTAAGTAAGGGTATTACAATTTTTAGATTAGATGCAGTAGCATTTATTTGGAAAAAACATGCTACAACTTGTGTTAATTTAACAGAAACACATGAGATAGTTAAGTTATTACGGTTAATTATAAATTATGTAAATCCCTCTGCATTAATTGTTACTGAAACAAATTTACCTAAAAAAGAAAATTTAAGTTATTTTGGAAATAAGGATGAAGCAAATTGGATTTATAATTTTCCATTGCCTCCACTAATTTTATATACATTTTTATTTGAAGATAGTTCTAAGATTTCAGGTTGGAGTAAAAGCATGCCACCAGCGCAAGTTGGTAATGCATATCTTAACTTTATTGCTTCACACGACGGGATTGGAATGAGGCCAGCAGAAGGCATTCTTGGAGAAAGAATCTTAGAAAAATTATTTGCCAGAGTGAAAAAAAACGGTGGAAAATTTTCATATAGAAAAGTCTTAACCAAAAATAAAGTATATGAAATTAATATTACTTTATTTGACGCATTAAAAAGAACTGACTTTGATAAAAAAGGTTTTTATGCCATTGAAAGGTATATAGCTGCTCATACAATTTTACTTGCTTTAGAAGGAGTTCCGGCTATTTATTTTAACTCATTATTTGGTACTTCCAATGATAATGATAAATTTTTAAATACCGGTATAAAAAGAAATATAAATCGTCATAAATGGAATTTAAATGATTTAAATAAAAAAATTAAAAATAAGAATTCTATTGAATATCTTATTCATTCAAAAATATTTCAAATGATCGCATTAAGGAAAAAATTAATAGCTTTTCATCCAAATGCTACCCAATACACATTAAGCCTTGGTAATAAATTATTTGGTATTTGGAGACAAAGTATTGATAGAAGCCAAAATATCTTCGCAATTACTAATATTTCATCAGTTACAACAGATTTAAAATTAAGTAAGATTAATTTATTTGAGAACCAATTATGGTTTGACATTTTTGAACCAAATGTAATTTTAAATGATTTAAAGGTTTTAAAACTTAATCCATTTCAAACTGTTTGGATTTCAAATAAAATCAATTAAAATTTTTTTAATTGGTTTTTTAATTATGGAGATTGTACATGGCTAGAGTTAAAGATATTGAACTTAATAAAGCACCAAAGGAAATAAGTTTAATATATAAAAAATTTATAGAAAGTTATGGTCCATTTGCTAATCAAGCTAAAGTTTTTGCTCATAGACCAATAATATTTAAACATATGATGAGCATGTTAATGGAAATGGCTGAAAACCCTATCATAGATAAAAGGTATCTAGAAATTGCTATTGTTTCAGTATCTGCTGTGAATAGGTGTGATTATTGTGTTGCTCATCATGCACCAAATTTAATATCTGAAGGGTTGTCAGAAATCACGATAGATAATATCTTAGAGGATGACTGTCCAGGGTTAAATAGATTAGATCTTTTAGTACGTGATTATGCTGTTCAGATAACAAAAGATCATAACAGGGTTCAAGATAAGCAATTTGAAGAATTAAGAAAATATTTTTCTGAAGAACAAATGGTTGAATTAACATTTCGGATAACTTTATGTACTTTTTTTAATAAGTTTAACGATGTAATGCAGTTAGAAATGGAAGATAATCAACTCTTGTATAAAGTTAATAATAAGATTGTTCATGGCTTAAATAAAATTTGAAATTTTATTTACTTGTAGCTATATTAATTTTTTTTTAAATAATTTTTAGGGGTTCAATGTTTAAATTTCTAATTTCAATTGTAATAATAATTTCATACAGTTTTGTTTCTTCTGCCGACCATGGCCCAAAAAAAATGTGGAAACGTCAAATCGTTCCTTATTTTGATGTTCACGAAACCAAAATGATGGGTCCATTTAAAATTAATGTTCATGCCTATGGTGAAAAAAAGAACTTAAATGCTGGCAATGTAAAAAAAGAAAATTTTGATAATATTTTTAAAGATAAATTCAATTTAGCTACATTAATTAGAAAAAATAACGAATTTGTTTACACAAGATTCAATAAAAAAAGAAATATTGATAGCAATACAATACTTCATGGAATGTCTATGTCTAAAACTGCCTTGGCAACATCTATTGGTGTTTTATTATGTAATGGCTCGATTAAATCATTAGATGATGAGTTAGGAAAATATTCGCCTTCACTTGCACAGACACCATTTTCAAAAATTTCAATAAAAAACACATTGCAAATGAATAGTGGTGTTGAGCCAGTACAATCAGATTATAAGTTCAGAAGAAAACTAAATCAAATGGCAATGGGTATGAGAAAGTATGAAGGTAAGGCAGATATGGTCAAAGCCTTGTCAATCTTAAAAGGTAATGACAGAGAGCAAGGCATAAAACATTTTTATAATTCCTCAGATCCTTTTGCACTTTCCATAATGATTTCAGATTTAACAAATAAACCAGCTAGTGAAATATTTTATGAAAATGCATTTAAAAAATTCACCACAAATAATTTTATGCATTGGGTATCAGATAAAAAAGGAATTACTGTGGCACAAGCAAGATTAACAATGACTGCTGTAGATTGGGCTAATTTTGGTCAATTTGTTCATGACGAAATGATTAATAATACTTGTTTAGGCAAATTTTATAATGAGGGCATTCAAAACGCAGTTGAAACGAAAAGAGATGGTGTTAAATATGGATATCAGTTCTGGGTATATAAAGTAAATGGTGTTCCAACATTAACTATGACAGGTCATGGGGGGTTTTTTAATGTAGTTAATACGTCCAACAACACAATATTAACAGTGCTTTCAGTTGACTCAAAATATAAGTATGGCAATCTATTTAGCAAAGGTATGATTTCTAAAATTGCAAATGAAATTAAATAGGATTATAATAAAATTATGTGTATAAGCTCGACTAGTTTTTTGTCATCTTTTTTATTGGCTTTATTAGCTTGCATTAGCTATTTCAATTATAATAAGATAAAAAAAATTTATAGAAACATTATCTATTTCATTTCAAAAAAATCTAACGATAATGAAAAAAATTTCAGTTGAAAATTTTGTAAAAACATCTTGTGGAATAGATCAATATAATTCATTAAAAAAAAATAAATCAATATTTGGAAAATTGCGATTATCTTGGTTTTTATTTTTTGCAACAATTAGAGACTTATTTGTATCTAAAAAAAATTAATCTAACTTTTTGATCTTTCATATTTTTTTCGTTCGTGTTCTTTCAAATATTTTTTTCTAAGTCTAATTTCTTTGGGTGTAACCTCAATTAATTCATCTTCATTAATTATCTCAATTGCTTTTTCCAATGTAATTTTAGTTTCTGGTGTTAAAACTATTGCTTCATCAGCTCCACTTGAACGAAAATTAGTTAACTGTTTTGTTTTTAATGGGTTAACAGTTAGATCATTTTCTCTTGAATTAAAGCCAATTATCATCCCTTCATAGATTTCTATGTTACTAGGAATAATTAATTTTCCTCTTTCTTGTAAGTTGAACAAAGCGTATGGTACAGCTTTTCCCTGACTCATAGAAATAAGGGCTCCATTTTTTCTATTTCTATTAATGTTGATGACACAAGGTTTATATTCTTTAAAAGTGTGATTAATTATTCCAGTTCCAGAAGTGAGAGTTAAAAATTCTGACCTAAAACCAATTAATCCACGAGTTGGAATTTCATAATTTAATCTTAACTTATTATTTTCAAAAGGTGTTAAGTTAATAAGTTGAGCTTTTCTTTCTCCAAGCTTTTCAATAACAACACCCTGGTGTTGTTCTTCAATGTCCAAAATTAAGTCTTCAAAAGGTTCACATTTTTGCCCATCAATAGTTTTATAAATTACATCAGGTGAAGACACACCAATTTCAAAACCCTCTCTTCTCATGTTTTCGATTAAAATAGATAAATGTAATTCGCCTCTTCCTGAAACTTTAAATTTATCTGCGCTTTCTGTACTTTCTACTTTTAAGGCAACGTTAGTCTTTATTTCTTTATCTAATCTATCTTTGATGACCCTGCTTGTTACAAACTTTCCATCATTACCTGCGAATGGACTATCATTTACTTGAAATATCATTGAAAGAGTTGGTTCATCAATTTTTAAATTAGGCATTTTTTTTAAATGTTCTGGATCGCAAATGGTATCTGATATTTTTAAATTATCCAAACCACTTAATGCTACTATATCTCCACAGAAAGCCTCATCTACTTCTTTTTGATGTAAGCCCTGAAAAATCATTATTTTAGAGACTTTATCTTGTTTTATTTTTTCATCTTTATCAATTATGCTGACTATTTGATTTTTTTTAATTAAACCTTTTTTTACTTTTCCTATACCAATAATGCCTAAAAAATTTGAATAATCTAGCGCGGTTATTTGCATTTGTAGAGGTTCATTTGATTTATTATCTGGAGATTCTACATTATCAATTATCATTGAAAATAGATCATCCAAGTTGTCTGTTTTTTTGTTATGTTCTTTCGTTGCCCAACCATTCAAAGCTGAAGCATAAATTATTGGAAAGTCTAATTGTTTCTCATTTGCATTTAGCTCTACGAACAAATCAAATGTTTTATCTAATACCCAGTCAGGTCTAGCGCCATCTCTATCTATTTTATTTATTACTACTATTGGTTTTAAGGAACTTTCAAGAGCTTTTTTTAAAACAAATGTTGTTTGTGGCATTGGACCTTCCACAGCATCAACAAGTAAAAGAACAGAATCTGCCATTGAAAGAATTCGTTCAACCTCTCCTCCAAAGTCTGCATGGCCTGGTGTATCGATAATATTTATTCTAAATTCATTCCAAATTATACCGGTATTTTTGGACAAAATAGTAATACCTCTTTCTTTTTCGAGATCATTAGAATCTAAAACTCTTTCTTTTAGTTCTTCATGTTCTTTAAAGGTACCCGATTGTTGGAGCATTTTATCTACTAACGTAGTTTTGCCATGATCCACATGTGCAATAATAGCTATATTTTTTATTTTATTAGTTTCAAATTTCATATATTTTTATCTTATGTCTGGGCTGTTAGGTATTTGGAATAATGCTAATCAAAAGTTTTCGCATGATTATGAAGAATGGTATAATAATGAGCACCTTTTTGAAAGATTAAGTATTTCAAATATCAATGTTGCAAGAAGATTTCAAGGTTTAAAATCTAATTATAATTATTTTACAAGTTATGAAGCTAAAACATACAAAACTTTTTTTTCTGAGGAGTATTTAAAGAAGTTAAATAACCCTACAAAAAAGACAAAGTTTGTTATGGAATTTGTTTTTCAAGACATGTCTAGAACTGTTTTTAAGAAAACAATTCTTAAAGGGAGTATAAGGGGAGCATTCTGTTTAATTATTTCTATAAGAGATAAAATAGAGGTTGAAAATTTAATTAATTTTCAAAAAAACATAAAAAATATTAATCTAGTATATTCTGAAATTTGGGAGTCAAAAGAAATTAAAGATTATAAAATATCTAAAGAAGAAAGCTTGAGAGGTAAGGACAAAAAGTTTTCAAGTTGTTTGTATTTAGAATTTACTAATGAAAATGATGCAGTATTTTTAATGGACGATGCAAAAAGGAATTTTAATGAAGCAGAAATAGGCACTTATCAATTAATATCAACTTTAACTTAACTTATTTTTTTGAAGTCAAATCGATTAAATCCATATCATAATTTTACTTAACTGTTATAAGAATAAAATGAAAAATTATACCAATACTGGAATATCACTTATGATATTGACTACTTTTTTGTTTTCTTGCATGGACGGGGTTTCAAAATATTTAGCAGAAAATAATAATGTAATTTCTTTAGTTGCTTTTAGGCATTGGTTCATTTTAGTTTTTATATTTTCATATTGGATTTTTTCAAAAAAAAAATTTCACGAAATTGCTTATACTAAACAACCATTTTTACAATTTGCCCGTGGATTAATTTTATCACTTAACAATTGTATTGTTGTTTATACTTTTGCATTAATTGGTCTTGTCGAGACACATGCAGTTATAGCATGTTATCCTCTTATAGTTGCTGGGCTTTCAGTACCTTTTTTAGGAGAGAGATTTGGTTGGAGGCGTTGGAGTGCAATAGCCTTTGGTTTCATTGGTGTGCTAATTATATTAAGACCTGGTTTTACCATTTTTTCAACAGGTTCAATTTTTGCGTTTATTGGTGCATCAATGTTTGCATTATATTTGATATTAACTAAGTATGCATCAAGGCAAGATAGCGCCATCACAAGTTTTTTTTGGACAGGTCTAGGTGGAAGTATAACTATGTTGTTTATGATATTTTTTTTTGGAGATTTTATTTCAGAAGATTTCTATGTCTTAGTTTTTATTATGTGTATTTTAAGTGCAATATCTCACTTTTTAATGGTTAAAATATTAGAATTAGTTGAAGCATCTTTAATACAACCATACTCATATCTTCAATTAGTATTCTCTGCGATTATTGGAGTATTTGTATTTTCTGAAAGATTAGATATCTTTATTTTACTTGGTGTTTTTATTGTTGTATCTTCAGGTTTATATACTTTTTGGAGAGAAAAAGTCGTTAAAAATTTCAATGAAAAAATTAATTTGAATTAACTGATATGGAAGAATATTTGAAATATTTGTATTTGATTATAGGAATTCTATGTATTTATTTATATAGAGTATTAAAGAGAAAATTTTATAAGAAATAATTATAATTTTAATAAGCGTAACACATGAAATATAATTTTTTAGGCAAAAGTGATTTAAAAGTTTCAAACTATTGTTTAGGAACAATGACATATGGAGAGCAAACTAGTGAGATGGATGCTCATTCGCAAATGGATAAAGCTTTTAATTCAGGAATAAATTTTTTTGATACAGCGGAGATGTATTCAACCTGTCCACGCCTTGCTGAGACTGCCGGTAGAACTGAACAAATAATTGGGACTTGGATTAAGAAAAACCCAACATTGAGAAACAAGTTAATATTAGCCACTAAAATTATTGGTAATGGAGATACATTCATAAGAGATGGAGGCCCAATAAATAGGAAAAGTTTAAAAATAGCATTAGAAGCTAGTATAAAAAGACTCCAGACTGATTATATCGATCTTTATCAACTTCATTGGCCTAATAGAGGCTCTTATCACTTTCGTAAAAATTGGAATTATAATCCTTCTAATGGAACTAAAGATGAAGTTGAAAATGATATCTTAGAGATAGTAGAAACACTTCATGATTTTAAATCAGAAGGTAAAATTAGAGCTTTTGGACTTTCAAATGAAACATGCTGGGGAGTGACTAAATATGTTGATGCAGTAAAAAAATTCAATAATTTTCCAGTTGCTTCTATTCAAAATGAATACAGTTTATTATGTAGATTGTATGACATTGATATGAATGAAATGTCTTATTATGAAAACATACCTTTGTTGGCATATTCTCCGTTAGCTGGAGGTCTCTTAACTGGAAAGTATCTCAATGACAAAATGCCAAACGATTCAAGAATGACAAGAGTATCAACAATTGGTGATAGAGTAAATATAAATGCTATGAAGGCTGTGCAAGAATATTTGAAAATTTCAAAAAAGTATAATATTCATCCAGTACATTTGGCGTTAGCTTTTTGTACTCAAAGACCATTCATGGGATCTGTTATATTTGGTGCAACAACTGATGAACAGTTAGACATTGTAATAAAGGGGTTAGATGTTGATTTAAATAATGAAGTTATGGAAGAAATAAGTTTAGTTTATAAAAACTATGCTTTAACTTTTTAAAAATCTATTTTTTCGTTTTTATGGGGTTGCTTCTTTTAGGATATAATGACTTGCATATATTACATTTTATGCCTAGGCATCCTCTAGCTGTACAATGCTCTCTCCCATAAAAAATAATTTGAAGATGTAATTTATTCCAGGCTTCTTTTGGAAATATTTTTTTTAAATCTTTTTCTGTTTGTGTCACACTTTTTCCATTTGTTAGGCCCCACCTTTGCGCAAGTCTATGAATATGTGTATCAACAGGAAAAGCTGGGAAACCAAATCCTTGAGACATGACTACACTAGCTGTTTTATGACCTACTCCAGGGAGCTTTTCTAATTCCTCAAAATTTTTTGGGACAATTCCATTAAACTTTTTAACTAAAATTTTAGATAATTCCGAAATAGCTTTTGATTTCTGTGGTCCTAAACCGCAAGGTTTAATAATATCATATATTTTCTCTTTAGAAATTTTTTCCATATCAAAAGGGTTGTTAGCAACTTTAAATAAAATTGGACTAATTTGGTTTACTCTTTCATCAGTACATTGCGCACTTAATAGAACCGCCACCAATAATTCAAACTTATTTTGGTGTGAAAGTGGGATAGGAGTTTTAGGGTATAACCTGTTAAGTTCCTCTAATATAAAATTAATTTTTTCTTTCTTTAGCATATATTCAAATAATAATTATCTTTGATTAGGTTTAATTTATTTATATACTAATAATTTCTAATGAAGAAAAATATTGAAAAAAATTTAGAACAATTAATTTTTGCTAGTAGATGGCTTTTAGCGCCAGTATATATAGCATTATGTGTTTCTCTTATCACGATCACTGTCAAGGTGATACAAGAAATGGTTCATGAAATACCATTAATTTTGAGCATGGAAGTTTCTGAAGTTTTAGTTTTTGTTTTACATGTTTTAGATCTAGCTTTAGTTGGTAACCTAGTTTTAATGATAATTTTTGCTGGTTATGAAAACTTTGTATCAAAAATTGAGTCTGCCAGACAAAGTGAAGATAAACCATCTTGGATGGGCAAAGTTGATTTTAGTGGTATGAAGTTAAAATTAGTAGCTTCTATAGTTGCAATATCTGGGATAAATTTGTTGGAAGCATTTTTAGAACCAAAATCTTATAGTGAAGACGAATTAATGTGGATGGTAATTCTGCATGTTGTTTTTGTAATTTCAGGTGTCTTATTAGCCTTTATGGATTATATTGCATCTAAAACACAGCCTCATTAAATGAATTTGATTTTTTTTCATTTTTCATTAAGAATTTTTAATAATGTTGTTAAACTTTAGCTTGAATAACCATATTTGACGTTGTTTTATAAGTTACCTTAATATTATTAAAACCACCTTCATTTAAAATATTTGAAAGTTTTTCTGCTCCAGCTTGAGCTCCTAAAGCTAATCCAACTTTTTGAGCTTTTGAAGCAGGGATACAAGCAATAGTAGAAAATGAGTAATACATTTGTCCAATTAAGTTAAAATTATTCGAAACTTCATCATCCGCATAAGGCTCGATTAACATCAAAGTACCATTTGCATTAAGCTTTGACTTAGCGTATTTTACAGCACTGATCGGATCACCCATATCATGTAAACAATCAAAAAAAGAAATTATATCAAATCTACCATTATAATTTTCTGCTGAAGCAATTTGATAGTCTAAATTTTTTAAACCCTTAGATGCAGAATTTGTTTTTGCTTCTTGAATAGATGGCGCGTGTGGATCTATACCTACTACTTTTGATTTTGGAAACTCTTTTGCAATCATTTCAGTTGAATGTCCGTAACCACAACCAATATCTGCAAAACTTCCACCATTATTTAAAATTTCTACGGCGTTATCAATACTTGGCAACCATTTTTTTATTAAAAAAATTGAGTATGCTGGCTTAAAAAATCTTGCAGAACCAGACAAACAACATGGGTGGAGTGATCCCCATTCGGTTCCTTTTCCATTTTTGAAATTTTCTTTAACTATTTTATAATTATGAATAGCCCCAACTAAATTTTCAAATCCACCAATCATTAGTGATGAACTATTTTCATCTGCTAAAACTGCAAATTGTTCGTTAGTCAAATTAAACTTTTTCTCTTTTGAGTTGTAGTCAATATAATTAGCAGCGCTTAATGCTAATAACCATTCTAAAATATATCTATGATCCATTTTAATTTTTTTTGAAAAATCTTCAGCAGTTATTGGCCCAAGTTTATGTAATTTTTCAAATAGGTTTAATTCATCCCCAATCATCATCATTGGTATTAATGCACCTGCTGCTATATCTTTCATTACTTTGCCTTGAAGTTCTCTTATTTTTTGTAAATCAGTCATAATAACCTCTATTTTTTAAAATGTGATATTACAGAAGCAATTTGTTTTTCTTGATGATATCCCATCAGATGAATTCCGTGAACACCCTCAATTTCTTTATATTTCTCTATCAACTCTATACAAATTTTAATTCCTTCCTGGCTTTCATTTTTAGAATTTTCTAATCTTTGAATTATTTTGTCTGGAATGTTAATACCAAAAAGATTTTTATTCATCCATTTAGCACTCTTAGCAGATTTTATAACTCCTAAACCAACGAGGTAATAGGACTTTTTAGTAATATTAAAATCTTTTAATTTATCCATATATTTTTTTAGAACTTGATAATCAAAAGCATACTGAGTTTGAAAAAAATTAACTCCTTGTTCAATTTTTTTAATTAAATTTGTACAGTCAAATTTATCATCTATTTCGAATGGAGTATCTGCACCACCAATAAAAAACTCTGGCGCTGAATTTATAGATCTGCCAGATGGAAATTTTTTTTCTTTTTTGAAATGATTTGCAGTATTTATTACTCCTAAGGTATCTAAGTCTCGAACTTCTTTTGTTTCTGGTTGATCACCTGTTTCTACTTGATCTCCATAAATACATAAAATATTTTGTATATTTAATGTCCAGGCTCCTAGTAAATCTGATTGAATAGCTATTCTGTTTCTGTCTCGTGTTGTTAATTGAAGTATTGGTTCAATCCCTAAATCTTTAATAATTGAAGAAACTACAAGCGCAGAAAGGTGTGATTTTGCACTTGCTCCATCTGTCACATTTATTGCATCAGCTAAATCCTTGAGACATGAAACTCTGTCAGTTATTTCAGATCTAACTGTTGAATCAGGAGGAGAAGTTTCAGCTGTAAATACAAATTCTTTATTTTTTAACTTATTTTCAAAATTATTGTTGATCAAATCGTATACCTTTTATATTTTTTTCATATGGTTTATAAATTAACTCAATCCAGTAGAATAGACTCTACACCATTTACATCAAGGAATTCCTTAGCTGGTGTGTCGTCATATACAATATATAATAAGACACTTTTGCCTACAATATTTAATAGTTATGAAGATGATTATTATCATCTTATCAAACATGTTCAAATTTGGGATGTATCTTGTCAAAAAATAATAGAGATTAAAGGACCTGATGCATTAAATTTTCTTCGTTATGTATCTTGTCGAAATTTTGAAACAATTGATAAATTCAAATGTTATTATACACCTATGACAGACTTCAATGGTGGATTGCTAAATGATACTTTAGTTTACTCTATTGATGAAGAAACTTTTTGGGTATCAATTTCAGATTCTGATATGTATATGTGGTTTAGTGGTTTGTTAGTTAATACAAATCATAATGTTGAAATAAAAAAAAGAGATATATATACTATAGCTTTACAAGGTCCCAAGGCAATTGAATTAACGGCAGAATTAATTGATAAGAAAATCCTTTCTTTGCCTTTTTTTAGTTTTGATTATTTTGATTTTAAGAATACTCGAGTTCTAGTTTCTAAAACAGGTTACAGTAAACAAGGAGGATTTGAATTTCTTTTTGACGATGCAAAAATTGCCTGCCAATTTTGGGACTTTTTAATTAAAGAAGGCAAACCATTTAATATAAAAGTTGGATGTCCAAATATGATTGAAAGAGTTGAAAATTCTTTATTAAGTTATGGAAATGATATGACTTCTAAAGATACTCCTTATGACTGTTCCTTAGGAAAATATTGTTCAATTGAAATGTCTTATGACTTTATAGGTAAAGACGCTTTAAGCAATCATCTTAAAAATAAAAATAAAAGAAATATATATAAAGTTTTCTTCGGAAAAAATGATTTAAAAATTAATATTAAACTTAAATGTTATTATGAAGAAAAAGAGATCGGTGACATCACCTCTATTATTTTTTCTCCAAAATACAAAAAAAATATTGGATTTATGATAGCCTATGAAAATGATATTTTGAACAAAAACAGTAAAAATTATTTTGTAAAAACAGAAAATGGTATAATTGAAACAACGATAAGTGATTTTAATTAAAATTCATAAGCATTAGTTTAAAAAACTAATGCTAATTTTGGGAGGATTTATGAATATATTCCTCCTAATCTTTAATTATGACAAAATTTAGAAATGAATGTGTCTAATTTGTGATTTATTTAATTTAAAATACTTCACTTACTCATTTGAACTAGTACTTATTAAAGTGATAAATTTGACGAAGCATGATCTACACCTTTTTTAATATGATCTTTAAGTACTTTTTGAGCTTTTTGAACATCATCTATTAAAGCACAATCTAAAAGGTTTTTGTGTTCTTTAATTGATTCTTTCCCTCTGTAGTTTAAAACTAAAAGTTGATATCTATGGTATTTATCAAATATAACTCCGTGTATTTGGATTAGATTTTTAGAATTGCATTTTTTAATTAACATTTGATGAAATTCAGCATCGTATTTTGTCCAAAGTGATTTGGCATTTAAATTATTTTTTTCCAATTCATTTTCAGCATGATTTAATTTATGATATGCACCTAATAATTCAGCTTCCCATTCATAGTCTTTGTT
The DNA here is from genome assembly GCA_902550555.1 of uncultured SAR116 cluster alpha proteobacterium. Lineage (GTDB taxonomy): Bacteria > Pseudomonadota > Alphaproteobacteria > Puniceispirillales > Marisalimonadaceae > TMED54. Next base: position 35,539 of record CACCZR010000002.1, on the reverse strand, counting down.
TTTGATTGAGATCTCAAGTGCATGTGTTTCTAAAATAATTCTTAAATTTGCTATTTCATGAAGATCTTTTTTTGATATAGGTGAAACAAAAAAACCTTTTTGAACTTTATATATTATAAAACCATCACCACAAAGTCGATTGAGTACTTCTCTTAGAATTGAGATAGAAACATTATATTCTTTTTGTAACAAATTTAATTTAAGTCTTTGATTGGGCTTTAGGTTCCCCAAAACAATGTCATACTTAATTTTTTTAAAAATATTTTCTGTTACAGATAATTGAATATTTTCCATATAATTATAGATTAGATAATTTTTTTAATATATGTTATACCATATATTATTAAAAATAACATATATTTATGAAAATTAGAAAAATTAAATTAGCAGTTGTTGGTATTGGTGTTATGGGTATTAAGCACATTGACGCTATAAATAAAACGAGTAATGCCAAACTTACAGCAGTTGTTGATTTTAAAAAAAACTCAATAATAAATAAAATTAATTCCAATTTTTATTTTTCAATAAAAGATATGTTTAAGTCTGAGACAATTGACGGCGTGATTATAGCCACTCCAAACTCATCACATTTTAAAGACGGCCTGGAAGTTATAAGACATAAATGTCCAGTTTTAATAGAGAAACCAATTACAATTCGTTCTATGGATACTGACAAATTAATAAATGAGGCAAAAAAAAAGAAGGTTCAAATATTAGTTGGGCATCACAGAAGACATAACCCAGTCATGCTTAAAGCTAAGGAGTTAATAGATAATAATTTATTAGGTAAAGTGAGAACTGTTAACATCAACTGTCAAATGTTTAAACCAAATAATTATTTTAAAGAAGCTCATTGGAAAAAAAATGATGGTGCAGGACCTATCTTTGTTAATTTAATTCATGATCTTGATTTGATGAATTTCTTATTTGGAAAGATTATTAAAGTATTTTCAATGTCACAAAACTCTTTAAGAGGTTTTGCAAATGAAGATGTTTCTGGAGCTGTTTTAGAATTTAAAAATGGTATAATAGCTACGTTTCTAACTTCTGATAGTGTTGCTTCACCTTGGAGTTGGGAGTTAACTGCTAGAGAAAACGATATTTATCCGTCTACTGAAGAATCAAGTTATTTGATTGGTGGAACAAAAGCTTCAATGTCGTTACCAAATTTGAAATTATGGCAACATTCAAAAAATGGACACTGGTTCACACCTATTTCTAGTACAAAATATCCCTATAAATTTTCTGATCCTTTAGTTAATCAAATTGAACATTTCTGTAAGGTTATTGAGAAAAAAGAAAAACCAATTATTACCGCATCGATAGCTAACGAAACAATCAAGGTTATTGAAGCTATTAAGCTTTCATCAAAATCAAAAAAACTTGTGGAGTTAAAAAATTAAAACATCTATAGCAACAGTTTCTATTAATGGATCTTTAGAGCAAAAATTGAAGTCTATATCAAATATGGGTTTTGAAGGTGTTGAGATTTTTGAAAATGACTTTTTAGTTCATGATTTGAAACCAAAAGAAATTAAAAAAATAGTTAGTGATTATGGTTTGCAAATTTCTTTATTTCAACCATTCAGAGATTTTGAGGGCATGCCTGAACCATATAGATCTAGAGCGTTTGATAGAGCAAAAAAGAAATTTGATATTATGAATGAGCTAGGAGCGAAAACTATTTTAGTATGTTCAAATACATCTAATTTGGCTGTAGGTGGAATTGACAGAGCCGCTGATGATTTTAATGAGTTAGGTGAAATAGCAAAAAATCAAAATATTTTTATAGGTTATGAAGCTTTAGCTTGGGGCAAATATATATCAGACCATAGAGACGCTTGGGAAATTGTAAGAAGAACTAATCATAATAATGTTGGTATAATTTTAGATTCTTTTCATACTTTATCTAGAGATGTAAATCTTGATTCAATAGCTTCAATTCCAAAGGAAAAAATATTTATAGTCCAAATTGCTGATGCACCGAAATACAATATGGATTTACTATTTTGGAGTAGACATTTCCGAAACATGCCTGGGCAAGGAGATCTTAATGTGCTGGGTTTTATGCAAAATCTTTATAATACAGGATATGATAATTGGATTTCATTAGAAATTTTTAATGATCAATTTAGAAAAGATAATAGAGACGTAATAGCAAAGGATGGCTATAGATCACTTATTAATTTGACAAAAAAAAATGAAATTGTTGAAAGAACAAAAATTGAAAAAATAGAATTTTTAGAGTTTTCTGTTAAAAAAGAAGATCTAGATATCATTCAAGCATTATTTAATAGTTTAGGTTTTGTTAAAGTGGGACATCACAAAACAAAGAATATTATTTTATATGTATTTGGAAATGTAAAATTTATAATTAATGCAGAAATAGCTTCAAACGAAAAAAATGGAAAATTCAACCCTTATGCATTTGGCCTTGTAGTAGATAATGTTCAATCGACTCTCAAAAGGTGTGAGGCGTTGAAAGTAAAGAATGTCAAAAATTATTATCTTAATAATGAATTCAAAATGAACTTAATTGAAGATAATGGGCAATACATTTTTTTAATTGATAATAATAATAATAATAAAAATTGGCAAAGTGATTTTAATTTTATAGATCAAAAAAATCAAAATTTAAATTTAGAGTTTGATCATATAGCTATATCAGTTGAACATTCTACTTTGTTATCATCTGTACTATTTTATAAATCTTTGTTTGAATGTAAAAAAACTTCTAATACAGATATTATTGATCCAAGTGGAATTACAAAAAGTCATGTAATTGAAAATAAATCGAAGACATTTAAGATAGTTATTAACTCGGCTGAAAATGACGAAACTTTGACTGGTCAGCTAAGGCCAAAAAAATATATATCAAACATTCAACACATAGCTTTAAGAACAGATGATATATTTGAATTATCAAAACAAATTCAGGATTTAGGTCTGGAGACTTTAAAAATATCTGATAATTATTACGATGACATTGATGCAAAGTTTGGTTTAGAGACAAGTATATTAGAAAAAATAAAAAAAAATAACATACTCTACGACGAGGATAATGAGGGTTATTTTTTTCAAATATATACAACATTAATAAATAATTCATTCTTTTTTGAATTTGTTCAGAGAAATCATGGTTATGAAGGATATGGTGCAAATAATGCAATTTTTAGAATATCAGCTCAAAAGAAATTAATTCATGGAAGTCGTACTTGATAATTATACAATTACCATTTCGATAGTTATTGTTAGTTATTTTACCGCCATGATTACATACATTGCAGGCGCTGGTGGGGGAACAATTTTATTAGCTTATATGCTTCAGTTTATTAATCCATTAGTGGCAATACCAATTCATGGTACGGTTCAATTAACATCAAATATTACAAGAGCATTTTTATTTAGAAAATATTTGGTTTGGAAGCTTATATTACCTTTTTGTATTTTTTTACCATTAGGTGTTTTTGTTGGGTTAATAATTTTCAAAAATTTAGATACACAAAAAATAAAATTTTTGATTGGGGTTTTCATAATTTTGACTATGCTAATTCAGTATATAAAAAAAAATAAACAAATAACTATTTCAAAAAACTTTTATTATTTTTTAGGTTTTTTTACTGGTATAATGAATATGTTGGTTGGTGTAATAGCTCCAATTTTAGCTGTCATAATTAAAAATAATTTAACAAAAAAAGAAGAAATAGTAGGTACTCTAGGTTTTTTTGGTTTAATAGGAAACTTAATTAAAATAATTGGATTTATGTTAATTGGGTTTAACTTTTTTGAATATTTAATAATAATTTTATTAATGATACCTAGTACAATATTAGGTAGTAAGACAGGTCAGGTATTATTGTTTAAGATGAACGAAAAAACATTTAAAATTATTTTTGATATTGTTTTATTTTCACTTGCAATAAGACTGTTATTTTAAAGTTATGAAAAATATAATAATTATAGGAAGTGGCACTGCAGGATTAGCTGCAGCAAATTATTTGAGTTCTAAAAATTTTAACGTAACTGTGTTAGATAAGGGTAAATATCCTGGTGGAAGAATTAGCACAAGAAGAGGTAAAGATTTTATATTTAATCATGGGGCACAATTTTTTACTGCAAAATCTAATGAGTTTAAAAAAATTTGCAATCGTGCAGTAAATGATAATGTATTAGTCAATTGGGTAGACTCAAAAAAAAATAAATTTATTGGTAATCCTGACATGAGAGAATTTTCACTTTGGCTTTCAAAAAATCTTTCAATATATCAAGATACTGTTGTTGAAAGGTTGGAATATAATGATCAATTCACTGTATATACTGACAACAAAAAATTTATTTGTGATGGTTTAATTATTACTGCACCTTCATCTCAAACTGCTTCATTAATAAAAAACTTAGACCAAAATATCTGCAAACTAATAGAGAAAGTTGAATATTTTCCATGTTGGTGTGTCATGTTATCTATAAAAGATTTCAGTTTAAAAAAATTTAATATAGATGAAAAAAGTATTTTTAGCTGGATTGTTTCTGAGAATAATAAAATTAAAAATCAATTAAATTATAATTGTCTTACAATACATACTAATGAGAAATTTTCACTTGAAAATTTGGACAAAACAAAAGAATTTACCTTAGATAAAATAGTCCAAGAATTTACTAAAATTTATCAAGTTAAGATGCAAGATATAATTTATAAAAATATTCATAGATGGAGATATGCTAAAGTTAAAAAACCTTTCCCACAAGAGGAGAGTAAAATATCAAAAAAAATACCATTTGGAATTGCTGGTGATTGGTGTCCTCCTTCTCAAGATAAACACTATAATGGTAATGGTCAAAGAGTCGAAGATGCATATTTGTCAGGTATAGAGTGTTCAAAATCTTTGATTAAACATTATTTTAATTAAATTCTAAAACAACTATTTCATTATTAGAGCCTAATCTCATTCTTGGCCCCCAACAACCTGAACCTGATGAAACATATAAATCTGTATTTGTTTTTTTAAATAAACCATAAATATGTTGAAACTTTATCTTAACAATAAAATTAAATGGAAATATTTGGCCATTATGTGTATGCCCAGATAACATTAATCCAGGGAAATCGAGTATTTTATATAATGAAGGTTTATGGGTTAAGAAAATGTTAAATTTATCTTTATTAAAATATCTTTTTACAATCTTTTTCTGTTCACCAATAGTTTGATTATCGTTTATACCAATAATATTAAAATGTTTAATTAATTTTGAGCAATTATTTAAATAATTTATATTATAGTTTGATAACTGATCTAACTTTTCTTTTGATCCTTTAATATAATAATCATGATTTCCCGTACAAAAAAATATTGGTTTTTTAAAATTTTTAAAAATTTCTAGATCAGATAATTTAAATTCACTTGAGTCAATCAAGTCACCTCCAATAAGTAAAAAGTCATAGTTAATTTTAGTGATGAGATTAAAAATTTTATTTAAATGTTGAATAGAATTTGTTCCAAGGTGTAAATCACTTATGAAGATAACCTTAGATTTTGTTTTAAATAAATCTGAATTTAATCTTATAAACTTTAATTTTACTTTTCTACCATTTAAATAAGAATAAATAGTAATAAAAATAATTAAAAAAATAGAAATATAACCAATTTGAGAATAATGAGACGTCATTAAAAAAGAAAAAATAAGTGATAAAGTAGTTATATTAAAACTTATAAACCCAATGCCAATTCCTTCATTAACAAATAATTTTAACAATTTGTTTGTATAAAATGTTTTAAAATAAACTAAAATAATTAAATTTATAAAAAAGGTTAATATTAGAGATTTAAAATTAAAAATTTCACTATCCAATATTAAATATTCAATAACTTCAGATGGAAAAACAAATAGAAAATAAGTAACAACAAATAGCAATAAATAGTAAAATATTTTGTAAAAGAATGAACTCATGAAGGATATTAATTTTTGTTGAAAAACTCTAAAATATATTTAGAAGTTAACTCTGGCTCTTCCTCGGCAACCCAATGACCGCCACTAGAGATTTCATAACCTTCAAAATTATTGGTTATTCTTTTTAAAGAATTCAGAATGATTTCAATTCCTCTTCCATAACCATCTCTTCCTGCAATTCCAAGAAAAGGTGTATCTAATTTACCTTTTTTCAAAAATTCAATATTATCATCAATATCTTGAGGTAAAGCTCTATAATATTCAAATCCTGATTTCATTATTTCTTCATTTGCGTAAGCTTTTAGGTACTTATCTTGAGCATCTTTTTCCATAGTGAATTCTTTCCCACTCCAATTTTCATAAAAATATTTTAAATAGAGTTTTTCTCTTCCTTTAATAAGTTTTTCAGGAAAAGTGTTAATTTTATGAAATTGATGATGCCATCTATTTGAAGAAAAATCAGAAGTTCCATCACCTGGTACTAACACATCTATAAATACTATTTTTTTAACTTTATTATGACTGGTACGTGCATAAGAGTATGCAATCGGCCCACCCCAGTCGTGACCAACAATATATATTTGGTCAAAATTTAGGTGATCATGAACAAGTTTTTGTAAATAAGAGGCTATTGTTTTTTTATCATATGAAATTGGGTAAAAAGAATTTCCCAGTCCAGGGACATCGGGCATAATTACACAAAAATTATTTTTTACTAAATATGGGTAAAGATGTCTCCACATATACGATGTTTGGGGCCATCCATGTAACAGTAAAACTGGATAGCCTTTCCCAGCAATAGTGTAATTTAGTTTATTTTGATCAATTTCAAAAAAACTAGAATTTGCATCCATTAATTTAAACGCCTTCAAACAATCTAAAATCTCTATCAGCTCCACCATCTAGAGCTTTTAATGCTTTTTGGTAATCGTCACTTTCGTATGCAGCTACAGCTTTGGCAAAACTTTCAAACTCTACAAGGACTGTTTGTTCTTCTCTGCCATTTTCAAACGCTTTAACATTTTTTGTGCTTGCTAATACTTTGCCACCAGCTTTTTCTATTGCTGGCCCAGCTAATTTTAAATAAGCTTCTCTTTTCTCTGGGTTTGCGGGACTTCTATGTGCGCTTAATAAATAACCTTTTGGCATATTTTCTCCTTTTTAAAAATTCATAGTTGTTCCATCATAATTAAAAAATTTTCCAGTATTTTCAAATGTTAAATTTTCAAAGTTTTTAATTAATGAAGAAGCACTTTCTTTAGTGGATAGCGTGGCGTTAGGGCCTCCCATATCTGTTCTAACCCAACCTGGATGAAAAGATGCCACAGTTATTTTTTTTGATTTAAATTCTTCTGAGATTGATATCATAATGTTGTTAACCGCTGCTTTTGATGCTCTGTAGATTGTAGCACTGGATCCACTATGATTTTGAACTCCCATGATTGATGAAATTAAAATTATTTTTGCATCTTTGTTTAAAATTTTACTAAAATGTTTAACTGTCAAAATAGAACCAATTACATTTACGTTTAACACTTCTAACATTTTTTCATGAGTATGGTCTTGGTCAAAAATACTTCCATAACCATTATTGATACCCGCATTACATATTAAATAATCAATAGGGTTATGAATATTTTTAGAAACGTCTAAAATAGATTTTTCATCAACAACATCCATTTCAAAAAGTTTCATATCATTTGAGCTTAATTCAAAGAGTGCTTGAGAATTTTCTCTATTCCTAAAAGTTCCAATGACAGAAAATTTTTTAGCTAAGCTCTCTCTAACTAATTCTAATCCAATACCTCTATTAGCACCTGTTATTAAAATAGTTTTAAGATTAGACATACTTTAATATATAAATTATTTGTAAGAAAATTTAAACTAATCTTTATTATAAATGGAAACAAAATTACAACATTTTAAATCTGGTATTATTCAAGAATTACCTTTGCAAATAGGTGTATTTCCATTTGGGCTTATTTATGGCATTTTAGCTGTCGAGAGTGGTTTATCAGTATTACAATCTTTTTTTATGTCTTCAATTATTTTTGCTGGTGCGAGCCAAATTGTTTTTGCTCAGTTTTATTTATTTGTCTCTCCTATTTCACTAATTACTTCTATTGTTTCAATAAATTTGAGACACTTGCTTTACGGGATATCAATTAATGAGTATATAAAAAATCTCTCTTTAAAATGGAGAATAATATTATCTTATCTTCTGACAGATGAAGCCTACGCAATATCAATTAAATACTTTGCTACAAAAAAAAATAAAAAGTTTATGCATTATCATCTTCTTGGATCTGGTTTAACATTATTTTTAACATGGCAAATTTCAACATTTTTTGGGATATTTTTTGGACAGTTTATTCCAGAAAATATTAATTTATCCTTTATTATTCCATTAAGCTTTATTGCAATCATTACACCTATGATTAAAAAAAAGTATGAGATAATTGCATGTTTATTTTCAGGTTTCTTTGCTATTATATTTTATAAATTTAATTTTGAATTATGGATCATTTTGTCTGCATTATTAAGTATATCCATTTCTATTCCACTTATTAAAAAGGACATTAAAAAATGAATGTTTGGTATTTAATAATTTTATGTGGATTTCTTACTTTTTTAATAAGATTTATTCCAATGTCAGGTGTTATAAATTTTCAAGGTTCGACATTATATACAAAAGTGATAAATTTAATACCAATAGTAGTATTAACTCCAATCATTATTCAAGCTTTGATGTTTGATAAAAGTGGTGAAATAATTAATTCAATTAGTTTTGAAATTGCTTGTGGTGTTTTAGCAGTTTTAATATCTATTTTATTTAAAAATGTAATGATAACAATTGTACTTACAATGATGTTTTTTTTAATTTTGACTAATATTCCCTTTTTTAATGGTTAGTTTAAATAAAAAAACATTGGCCTTTATTTTGTATGATTGGGCTACATCACCAATTACAACTATTCATACCACTTTTATTTTTTCAGTTTATTTTGTTGAAAAAATTGCTGTTAAAAATGGATCCTTTTTATGGGGAGTTATAATTGCAATTGCAGCAATAATGACAGCATTTATGGGACCAATTTTAGGAAGTTATGCTGACAAGAAAAGAAAAAGAAAATTAATATTATTCTTTCTTACAATGCTAGGAGGGTTTTCAACCATGCTATTATGGTTTGCAAAACCTGGTTTAGAATATTTAGTATTTGCAAGTATATTTTCTTGCATAAGTATTTTTACAATGGAAGTTGTTTTTGTTTTATATAATTCACTTTTATCAAACTCAACAAATAAAAAAAATTATGGTATTTTATCTGGTTTATCCTGGGGAGCTGGATATGTAGCTGGAATTATATCTTTATTATTATGTTTAGTTTTATTTATTTTTCCTGAAAAATTGATCTTTGGTTTAACAAAAGAAAATGGTGAAAATATAAGAGCGTGTATGTTATTTATTTCAATATGGATGATGGTTTTTGGAATACCACTATTTATTTTTACTTCTGAACCTGAAAAAAATAAAACAAACAAAAGTACATTTCAGTATATAAAACAAGGTTGCATATTTATATTTAATGAGAAATTGATTTTTAGGTTCTTTTTATCAAGACTATTTTACTTTGATGCTCTGGCTACATTATTTGCATTTGGAGGTATTTATGCATCAAATGTATTTGATTTCTCTACAAAAGAAATTTTATATTTTGCAATTTTAATCAACTTATCTGCTGCTCTAGGTGCCATTATTGGTGGTTTTTATGATAGGATTATTTCTTCATTTAGAGTGATACAATGTTGTATAATAGCTTTGATTGTTTTTGGTATATTTTTAATTTTAATTAAAAATGAAATATATTTTTGGATAGTAAGTTTTTTTTTAGGTCTCTTTATTGGTCCACTTCAATCTTCAAGTAGAGTATTAATAAGTGATCTAGTCCCTTCAAAAAAAGGTGGTCAATTTTTTGGCTTTGCTATTTTTTCTGGAAAAATAACAAGTTTTTTAGGTCCTTTAGCTTATGGTTTTTTAATACTTATTTTTGATGATCATAGGATTGGTATGTGTTTTGTAATTATTTTATTAATTTTTTCTTTTTTAATACTTGGGCAAAAAAATCCATTACTAAAAAATTATAGGTCTTTTAATTAAACATTTAATAATTAATTATAATATCATAAAAGGAAGGTATATCGATGTTTAAAAAATTAATTTTTATAATATTTATATTATTCTATTCATCAATTAGTTACGGAAAAACTATTGAAATAGATATGTTGAATAAACTTGGCAAAGAGAAAATGGTTTATTCTATAAAAGTAGCTAAGCTTGAATTAAATGATAAAATTATTTGGAAACATGTTTCTAAAGGTCACAATGTTGAATTCATTGGAATGCCAAAAGGTATAAAGAAGTTTAAAACTAAAATAAATAAAAAAGCAGAATATGAATTTAAAAAACCTGGTATATATCTCTATCAATGTACTCCACATAAAGCTATGGGCATGATAGGAATTGTAGTTGTTGGTGGAGATAAAAGTAATCTTGAAAAAATAAAAAAAGTTAAACTTTATGGAAAATCAAAAAAAATATTTAAGAAATTATTAAAAGAACTATAATAAAAATATTAAATGAATGGAGTTATATTATGGCTAATACTTTTCATCTAGCAGTTCCCGCTGGGGATATTCCTACAGCATTAAAATTTTATAAAGATATATTAGGGTGTAAAACTGGAAATCAAGAAGAAGGTCATTGGATAGATGTTGATTTTTGGGGAAATGAACTGACGCTTCATCAAACTGAAACTAGACAGAATAGAGAAAGACATCATGTTGATATGGGAGAAGTTTGTGTTCCACATTTTGGAGTACATCTTGATGAAGACATTTTTCAAAATGTTAAAAAAAGAATTGAAGCCAGTGATATTGATTATTTAGATAAACCATATAGAAGATTTAAAGGCACTGAATTTGAACAAGAAACTTTCTTTGTTGAAGATCCAAATGGTAATGTTTTGGAAATTAAAACTATGACAAATCCAGAGGTTCTTTTCAAAGTAACTAATTAAATTGATTATATAATTTTGATACCTGATTTAACATTAAGTGCATTAGAAAATGGATTTGGTCATTTTGGAGTTGCATCTAATAATAATAAAACCCGTCATGTTGACACATTGGGTGTAAATGTTGATAGTAAAAATTCAACATTAACTTGTTATGTTAGGAATGATGAAACTAAAGAAGTTTTAGAATTTCTTAATGAGTCTGGAAGAATAAGTTTTTTTGTAGGAATGATAACTCATGAGGCTTACAATTTCAAAGGCCAATTTGTAGAAGTAATCAATTTATCAAGTGATGACTTAGAAGCCTCAAAAATTTACAGAAATAAAATTATAGATACAATTACAAGCATAGGGATGTCCAAAGAAGGAGCTTTATCTAAATACGGAATAATACCAGATATAGGTATAAAATTTAAAGTTGATAAAGTGTTTGTACAAACTCCAGGTCCTGATGCTGGAAAAGAAATTGGAGAATAGATTAAAACTATGATAAAGGAAAAACATTTACCTTCACTTCAAGGCATGTTCCCAAGTTGGATAACGAGTTGTTCAAAAGATGGAGAACCAAATACAACAGTTATCTCTCAAATATGGTATGTAGATGAAAAACATGTTGCATTATCATTTCAATTTTTCAATAAAACAAAAAGAAATATAGCTGAAAACCCTTACGCATATGCAACAATTTCAGACCCATCAACTTTAAAACAATATAATTTAGAACTGAAATTTGATCATGCTGAAACCGAAGGTAATTTATTTGAGGAAATGGATATGAAATTACAAGCAATTGCTTCTATGACTGGGATGACTGGTATTTTTAAGTTGCAAGCAGCTGATGTTTATGAAGTTCTTTCAATTACAGATTAATATCATTTTAAAAAAATGGCTCTAAATCTCTTTTAAATAAATAATTTAAAATGAATAAGCAAAATCATTCTGAAATAGAAACCAAAAAAATTATGAATCTTTTGGAAAGAAGAACTAAAGAAGTTGAGATAATTAAACAAATCTCAGGCCAAATAAATAAATCACTAAATCTTTCTGTTATAGCTTCAACCATGCTCTCTTTAATGGATGAATATTTTGGTTTTAAGCACTCCATGATACTTCTAGTTTCCGAGGATAAAAAATGTCTTAATGTATTAGAGACGTATGGTTACGAAAATAAAGGTATAGGTGCTAAGGTCAATTTTGGTATTGGTGTAATTGGTATTGTAGCTCAAAAGAAAAAATTAATGAGAATGGCAAATTTAGGTATGCAGAGAAGTTACATGCAAGCTATTCGAAAGCAAGTAAGTGTTTCAGACAATAAAAAATTGCAAGATGAAGTTGAGCTACCTGGTCTTAAAAATGCTGAAAGTCAAGTAGCCATTCCAATGCTTATAGATGATGAGTTAGTGGGAGTATTTTCAGTTGAAAGTGTAAAGTTAAATATATTTGATAAAGATGATGAGATTTTGATTGGTATTTTAGCAAATCAAGCAGCTAACGCATTACAAAATGCTAGGCTCTACCAATTAGAACAAAAAAGATTGAATGAATTGAATAATGCTCACCTTCAGCTAGAAAATTTAAATTTAAATCTTGAAAAAAAAGTTGAAGAGAGAACTTCTGAATTGCAAGAACTTTCACAGAAGTTGGCTAAGTATTTTTCTCCTCAAGTGTATGAGTCTATTTTTTCTGGTAAACTAGATGTTAAAGTTCAAACCAAGAGAAAGCACTTAACTGTTTTTTTCTCTGATTTACAGGGTTTTACTGAACTTACAGAAAGATTAGAACCTGAAGTGTTAACCGAGTTATTAACACAATATTTAACAGAAATGTCTAACATAGCCATAAAATGGGGTGGAACAATAGATAAATTTATTGGAGATGCAATTTTAGTATTTTTTGGCGACCCAAAAACAAAAGGAAAAGAAGAAGATGCCGTATCCTGTGTATCTATGGCAATTGAAATGCTAGAAAAATTAAATAGCTTAAGAAGCACTTGGAGAAAAAAAGGATTGGCAAAACCATTAAATGCTAGAATTGGTATACACACAGGCGTATGTACAGTTGGTAATTTTGGTTCAGAAGATAGACTAGATTATACAATTATAGGTAATGGAGTGAATCTGGCATCTCGACTTGAAACGAGTTCAGAAGTAAATAAAATTCTGTTGTCTGAGGATACGTATCTTCTTGTAAGAAATAAAATTGCTTGTAAGAAAAAAAAATCAATGAATGTTAAGGGGATCTCTTATCCAGTTCAAACTTATGAAGTATCTGGATTTTTAGATTTAAATAAAAATTTATTTGAAAAAAATATACCAGGCTTATCTCTGTCTTTAGATAAGACAGAAATTGAAGATAATGAGTCTGCTATTAAATTATTGTCGGATGTACTTAAAAAACTAAAATCTAGTAATAATAAATAATCAGTTACTCTAAATAATATTAGTTAAATTTATTTATATTTTATTTAGATCAATTATTATAAATTATGACATTTCTAAAATATATTATCCGTTATCCTATAAAAGGTCTTAACGGGGAATTCATGAATACAGCAAACCTTCATCCAGGTTCAACAATCTCAGGTGATAGGAAATATGCTTTTGCAAAATTTGAAAATGACATTTGTGAAAAATCTTTAATTTATATGAAAAAAACAAATTTTCTTGCGCTAGTTAAAGAAGAAAAACTATCTTTATTAGAGCCTCAGATCAATTTAAAAACTAATTTTTTAAAATTGATTTACAAAGATAAAGAAATTTTCAATGGTTTTTTAAATAATAATAATGATATTAAAAAATTAAATTTATGCTTAGCAAATTTTCTTAACATTAATATAAAGAAAAAACCGAGATTAGTTACAGATAAATCTGATGTTAAAAACGATAACAAACATTCTTTTTCGGATATACCCGACAAAGCTTTATCATTTATAAATTTAAATAGTGTAAATGATTTTGAAGTAAAGATTAAAAAGGAAGTTAACTACTCTAGATTTAGAGGTAATTTAATCCTTTCAGGAATTAAAGCATGGGAAGAATTTAATTGGTTAGGCAAGATTATTAGTATTGGAGATGTTAAATTTGAGATATTTAGAAAAACAAAAAGGTGTGCTGCTACTAATGTGAATCCCAAAACTGGTTTAAGGGATTTGAATATACCCAATCAACTTCAAAAAATTTATGGTCATTATGATCTAGGTGTATATGGAAGAGTTTTGAACAAGGGTACTGTAAAAATAAATGATGAGGTTAAATTTTAATTTAGACATAAGAGGGATTTATGTATGCTGTTAATGTAACAATTAAAGTACAAAATGAATTAGCAAAAAAGGCTATTGTTCGTGCTTTAAAAGATTGGAGTAATGATTTATTTCAAAATAATGGATTAATGTTAAGATGTTTTGTAGATAGAACAGAAAATCAAGTAGAAATATTTCATGTTTTTCGAACAAAGAAAGAAATGGAGGAAGTTAGAACAACTAAATCAAATAAATTTTGGGATCAAATAAAAGAAATGGGTGGTCAAGTTATTAGATTTGAAGGAGATTGTGAACTTGAAGTTTCAAGAGGGTTGCAGGATTTAGATTTAAAATTTAAATAAATGATAAAATTAATTTTTTTTCTTTTTTTTCTTTTTTATAGCTTAAATTCTTATGGATACGAAAAAATTCATGTTGCCGTTGCATCAAATTTTATAGAGCCATTAAATTTAATAAAAAAAGAATTTTTAAAAAACAATAAAACATCTTTTAATATATCTACGGGATCAACAGCTAAACTTTTCGCTCAAATTTTAAATAAAGCACCAATTGATATATTTTTATCTGCAGATCAATTAACGATTGAAAAAATACCTGATAATAAAAAAATTAAAGTTTCTAAATTTACTTATGCTATTGGAAAACTTGTGATTTTTTCTAAAACAAGAGTTGATAATGAAGATAAATTTGAAAATATACTTCTTAAAAGATTTTCAAATAAAATAGTTATAGCAAATCCTAAATTTTCACCATATGGTCGTGCTTCTAAGCAGGTTTTAGAAAGTTTAGGTATGTTATCTGTATTTGAAAATAAGGTAATTCTTGCTTCAAATATTAACCAAGTTTCATCATTTATTTATTCAGGTAATGTTGATTTAGGTGTCATTTCTAATTCTGATAAGTTAAAACTTAAAAAATATGAATTGGGATATTTTAAAGAAATACCACAAAATCTTTATACTCAAATAAAGCAAGATGCCATTCTTTTAGAAAATGCAAAACAAAATTATAAAGCAAAGTTATTTTTCAATTTTCTAAAATCTAATGATGCTAAAAAAATTATCCAATCATTCGGATATAGAATTACAAATTAAGAAGTTTTTGTAGTTTTAATTTTATGGATTTATCGCTTTCTCCCCAAGCAATTGTTCCAGCAAAATTTCCTTTTTTATTAATCATAAATACTGTGGCTGTATGATTAATTGTATAACTATCTCCTTCAGAAACTTTTTTCCAATAAATATTCCAATTTTTAGCAAATTTATTTATTTCATCTATTTCACCAGTTAAGCCAATCACAGATGAATTAAAATTTTGTAGATAATCATTTAAATTATTTATAGTGTCTCTTTGCGGGTCTAAAGTTACAAATAAAACTCTATAATTTTTTTTATTTTTCTCTAACAATTCAATATTATTTAACAAATTTGAAAGAGTTGTAGGGCAAACTTCAGGACAATGAGTAAATCCGAAAAAAAGCAAAGTAGGTGTATTTTTAAAATCTTTAATATTAACTATTTTTCCATGATGTGAAAAGAGTTTCACTTCGGTTAAAGTAGATCTTAATGATAAAGATGAAGCTGACTTAAAATAACTTACCACAAGTGAATAAATAGGTATTAAAATTAATAGACCAATTAAGGTAAATGGGATTATTAGTTGTCTTTTTATGTTCATTTTTAAAATCGCTACTTCAATTTTTTATTAAAATAATGAGATGCTAAGTTATGTCAATTTATTAATTGAAACATAATTATTAGATTGAAAAAGACGAATTTTCAAAAGCCGCAGAAAGATAAAACATTTTGAAGTAGTTGATTATTTTTGGCAATAATAGGTAGTGATATAATTGTTGATATTATCACCAAAATAAAAAAAGAAAATTTTAATTTATTTATTATTGTAATAAACATGGTATATTATAACACTTTATCTGAATTTATAAAATTATAAAGTAATGATGTTATTAGTGAAAAAATATGAAATATAATTCGAAAATTAGACTTGAGGATATTTTTGAAGGAAACTATTTTGGATCAGGTGATTTAACTTTAAGTGGAACTTATAAAGGAACAATAAAAATTGATAAACTTATTGTCGGTGAAAATGCATCCTTTATTGGGAACATTACGGCTAAAGAAATTATCGTAGAAGGACAAGTTAAAGCTGATATATCTGCGGAAAAATTACATGTTATGTCGACGGGGAAGGTTGAAGGTGATTTGCTTTATAGAACATTAAAGATTGATGAAGGTGGGTATTTAAATTCATCAAAAGTTATTAAGATGTCTGATCAAAAGGCTGTAAAAAATAAAATTTTAAAAAATTAAATGGAAATTAATTTTGAAAATTTCATTAAATTTAATATTCAAGTAGGCACAATCGTTGATGTTAAAGAAAACAAAAAAGCTAGAAAGCCAGCTTATGTAATAGATATAGATTTTGGAGAAAAAGATGGAATAAAAAAATCATCTGCTCAAATTACAAACTATTCAAAAAATGAATTATTAAATAGAAAAATTATAGCTGTAACTAATTTTCCACAAAAAAATATTGCTGGAGTTTTATCTGAAGTCTTGATTTTAGGCGCAATTACAGATAGAGAAGTCAAATTGCTTGGTGTAAATCCAAATATTAAAAATGGTACAAAAATAGGATGAATGCAAAACTTTCTCCTCTAAATGAGTTAAATGGAATTATACCTAGTTTACATACACCATTTAAAAATAACAAATCTATAGATTATAAAAGTCTTGAAAAACTAGTCTTGCATACGATAGACACGAATTGTGCTGGTATGCTTTTGTCAGCTGTTGCAGGTGAAACTCAAAATTTAACATTTAGTGAAAAAGCAGAAATAATGGAATTTGTATTAGATATCAGCAGAAATACAATTCCAATTGTTTTTGGATGTAGTTCACAAAAAATAGAAGAAATTTACTCTTTAGTTGATCTTGCGAGACAAAAAAAGATTAAATGGGTTTTAATACAAGCTCCACTCAATTTAGATGAAGGTGATTTGATAGCCTTTTACAAAAAAATAAATGAAATTGGACCATCTCATTTGATGATACAAGATTTGTCTTGGGATGGATATGGTCTTTCAGATTCAAAAATTCAAAATCTTATCAATGAGGTTTCAAATTTTAAATCTTTAAAAGTAGAAGTTGTAAATTCAGGAAAAAAATATTCAAACATTATAAATTTAACAAAAAATAAATTACATCTTACTGGAGGGTGGGCTGCAACTGGTTTTATAGAGGCTATGAGAAGAGGCGTTCATGGATTTATCCCCTCTACCATGGAAACAATTTATAATTCTGTTTATAATTTGATGATAAATAACGAAGAAGAAGAGGCAAGAAAACTTTTTTATAGAATTTTACCAGCTATTTCTTTTGCTCATCAGCATATAGACATATCAATTAAGTTTTATAAAATGTTAAGGGTTGCTGAAGAAATATTTTCTACAGATGTATGTAGAGGTGATATTCAAGAATTTGATGAAGCTCAAAGATATGAAGCAGAATTTCATATTAATAATATTTTAAATTTACAAAAAGAGTTATTAAACAAAAAAAATAAATAGTCGTAATTTTAAATATAACGATATCCTCCAAAAAAATTATAGTGGACACTTAATGTGTCCACTTGTTTTATAAAAAACTTTTTAAGTTTTTAAAACTCATATAATATTTAGATAATATGGACGATATAAAAGTTTCAAAAAAATATTCATTACCAAAAGAAATGAAAGCTTGGGTTTTAAAAAGTCCAAATGAGTTGGAATTAAAAATAAAAGCAATACCAACTCCTGGGTACTCAGAAGTTTTGGTAAAAATAGATGCAGTTGCTATATGTTCTACAGATTTGGATGTTATAAGTTATGGTCCTCCAGCATTGATCGAAGGAGAGAAGCCCTTTAATAAAGAGTTTACTCCAGGTCATGAATATATGGGTACAGTTGTTGCACTTGGTCCTTCAGTTGACGAGTTTCAAATAGGGGATAGGGTTACAGTAGAAATACATTCAGGATGTGGACAATGTAAAAGATGTAGAATGGGGATGTATACATCATGTCATAATTATGGACTTAATTATGGAAAAAAGAATAAAGGTCATAGAGCAAATGGCTTCACTTCTGATGGTGGATTTAAACAATATGCAATTAATCATATCAATACGCTAATCAAAGTACCTGATGATATGACGGATGAAGAAGCAACACTCGTTGTAACTGCAGGTACTACGATGTATGGTTTAACTGAATTAGGTGGTTTAGTAGCAGGTGAAAGTCTAGTTGTAATTGGTCCTGGTCCTATCGGTTTGTTAGGAGTGGCGGTAGCAAAAGCTCTTGGTGCAGATCCAGTTATATTAATTGGTACAAGAAAAGATAGACTTGAAATAGGAAAAAAACTTGGAGCTGATTTTGTTTTAAATGTAAAAGAAGAAAATGACATTGTTAATTCGGTTAAATCTTTAGTTGGAAATTTAGGTGTAGATTATGTTGTTGAATGTGCTGGAACAGAAAAAGCTTTAGATGATGCAATAATGATGACTAATAGAGGTGGAAAAATTTGTTTGGCAGCTTTCCCCCATGATCCAATAAAAGTTAATATTCCACACATGGTAATTAATAATATTTATATGTATGGTATAAGAGGTGAAGGTAAAAGTGCAACGCATAGAGCAATGGCTTTCATGAAACAAAAAAGATTTAATGCTAAACTTGTACATACGCACACTTTTAAAATGAATGAATTACCAACTGCTTTAAAATATGCAAAGGAAAGAATTGATGGTGCAATTAAAGTAGTTATAAAACCATGGGAATAAGATGTTTACAACCACAAACTTTTTCCTTGTCTACATTACAACTAAGAATGAAGAAGAAGCTCTTACTCTAGCAAATTTTGCAATAGAAAAAAAACTTGCAGCTTGTGGTAATATTTTTCCGAAAATGAAATCTGTTTATAAATGGAACAAAAAACTTCAAAATGATGATGAAACTCTTTTAATTTTAAAAACTAATTCAAGTAAATATCCTTCACTTAAGAAACTAATTAAAGAAAAACATTCTTATGAAGTTCCTTGTATTTTAAAAATACCCATTGATGATGGAAATAAAGAATACTTGAAATGGATTGACGATAGCTTGATCTAATTTGGTTGAACTACTTTTCCAATGTAAGGTAAGTTTCTATTATTTTGTGCGTAATCAATCCCATAGCCAACAACAAACTCATCAGGTATGTCAAAACCTACCCAATTAACATTTATATCTGTTTCTCGTCTTGATGATTTATTTAAAAGGCAACAAACTTCTAAAGATTTTGGTTCTCTTTCATTAAGCATTTTAATTACTTGGTTAAGAGTATGGCCAGTATCTATAATATCTTCTACAAGAAGGACATCAGTATTTTTTATGTCTGTATTTAAATCACTCAATATACGAACATTATGAGAGCTTACCATAGAGTTTCCATAGCTAGAAACTGTCATAAAGTCAATTTCTACTGGTACTTTAATTTCTCTTGCTAAATCAGCTATAAAGACAAAAGATCCTCTTAATAGACCAACAACTAAAAGTTTGTTTGTATTTTTGTAAAATTGATTTATTTCACTACTTAAGTCTTTTATTCTATTTTTAATTTTTAATTCATTGATTAAAACTTGGACATCATAATTTTTAGTCATAATATTAGATATTAAATAATAATATGTTCAATATTTAAAGTATTTTTTTGGAGACAAATTTGATTATATTAATTCTTGGAATGATTTTGGGTTTTATGATTTTTTTCCCTATAGTTGTTGCTCCAAGTATATTTAAAAATTTAAATGAAAAACAATCTAGCTTATTTTTAAGGTCTTTTTTCCCTAAATATTATTTGTTTGGCATAATTATTAGTTTAGTTGGGATAATAGTTTCGTATATAGAAAATGATTTAATTATTATTTCAAGTTTTACTTTCATTTTTGTTGGCTTTCTTTTTTCGAGACAATATCTCACACCATTAATTAATAAAGTTAAAGACGAAATAAATAAAAGTGATAATTTGTCTAAAGTTAAATTTGAAAGACTTCATCGGTTTTCAGTGTTAATCAATATTTTACAAATAGTGATTTGTATTATAATTTTATGCTACATAATAATATTTTAATATAAGTATGATTAAAAAACACCAACCTCTTAGAAAATTTCCTGACTATAAATCAAGTATAATTAGATCGCCTGACAATGAACCTTTACTAATAAATTTTTCAAATTCCGAGATAACTGGACCATTGTTTAACAAGAACATTTTAAATGAGAATGATAATAATTTAATTTTAAATTTTTCTAAAAATGGTGAAAAAGCACTAGGACAAGAAATCTTTGTTCATGGTTTTGTCAAAGATGAAAATGGAAGTCCCTTGAAAGATGTTTTAATTGAAGTTTGGCAAGCTAATGCAGGAGGGAAATATAGGCATCAAAATGATCCTAGCAATATTAAGTTAGATGAAAACTTTGGAGGCTGTGGAAGATTTATAACCTCGTCCGATGGTTATTATATATTTAAAACTATTGAACCTGGAGCCTATCCATATCCAAACAGAGGTGTTGAGTGGAGACCAAAACATATTCATTTCTCTTTGTTTGGTTCAATGTTCCTTCAAAGATTAATTACTCAGATGTATTTTGAGGGCGATCCATTAATAGAATCTTGTCCAATGGTAAATTCTATACCTGATATAAATGCTAGAAAATTACTAGTTGGGAAATTAGATCTTTCGAAAACAGATGAGGAAAGAATTCTTGGTTATAGATTTGACATAATATTAAGAGGCAAACAGCAAACATATTTTGAGAACAAAATAGAAGGTTCATAATTTAATGGTCAAGATTCAGAAATTTACAGATACACCGTCTCAAACAGCTGGCCCTTTTTTACATATAGGTTGCACCCCAAGTATTGCAGGAATAAACATTTTTAAAGATGTATTAGGGTCAACACCTTTTAAAAATATCTCTTTAAATGAAGAAATAAATATAAAAGGTAAAATATATGATGGAAACAATAATCCAATAACTGATGCGATGATAGAAACATGGCAATGTGATAAAAATGGTAAATATTTTAATTATCAAGGGTTTTCTAGAAGAGTTACTGATTTCAAAACTGGAGAATATCAAATCAAAACAATTAGACCAGGTAATCAAATTAAAGAAGATGGCAAGATTTCTCCATCATACATTTTATTCTGGATTGTAGCTAGGGGTATGAATAGGCCATTAATTACTAGAATGTATTTTGATGAAAATGAGCTTAAAAGTGACGTAATGTTTAAAAATTTAAATATTCAAGATAGATTAAAAACTTTAATTCCTTATACAGAGGATAAAAAACATTTTGTTTTTGATATTCATCTTCAAGGTAAAAAAGAGACGATTTTTTTTGAATTTTAAGTTATAATTACATTATGCCTAGATCAAATTTGATTATTCGACATTATCAATCCTATATAAAGGAAACTTTAGAAGAAAACGAGAGAACAAAAAATAACAAGCCAATGGGCCTTTTCGCGTATTTTCTTTTTTTCTGTTATATTATTTTTTGGGGATATGTTTTTTGGATGCCTCCATTAGGATAGTTAAAAAATTTATGCAACGAAATAACAATTCAATTATTTGGAACCCTGGTGAACTAATTTATGAAATTGGAAGTGAGCCTGAGGAAGCTTACTTAATATTGGAAGGGTATGTTATTATTGAAACTAAAGATCAGTTTCAGTTAAATAGATTAGGAATAGGCGAAGTATTTGGAGAAAGTTCTTTGCTTTTAGGTACGAAGAGAACTGTAACGGCTAGAGCATGTTCTCAAAAAGTTGTAGCTAATATTATACCTAAAGATTATTTTATAAAGTTAAAGAATAATGATGTAGTTTTAAATGCATTGATTAGGAAGACACAAGTTCGGTTAATGGATGCTAATAAAAAAATCAATCAACTTGCAAATGAAGTATCTGAATTATTATCATCTCTTAAAGGGGACTCAAAGGTTGATGGTGAGTTATCTAATAGAATATCAAATCTTAGAAAAAAAATTTCTGAAATTAATAATATAGCAAATGATTAGATCAACTAAAAGCAAAGCCCTCGTAATTATTGTTTTTTACAGTTTCACAAATTTTTGTATAAGTAGGTAATCCACCAGCATAAGGCATAAACACTCGAGGCTTATTTGGAATATTAGCTCCCAAATACCATGAATGTTTAACAGTAGGAAGTAATGTTTTATCTGCAGCTTCTTTTACTTGCTTTCCCCATTCAAGTGAATTTTTTTCAGAAGTAGAGACTTTATTGAATTTATTGTCAATCATGTAAGATATACAATCTGTTACCCATTCAACATGTTGTTCAATTGCAGTTGGCATATTTGTTAATACCGAAGGACTTCCTGGTCCAGTAATCGTAAACATATTTGGGAAGCCTGGGATCTGTAATCCAAGGTAAGTTTTTGGACCTTCATTCCAATAATCTTTTAAATTTAAATTATTTTCGCCAGTTATATTTAAATTTATAAGTGTACCTGTCATTGCATCATAACCAGTTGCAAAAACAATTGTATCTAATTTAAAATAATTATTTTTTGTTTTAATACCTTTTTCATCTATTTCAATTATAGGATCATTTTTAATGTCAACTAGATGAACATTATTTTTATTATAGGTTTCAAAATAGTTAGTATCTATTGGAGGTCTTTTGCATCCATATGGGTGATCAAAGCTTGTTAATATTTTTGCAAACTCTTTATTTTTAACAACTTGGCTAATTTTCTTCTTTAAAAAAAATGATGCAGAATCATTTGCTTTTTTGTCTGTAATTATATCTTTAAAAACGCCTCTAAATTGAAGTCCACCTTTTTCCCAATATTCTTCGTATTTTTTTTCTCTTTCTTTTTTGTCAACATCAAAAGTAAGTTTTTCACTAATCCGAAAAGCATGTCCATTAGGTGTCTCTTTTACAATTGATTTTAGTTCATCATAATTATTTTTAACATACTCTTTGAATTCTTTTGAAAGCGGTTTATTTCTTGCTGGCACACTAAAGTTAGGAGTTCTTTGAAAAACTGTCAGGTGTTTTGCCTTTTCAGCAATTACAGGTGCAGCTTGAATACCAGTTGACCCAGTTCCGATTTGTCCAACTCGTTTGCCAGAGAAATCTACATCGTTTTTAGGCCAATTGCCAGTATGGTAATAATCTCCATTAAACTTTTTTAAACCTTTTATATTTGGTATATTTGTTGTTGAAATACATCCAACTGCCGTTATTAAAAATTTACATTTAAATATTTCATCATTCTTTGTTTTTAAAATCCATGAATTGTCTTCTTCAACAAATGTGGCTGAAATAACTTCAGTGTTAAGCTGTATATCTTTATTTAAAGAGTATTTATTAGAGACATAATTTAAATATTTTCGAATTTCTGCATGTCCTGGGTAGCGTTCGCTCCATTCCCATTCCTTAAAAATTTCTTCAGAAAAAAAATAGGTATAAGCATGGCTTTCTGTATCACATCTAGCACCAGGGTATCTATTCCAGTACCATGTTCCACCTATTCCAGAACCTTTCTCTAATACTCTACAGTTTAGTTTCAATTTATCTCTTAATTTATAAAGTTGATATAAACCTGAAAAGCCAGCTCCAATTATAATTGCATCGTAAGAAATTTTAGACATTTTACTACTATACCTTTATATAAGGTAGTGTATAAGAATAGATATCGTCAATAATTTAATAACAAAAATATAATTGTATGGATCCAATATCTCAAGGAACCTTTGGTGGAGTTTTCTCACAGTTTTTTTCATCTAAAACAAAACTAACTGTTGGGACAACCATTGGAATTTTAAGTGGGTTAGCTCCAGATCTTGATGTTTTTATTAAATCGTCTTATGACCCATTGCTGAGTCTAGAATATCACAGGCAATTTACACATTCTCTTATATTTATTCCCATTGGAGCACTTTTTGTTACTTTATTAACTTATTTTTTTGCAAGAAAATATATTACTTTTTTGGAAAATTATATTTTTGCTTTTGTTGGGTATTCTACTCATGCTTTACTAGACGCATGCACGAGTTACGGAACTCAGTTATTTTGGCCATTTTCAAACTATCGATTTGCTTGGAATAGTATTTCAATTATAGATCCTCTTTTGACTATACCAATCTTAATTCTAATGGTATTGGCTGTAATTTTCAAAAAAAAATTTTTAAACATACTTAGTTTAGTTTGGATATTTTTATATTTAGGGTTTGGGTTTTTTCAAAGTTCAGTAGCTTTAAAAGAAGCTAAAAATCTTGCTAAATATAGAAATCACGACTTTAAAAAAATTACTGTTAAACCCAGTTTGGGAAACCTTTTTTTGTGGAAAATAGTATATCTATACGAGGGTAAATATTATATAGATTCTGTAAATCTGATTGGAAAGACAAAGTTTTGTTTTGGAGAAACTATTGATAAATTGGATACAAATATTCATTATAAAAATTTAGATAAAGATAGTAAGCAATTTAATGATATTTTAAGGTTTAGTTGGTTTTCACAAGATTATCTTGCGTATGATAAAGACAAAGATTTAATAATTGATGTAAGATATTCTGCAATTCCTAATGAGGCTGAGGGCTTATGGGGAATAAAAATTAATTCAGATCCAAATTATAAAGACCATGTAAAATGGGTAGTTAATAGAGGAAATTTTTTTGAGAGAGGACCAAAATTCAAAGAAATGTTATTTGGTAATTTTTGTAATAAAGAAATTTAATGCAAAAATAAAATCTTGTTATTCATAAATATATTATAATTGATTATGACCTTAAAATTCCTCTACCCCATAGGTTAAGAGTTTTTTCAGAATGGGGCCATTCTTTAAATTTTCTGTCATGAATTATCTCTAACTCTGCAGAAAACTCTAACCAGTTCTTGTCTAAATCTTCAATAAATATGAACAGATTGTTTCCAGGTCCATGTCTTCCAGGGCCCCAAATTATTTTCACATTTTTTTTTGAAAAATGATCACACAATATTTTGATATTTTCCCATTTACCAACTTCATAGGAATGATGATCAATTCCTACTTTGTCTGATTTGAAACAAGCAATTGTGTGATGTTCATGGTTTGAAGTTAAAAAACATGTAGCTAAGGATCCATTCTTATGAACAACTTTATCTGTAATTTTAAAACCTAACAAATCACAATAAAAACTTTGAAATTTTTCTACATTTTTACTTGATAAAGTTAAATGTTGTAAGGGCATGCATAGATTATATTTATAAAGATTCTTATTTTTTTTTCTAATTCCAAAAGATATTATATTTTCATCTGGGTCAATTATTGAAAATGAACCTCTCTTAAAATGATTATTTTCAAATTCTGATAGTTTTACGTTATTGGAGAGAATAAAATTTTTAAATTGATCTAGGTTTTTTTTACTTCTACAAGAAAAACCTGCATATGAAAAGGTGTTTTTTTTTCCTTTTTTTAAAATAATTTTACGGTTTTTCCCTTCACAAATAAATTCATTTTTATTTTTCTTAACAAATTCCATCATAATTATTTCTTTATAAAATCTAGCTAGATTATTGGGGTACGGACTTTCTAAAACAATATGATCTAAATTAAATCCGGCTTGTAATGCGTTTAACTTCATGATCATTTAACTGAATTGTAACATTGATTTATTTACAAATTTATTGATATCGGAATTTTTTTGTAATGAACTTAAAATAAATCTGTCAGGTCTTAAAATTAAAGCTTTTATATTTAGATTATTAAAAATTTTAATAATCTCTTTATACTTGTTTATATTGATATGTTTAATATTGGGATGATTAAAATCTTGTGTTGAAAGTAAAACTAATTCTTTATCAAAGTGTTCATCAAAATATTTAATATTTGATTTATTCAATTTTACAAAAGGAAATATGTGACCTCTTAATTTATCACTTTTACTTCCTAACCCCGGACCTAATGGAGGTTTTATTGAAGTCATGACTTTAGATCCATCTTGAGCCTCTTTCACACTTTTTGAAACATTTGTATCACCGATAGAGTTTAATAACTTTCCCATATTAATTGTAGTAATTATATACTCCTTTACATTATTTAACCTTTCACTTTCATAAGATGCTAGTAATTTTTCTTTATGACCAAAGTGGCAGCAGTAAGCAAGTTTCCAAAAAAGATTTGAAACATCTCTAAGCCCTGAGCACATACCTTGACCCATAAATGGAGGTGATAAATGAGCTGCATCTCCTGCTATGAATACTCTTCCCTCTTGCCATTTTTTTGCTATTAAAGATTTGAAAGTATAGATAGTTTTCCTTTCTATTACAGCAGCATCTTGAGTAATCCATTTAGATAAAAATTTCCAAATTTTATTTTCATCAAAAATATCTTTTTCAGTAAAATTTTTATTTAATGATATTTCCCATCTTCTTCTTCTTCCAACGTTTCTACAATAAGTCGCAGGCGTATTTTGACTACAATACTGTATTGTTCTATCAGGTAAGTTTTTGTTATGTTTTTTTAGAATTAAGTCAAGAACTGCCCATCTTTCTTCAAACCCATAATCAATTGTTTCTGGTCCAATGAATTTTTTAACAAAAGAATTGGCACCGTCACACCCAACAACGTAATCTGCATCAATAATGTGAGACGTATTTGTTACTTTATTGATATATTTAGCATTTACAAATTTACCTTTGTTTTTTAACTCTGTTAGTTCAGCATTGTAATAAATTTTAACATTATCATTTGAAGCTAAATTCTTTCTTAAAATTTTTTCTAGATCAGGTTGATGAAATCTGTAACTTGGATAAAAACCATTATTAGTGATTTGTCTCGGTCTAGGCCAGTCTAAAATAAGATTATCATCTTCATCAACAAATTTTGTTCCTTTGTTAATTATAGTTTTTTTTACTAATTGATCAAAAATGCCAATACTTTTAAAAATTCTCATAATTTCATCGTCAAAATGAACAGCTCTAGGTAAATTATAAATTTGGCTTTCTTTTTCTAAAATCTGAATAGAAAGATCATATTTTGATAATAAATTTGCTAGAACTGCGCCGGTTGGTCCAAAACCAACAATTAAAACGTTACAGTTTTTATTTTGCATGTTTATTTAATTGATTTTGATATAACCAAGGGCAATCAATTACCAAAGGAGCTTGAATACCATTAGCCGCTATCTCCATTCTTTTATTTCTAAATTTCAGTCTTTCATCTTCTGGAAGATGAAGCCTTTCATGCCCCCAAAAGCTTGGCCCAATATCTGTTAATTCTGGCGTCCATGTATTTGGGTTTATAAGTCTACCACCCCAACCATTTTCAACAAAAAAACCTGAAGGTGAGTAAGAATAAAATGATGTCATGTAATCATTTGTATGTCTGCCGATAGTGTATGCAATTTTATTTTTTTCAAATTGCAATAAATCATAGCCTTGTCCAACATCATCCAAATTTTTATATTCTACCATAAAATGATGGAAACCGACTTTTCCAGTTTCTACAAGAGCAAAGCTATGATGTCTTTCATTGACATGAAAAAAATGAAGCCTTATTGGATCAAAACTATAATCACTAACTTTGAATTCTAAAATATCTTTATAAAATGTTACTAGTGGTTCTATATTGTTAGTATGTAAAACAGCATGACCTAAGCCACAGATACCAGTTTTAAAGCCAGATATAGCTCTTCCGGGTTTAAACTCCTCATCAGTTTTAAATGGATTAAATATTAATTCAATTTGATTTCCGGCAGGATCTTTAAAATAAATTAATTCTTCAACATATCTTTTGTCACAAAGATACTTTTGTCCTCTAAATACTTTTACATTATTATTATCTAATTTTGATGCAAAACTATCTAAATCATTTTTATTATCTACTTCCCACCCTAAAAATGATAGGCCTTCACCACCATCATTCGAAATGGAAAACCGTTGTTTTTGGTCATCCATTCTTAGCATTAAAGAGTTTTTAGTCTTATCAATTTCCTGCATCCCAAGATTTTTTGTTGCGTAATTTGACCAGTCTTGAATTTTTTCTGATGTAACACCTAAATATGAAAGAGCTTTTATTGCCATATGAATTACCAATATAAATCTTATCAGTCGATTTCTTAAAATCAATTTTTTAAATTTGTATTAGTAACTTATTTTTTTTTGTGATTTAATTTTTCTAATTGAGGAGGAAATAATGAAAATGTTTATAAAAATGATTATTTTATCACTAACCTTTTTTTCATTTTCTGCACTAGCTGATAAGGTAACTTTGAAATTTCACACATTTGTTCCTGCACCAGCTAATTCAAATGCAAAATTTGTTTTGCCATGGGCAGAAAAAGTTAAAAAAGAATCAAATGGTGAAATTGTAACTGAGATGTATTATTCAATGCAGCTTGGCGGAAAGCCACCCCAACTAGTTGATCAAGTTAGAGAAGGGGTAGTGGATATAGTTTGGACAGTTGCAGGTTATACACCAGGAAGGTTTCCAAGACTTGAAGCTTTTGAATTACCATTTTTGCCAACAAAATCAGTAATCACATCACAAGCTGTTCAAGAATATGTAGAAACTATTGGAGCAGAAGACCTAAAAGATTATAAAATCTTAACAGTGCATGTGCACGCTCCGGGTATGATACATACAAAAAATAAGCTGATTAAGTCTATAAGTGATTTTCAAGGAATGAAAATGCGAGGGCCAACAAGAGTAATTACAACTATGCTTAAAAGTATGGGTGCTACTCCAGTTGGGATGCCAGTTCCAAAAGTTGCTCCTTCGTTGTCAAAAGGTGTAATTGATGGAATGGTTGTGCCTTGGGAAATAATGCCTTCATTTAAATTGCAAGAATTAACAAAAGCACACACTAATGTTGCAGGTAATAGAGGTTTATATACAACGCCTTTTTTATTTATAATGAATAAAGCAAAGTATGAGAGTTTATCACCATCACAAAAAAAGGTTATCGATAACAACTCAGGTTTATCCTTAGCAAAAGAGGCAGGTAAGCTATGGGATGGTTTTGAAGTTCCTGCAAGAAAATTAGCTGTAGACGCTGGCGGACAATTTTTTACTTTACAAGGTGAAGAATTATCTAAAATGAAAGCGGCCGGTAAAAAAGTAACCGAGGATTGGATTAAAAGTACCAATAAAAAAGGTCTAGATGCTCAAAAACTTTTAGATACAGCAAAAAGCTTAATTTCAAAATATGAAAAAACATTATAAATAAATGAGTTTGTCAACAAATTCTATTGATGAACTTACAAAACGACCAAATGGCAAATTTGGTCGTTTTTTATATGATGCAGCTTATATTTTAGCTGTTTTAGGAGGTTTAATTCTTGTCATTGTTATATTAATTAACTTTGTTTCAATATTAAGTAGAATTATATTCTTAAATCCATTAGTAGGTGATTTTGAGTTAGTTGAAATTGGGAGTGCAATAGCAATATCTTCTTTCTTACCTTTGTGTCATTTAAAAAAAGGTAATGTAATCGTAGATTTCATAACTGCAAAATTAAATTTTAAAAAAGTTGCTTTTTTAGATTGTATCAGTTCAATTATGTACGGACTTTTAGCATTATTTTTTACTTGGAGAATGTTTTTTGGAGCAAGAGACATGTTTAATTTTCAAGAAGAAACTATGTTATTACAATTTCCAATTTGGATACCTTTTTTGCCAGTCACATTTTCATTTGGACTACTTTCTATATGTTGTTTGTACACATTTTATCGTGAATTAATTTTATCTAGAAGTTAATCATGGAAAAATATATTCTAGGCATTCTGGCTTTCCCAATTCTTTTTTCACTTTTAGCATTCAGAGTTCCTATTGGTTTAGCAATGTTATTAGTTGGTTGTGCAGGTACTATTTTAATTACAGGATGGCTTCCTGTAATGTCTCTTGCAAAAACAAGTGCATGGCACTTATTTTCAAATTACTCTCTTTCGGTAATTCCACTTTTTTTACTCATGGGGAATTTTGCATCTAAAGCTGGTATGAGCGAAGCTTTGTTTAAATTTGCTGGT
Source organism: uncultured SAR116 cluster alpha proteobacterium (assembly GCA_902550555.1). Classification (GTDB taxonomy): domain Bacteria; phylum Pseudomonadota; class Alphaproteobacteria; order Puniceispirillales; family Marisalimonadaceae; genus TMED54. The sequence goes on along the minus strand of CACCZR010000002.1, from coordinate 5,177 downwards.
GCATGTTTGGGTCATAGAAAAGGAGGAGTTGCTATGGCGGCAGTAGGAGCATGTGCCGGGTTTGGTGCAATTTGTGGGTCATCGTTGGCAACTGCAGCAACTATGGGGAAAGTGGCATTGCCTGAATTAAGAAGGTTAGGGTATTCTGGGGCATTAAGTACTGGAGCATTAGCTGCAGGAGGAACTCTAGGTATCTTAATTCCCCCTTCAGTTATATTAATAATTTATTCTATTCTTACTGAACAAAATATAGCTAAAATGTTTTTATGTGCGTTCATACCTGGTTTGCTTGCTGCTTTGGGTTACATAATTGCGATTAGTATATATGTTAGGTTAAATCAAGATTCTGGACCAATAAAAGAAAGAGTTCCTTGGTTAGTACGTATATCTCTTTTTAAAAATATTTGGCATATAATCTTGATCTTTGTTGTGATGATTGGTGGAATTTATCTTGGTTTTTTTACACCAACTGAAGGTGCTGCAATTGGTGCTGCAGGAACAGGTATTATAGCAATTACAAATAAATCATTTAATATAAGGTCATTTGTTGAGGTTATTGAAAGTACAGCAGTTACAACTGGAATGATTTTTTTTGTTTTATTAGGTGCAGAATTTTTTAATTCTTTTATTGCTCTAACTCAACTTCCAAATTTGTTAACTGAATTCTCTAAAGAAAATAATCTAGAACCATTAATTGTAGTTGCATGCATTATGATTTTATATCTTCTGTTAGGTTGTTTAATGGACAGCTTAGCAATGATATTGTTAACAATTCCAGTTTTTTTTCCTTTGGTAATGTCGCTTGATTTTGGGTTATCTCCAGAAGAAACAGCCATTTGGTTTGGAATCTTAACTTTAGTTGTTGTTGAAGTTGGCTTAATTACTCCACCAGTTGGGCTAAATGTATTTATAATTAATAAAATGGCAAAAGATGTACCCATAATTGAAACTTTTAAAGGGGTCATTCCCTTTTTGTTAAGTGATATAATCAGAATAACGCTTTTATTCTTGTTCCCAAGTATTACTTTAATGATGTTGTGGATCTTTTATTAAAAAATATTGAACAAAAATCTAAAAATAATTTTTTGATTAAATTTGATTTTTAATAAAACAATCACTTATTATTATTTTATAAATATGAATATATTTTTAAAAATTAAAATTTACGGTAAATTTTTATGAGAACGCAGGTTCTTATCATTGGCGGAGGGCCATCAGGATTACTTTTATCTCAACTTTTAAGTAATATTAATATTGATTGTTTAGTTTTAGAAAAACACACCAAAGAACATGTTTTGTCAAGAATAAGAGCAGGTGTTTTAGAAGAGGGTACTATAAAATTACTTAAAAAAGCAGGTATATATAAAAGGATAAAAGATGAGGGTTACTCTCACGATGGTATTTTTCTCTCTTTAAAAAACCGTGGATTTAGGATGGATTTTAAAAACTTAATTAATCAAAAAGTTACTGTTTACGGGCAAACAGAAGTTACTAAAGATCTTTATGATGTAAGAGAAAAAAATAATGGCAAAGTTTTTAATTCTGTAAAGGATGTAAATATTCATGAAATTGAAACAAATAGTCCATATGTAACATGTCAAATTAAGGGTAAAGAAACCAAAATTAATGCTGATTTTATAATAGGTTGCGATGGATTTCATGGAGTTTCAAGAAATACAATTCCTAAAGAAAAAATTAAAATTTTTGAGAGAGTTTATCCTTTTGCATGGTTAGGAATCTTATCCGAAACACCTCCAGTTAGTGAAGAATTAATTTATGCAAATCATAAAACAGGGTTCGCTTTAGCTTCTATGAGAAATGAAAATTTAAGTAGATATTATATTCAAACATCAATTGATGAAAAAACAAATGAATGGAGTGATGATCGTTTTTGGAGAGAATTAAAAAAAAGATTACCAGAAGAATCTTTAGAAAATTTAGTAACCGGTCCATCTATAGAGAAGTCACTAGCTCCTTTAAGATCATTTGTTGTTGAACCAATGAGTTTTGGGAATTTGTTTTTAGTTGGTGATGCCGCTCATATAGTTCCACCTACTGGTGCAAAGGGATTAAATTTAGCTTTTTCAGATGTACACTATTTGGTAGAAACTCTCGACGAGTATTATCAAGAAAAAAATAGAATGGTATTAAAAAATTATTCAAAATGGGCATTAAATAGAGTTTGGAAAGCCATTAGATTTAGTTGGTGGATGACAGTGACTTTTCATAAATTTCCTAATCAGTCTGATTTTGATCAAAAAATGCAAGAAACAGAAATTGAGTATTTAGAAAATTCAGAAATCGCTCAAAAGTCATTTGCAGAAAATTATGTTGGATTGCCTTTTTAACTATTTTTAATAATTATTAAAAAAACTTACATTTAAATTTATATAAAAATCAATTCAATTATGAGTAAAATATTTTCTTTCCTTGACAATAATTATTCTTATTGATGGAATTAATTAATGGGTTCATAACCAGTATTAGAAAAATTTATCAAGGAGTGAAAATGCCAATTTATAATTTAGGAGACAAAAAGCCTCAATTACCAAGTGAAGGTTCTTATTGGGTGGCGCCAGATGCACACGTCATAGGTAATGTTATTCTAGGTCAGGATGTTGGAATATGGTTTGGTTCAGTTTTAAGAGGTGATAATGATGTTATAAAAATAGGAAATGAAACTAATATTCAAGAAAATACAATTATTCATGTTGATCCAAATACTCCGGTTACAATTGGTAATAATTGTACTATAGGCCATAATGCAATAATTCATGGTTGTTCGATTGGAAATAATTCTTTGGTAGGAATGGGAGCTACAATTCTAAATAACGCAAAAATTGGAAATAATTGTCTTGTAGGTGCAGGAGCTTTAGTCACTGAAAATAAAGAATTTCCTGATGGCATGTTAATTATAGGATCTCCAGCTAAAGCAGTAAGAGAATTAAGTCCAGAAATGATAAAAGATATGACCCGATCATCTAAGCATTATGTAGATAATTTTAAAAGGTTTATTAAAGAGCTTGAAGAAACTAGATAATATTTTCTTGTGTTAAAATTTTAATTTCTTCAGCTGTATATCCTAATTTTTTAAGAATTTCTGAGTTGTGTTCACCAAGTTTAGGCGCTCTTTTAATATTTGCTGGAGTTTTAGAAAACTTCCATGGAGTTCCATGTACTTTTAAATTTTTATTTAATTCAGGATACCAAACCTCAGTCACATAATTATTGTTTACTATGTTTGGATCAGATGAAGCTTCCAACATTGTATTTACATGGGTTGAAATTTTATCCGCTTTTCTCAATATTGAAATCCAGTGATCTCTTTCGTTAGTTGAAAAGAGTTCAGCTAGTTTATTTAAAATTTCTGCTTTCTTATTCTCTGATTCAAATGCCAAGCCTAAGTCTAACAGTCCATCTGCTTCTAAGGTGTCTTTAAAGCCCAAGACTTTCATAGCATCTAACCAGCTATTAGGTTCTAGCTGAAGAGCAAAAGGTTTTCCATTTTTGTCATTAAAGCAAGCAGCAATACCAGGACGTTCTCTTGTTCCGTTTATCCTTGCACCAGTAATTGGAGGTTTATTACTCCACATGGCGGTTGTCATAGTCCAACCAAGTAACCTGAATGCACTACCAACGAGTGAAGTTTCTAGTTTTTGCCCTTTACCTGTTTTTTGTGCATTAATATATGCAGCGAGTATTCCTCCAAAAGTTAAAATAGCACAAGTCTCATCAGCTACGGATGCAACTCCAGTCCTTAAATTATTTCCTGGTATAGAATAAGCTTCAGCAATTCCACTTAGTGCTTGACCAACAGCATCAGTGCCTGGTAAATGACCATCTGGTGCGTCAGGTCCGTAGGCTGAAACAGACGCATAGATGATTTTGGGGTTAATTTTTTCTAAAGTTTCATAATCAAAATTAAGTTTTTCAGCAACACCTGGTCTAAAATTTTGTCCAAAGATATCGGCTTCTTTAACAAGTTCGTGTAAAATTTTTTGACCTTTTTCAGATTTCAGATTTAAAGTTAAACTCTTAACTCCACGATTATTAGTTTCAAAAAAAGAACCAGTTTCTCCAAATAGATAACCAGATTTTCTATTATTGTCACCTGTACCAGGTGTTTCAATTTTTATTACATCTGCACCTAAATCTGCCATGAGCATATAAGGCACCGTTCCAGCTTGGGCTGTAGAACAAGCCACTATTTTTAATCCTGACAAAGCCCCTTTAATTTCATTCATCTTATAACCTTTTCTACTCTTCTTCTAACTTTGGCATATTGTATCTATCATCTGGGTTTAACCATCCTTTATAATTTGGTTCTCTTTTTTCAGCAAAAGCTCTTCTGCTTTCCATACGGTCTTCGGTATCGCCATGAAGATGAAGTTTTTCTGCTAAATTTGTTATGTTTGATGGTAATTTAGGTGCCATATGCTTCATCATGTATAAAGTATTAACCCTTGATGCTGGGGGAAGTGAAAGTAAATGTTTCGCCATTGAATGAGCTTCTTCCATCAAATTTTCTTGTTCAACAAGTCTGTTAACAAAACCTACTTGATACATTCTCTCTGCATTTATTCTATAACCAAAAGCCATTTCTGTAGCTACGGGGTGTGGTAAGTTACCATAGTGACCATGATTATATCCCCCGAGAAGCCATCTCTTAGCTTCAGACATTTCAAAAATAGCTTCTTTCACAGCAATTCTTAAGTCGCATCTTTCAACAAGCATGAACCCTCCCCCCATTGCAAAACCATTTACTGCGGCTATTACAGGTTTTTGTAAAATCCCATCTTGAAAAGGGTTGGTTAAATCTTTTTTAACCATTTCCTTTGGAGATCCAGCTATTCCTCTATCTAGGGATTCTTTCATGTCTTCGCCTGCGCAAAAACCTCTTCCAGTGCCAGTTAAAATAGCGACTTCTAAATTATTATCATTATGAAACTTAGTAAAAGCTTCAGCCATTCCTTCTCTAATAACAGTGCTAAGTGCATTTAATCTTTCAGGTCTATTTAATCTTATTGTAAAAATCTGACCATTTGTTTCTGTTTCCACAAAACTCATCTAAATCTCCAACATTTAATTTAATAAAACGTAACAGAATTTTTGTTTTTTAAAAAGATTTTTTGGGAGGAATAGAATAGGTCAATGATGCATGAGCTACAGGATCTTTT
>CACCZR010000001.1 GCA_902550555.1 uncultured SAR116 cluster alpha proteobacterium | reverse complement strand
GTTCTAATGGCATACAAACTTTTAAAATTAAAGGTGATGAAAAACCTGTATTACTTTCTATACATGAAGGTTTTTTAGAAACTAATGATATGAAGTATAAATTATATGAAGCAGGAGGTAGAGCTTTTGCTTTTTCACCTGAAAGAGCTTGGGTGCATTTTCAAGATATTACTGTACTAGATAATGGACAACTTTCTTTTGTTATGGCCGTAAATAGTTCCATATCTAGATACTTGTGTGATAAAAAATAAAATAAAAAATAATAAAAACTTATTAACAGTTATCTTATTAATTTTTTTGATAATTGTTTGGAGTTCTGTTTGGTCTTTATTCAAAATAGCACTTGAAGAGATTCCACCATTAAGTTTTAGGGTCATGACTGGAGTGCCTGCAGGTATTTTGTTATTTATTTTTGTTCTAAATAAAAAAAAATCTTTATCCATCCCCAGAGAAAACTGGAGATCTTTATTACTTATAAGTTTTTTTAATGTAACATTGTGGCAGGTTTTAATGCTTTATGGTTTGTCCTTACTTGGTGGAGGAAGGGCAGCTGTTCTCGCCTACACCATGCCCGTTTGGGCTACAATTTCAGCCGGACTAATTGGTTATGAAAAAATCAATTTATCTGTAACTCTTGCTTTGATTTTTGGAATGATTGGAATTTTTTCATTATCGATAGGAATTGGTGTCATAGATAATATTTTAGGATTGTTTTTAACATTATCAGCAGGTTTATCATGGGGTATTGGTACCATGATAGTAAAATATGGTGGCTTCAAATCAGATGGTATGTTGGTAGCTGGTTGGCAACAACTTATTGGTGTATTACCATTAATTCCCTTTGCTCTGTATTTTGACTTAAATAACTTTGGAAATCCTAATTATATTCATTACTTGATAATTTTTTATGCAATATTTTTTTCAAGCGCATATACCTATTGGGCTTATTTTACTGTATTACAAAAATTTTCAGTTAATATTACATCTATTTCTGTTATGATGGTTCCTGTTTTAGCAATCTTAATAGATTATTTTTTCATGGGAGTTTTTTTAACAAATTTTGATATTATTGCTGTCATATTCATTGTTTCAAGTATTTTTATAGCAGCGACAAAACCATTTAATAAAAAATTAGACTAATATTTTTTCAATAAAATTATGCAAAAAGAAAATTTAATAAAATTCTGCAAAAATATTTTAATAAAATTAAATATGGATACAGATAAAGCTCATGCTACCTCTGAGATTTTAGTTGAAGCTGATATGATGGGACATAGCACTCACGGTGTTAGACTCTTGCCAAACTATGTTAGTGATATTGAAAAAGGGATAATGAATATCAGTGGAAATTACAAAATAATTTCTGAAAAAAAATCAAATATAACAATAGATGGAAAATTACTTCCAGGGATTTGGCTTACTCAAGAGGGATTAAAAATTGGAATTGAGAAGGCTAAAGACTTTGGTGTCTCAACTGTAACAATTGGAAATAGTCATCACAATGGAGCACTTGCAGCATATTTAAAAAATATTGTAGATGAAGGCTATATTGCAATTATAAAAAGTTCTGTTCCTTCAAATTCAACAGTTGCACCTTTCGGTGGTACTGAACCTCTTTTTACTCCAAATCCAATGGCAATAGGTTTCCCAACAAATAATTTGCCTGTAATTATTGATATAAGTGCATCTATAACAACAAATAATATGATTGCAGAAAAAATTGCAAACGACCAAAAATTTGATTTTAATTGCTTATTAACATCTGAAGGAGTTCCAAGTAATGATCCATTAGAAGTAAGAGATAAAAGTGGAACAGTTCTTCCTGTTGGAGGGATGGAGTATGGGCATAAGGGATATGGCCTAGCTCTAGGGATTGAAGCTTTATCTCAAGGTTTGTCTGGATTTGGAAGAGTAGATAATCCTAAAAGCATGAATTTATCAACATTTATACAAATTATAGATCCTGAATTTTTCTCAGGCTTAGATGAATTTAAAAAACAAATGTCGTACACTGTTTCAAAAGCAAAAAAAAATAAACCTATTCCTGGGAAAACTATATATATACCAGGTGAGAGAGCTTTAATCAAAAGACAAAAAGCTATGAAAAATGGAATTTTTTTAAGTGAGGTAACCAAATCTTCATTGAAAGAAATAAGTACAAGGTTTAATGAAATTTTTTAATTTCTTACCTAGACCTCCAGTCAATTATTTCAGTGAGAAGGTTAAGAATTTTTTTGATTTTATCCTCACTATATCGTTTTTGAATTGATTTTAAAATTGCTAAATATTCAGGCTTAATCGTTTCTAATTTTATTTTTCCTTCATCAGAAATTTCAAGAATAATTTTTCTTTTATCTAATTTATCCTCTTTTTTGATAATGAATTTATTTTCAATAAGTGTATTAATGATCCTAGACAAACTTGGTGATAATATACATGCTTCTGTAGCTAATTGGCCCGCATCGCAAGGTCCTTTTTCACCTAACACTCTAAGGACTCTCCATTGCTGTTCGGTAAAATTATGTTTTGCTAACATTGGTCGAAATGACATCATTAAAGATTCACGGGCTCTAAGTAAAGTGATAGTTAAGGATTTTTTTGTTTCAAATAGAGTTATTAAGCTATCTGATTTTTTATTTTCCTCAGTCATATTTCAATTTTATTAAAAATATGAAAATCGTGCAAATATTAAATAAATTTGCTTGATATGAAAGTTTAACTGTATAAGATTTTTTTTTGTGGAGGAATTGTGATGAAGCTTCAAAATATTACAAAATCAAAAATACTGAACAAAGAAATATCTTTTGGTGTTGGTATAAGGCAAGCACGAACTGTTGATATTGGAAAAATCATGAAAACATGTGGATACGATTGGCTGTTTATTGATTTAGAGCATAATAGTATGGATATTGACATGGCAACTCAGATTTCTATCGCCGCACAAGATACTGGCATTACTCCTATCGTAAGAGTGCCTGATTTTGCTCATCATCATGCAACAAGAGTTTTAGATTGTGGTTCACAAGGTATAGTTTTTCCTCATGTAGACGACAAAGAAACAGCTGAACGTTTAGTCTCTAATTGCCTTTTTCCTCCAAAAGGTCATAGATCAATGACAGGATTATTACCACAGTTAGATTTTAAAAAATATCCAGTTGGTGAAGTATCCAAAATAATCAACGACGATATAATTATTGTAGTAATGCTAGAGACACCTAAAGCAATACATAATGTAGAAGAAATTGCATCTGTTCCTGGAATTGATGTATTACTGGTCGGAACGAATGATCTTTGTATGGAAATGGGAATCCCTGGTGAGTTTAATCATAATGACGTTAAAGAAGCGTATAAAAAAGTTATTCAAGCTTGTGACAATAATAATATTCTTCCAGGAATGGGTGGTGTTTATGATGAGACTTTAATGCATGAATACATCGATTTAGGAATGAAGTTTATATTATCTGGATCAGATTTGTCTTTTCTAGTAAAAGGTGCTGAGGACCGTTTAAATAATTTAAAAAATAAAGGTTAGATATATGATAGAATCAAATTTATTTTCAGCATTTAGTCTAAATAATAAAATTTTTAGAAATAGAATTATATTATCACCAATGTGTCAGTATAAAGCAAATAATGGTTTTATAGATGAATGGCATTTACAACATTATTCTAGATTTGCTTTCTCTGGTTTGGGAGGCGCCTTTATTGAAGCAACAGCAGTCTCACCTGAAGGTAGAATAGGTTATGGTTGTACAGGCATATGGAATGATGACCATATCGAAGGATTAAAAAAAATAACTAAAATTTTTAGAGAACATAATTGTAGAAGCGGAATACAATTGGCACATGCAGGTAGAAAAGCAAGTTTTTTAAGGCCATGGGATGGGGCTAAACCAATTGAAACAAATGATGGTAATGAAAGTAAATGGCAGACAATTGGACCTAGTAATATTGCAGTAAATGCTGACACTCCAACACCTTTGGAAATGAGTTTAGACGATATCAATAGAGTTAAAGAAGATTTTAAAAATGCAGCTATAAGATCTGTTAAAGCTGACTTTGACATGATTGAAATTCATGGTGCGCATGGATATTTATTACATTCATTTTTCTCTCCATTATCAAATAAAAGAACTGACAATTATGGAGGAAGCCTGGAAAATAGAATGCGTTTTGGATTAGAGGTCGTAAAATTAATAAAGTCAATTTTACCTGACGATATTCCATTATTTTTTAGAATATCCTCTGTGGATGGCGCTGAAAATGGAACAAAATTTGAAGAAAATATATCTTACGCAAGAGAACTTAAAAAAGCTGGTGTTGATATAATCGACTGTTCTTCTGGTGGTATCGGAGGCTCACCTGTTTTAACAAAATCTAAAATTATTCCAGGCTTTCAAGTGCCTTATTCAGAAAGAATTAAGAAAGAAGCTAATATTAATACCATGGCAGTTGGAGCAATAATTGAACCAGATCAAGCTGAAGATATAATCACTAATGGTAGAGCTGATTTAATAGCAATAGGACGAGAACTTCTTGCTGACACGCAATGGGTTTATAAAGCAGCTACGAAGTTTGGTTTATCTAACTCTAAAGATTTTTTGCCAGATAGTTATTCTTTTTTCTTAAGTAGAAGAGATGAATATCTCGACAGATCTGCAAAACCAGCTTAATCAGTTATTAGGGTTTTTAAAATCATAAAAATCAACAGTTTTTACTAGCTTGTTTTTTTGAGATTCTAATGCTCCTAACTTAGCACTTTCTTGTGTATAATTTATCCAGTCTGGATCTAACCACATTTTTGCTCTCTTCTTTTCTCTATCATCGGCATTTTCATAAACCCAAATATGAGTATACTCATTAGGATCACCTGTTTCACATACTGCAAATAATAGGGGTTGTCCTAGATTTTTTGATTGTGGCTTTTTTCCCATTTTTTCATAGAGTTCTAAATGTTTTTTTATAGTTCCTGGTTTGCATCTATAAGTTCTGATATCTAAAAGCATTGTATCCTCAAAAATTGATTATATATTAATTATTTATATATTATTGCTCATCATATGGAAATTATAAAAATTAATACTGTTGAAAAACTATCAATTGATTCTTCTAATACAACCAGATACTTGGGTTATCCAAGAAAAGTTCCTCTATGGAAGTTAGAGTTCAATCTTCCAAAATTGTGTTCTCTGGTAAGAGGAGAAGATAATTCTGACATAAGTTTTGAAATAGAACATTCTAGTGGCGTTGCATTTGTACCATCTTTATCAAATAAAGAGGCGGAGTATAGGTTAAAAAAAATGTTTCCAGATGTTTTGAAAATTAAAAGTTGTTTTAGAGCATAAAAACATATAAAAAAATTGCATATTTAAATTTAATTTTATATTTTAAAAATATACTAAATTAAATAGAGAATATCTCTATGAGACTAACTTGCTCAAGTTTTTGTTCAAACTAGTCTTAAGTTTAGCATAAACATGTAAAGGAGTTTTTATGCCTAACGGTACAGTAAAATGGTTTAACAAAAAAAAAGGTTATGGTTTTATAGAACCTGAAACCGAAAATGAAAAAGATGTGTTTGTTCATGTTTCAGCAGTTAAGGAAGCTGGATTATTTAATTTAAATGAAGGTGACAAATTGACTTATGAGCTTGAAACTGGTGAAAATGGTAAAATATCAGCTGTAAAGTTAAGCAAAGCTTAAAACCTAGGTATGAAGGCCTATTGGGTAGCTAGATCTAAAATTATAAACAAAGTTAATTATAAAAAATATACAGATTTAGTTCCCAATATAATTGAAAAATATAACGGTAAAATCTTAGCCCGTGGTGGTAACTTTAAAGTTCTAGAAGGTACTGATCAATTCCATAGATTTGTGATTATAGAATTCCCTTCACTTGAGGATGGGAAAAGATGTTGGTCATCAAAAGAATATCAAAAAGCTTCATTGTTTAGAAAAGATGGATCTGGATTAGTTGATTTGATTTTAGTTGAATCTGGAGATGCAACTAAATAATGAAACTACACCCAAAATTGAAGTCTGAGTTTATAAATGTTCCCGATAGAGGTTTTGGCAAGTCAAGAATTTATACCAGCCATGGTGGGAATGGTCCACCTTTATTACTAATTCATGGTAACCCAATGTGCCAACTAACATGGCACAAGATTTTACCAGATCTTATAAAAAATTTTTATATTGTAGCTGTGGATATTCGTGGTTACGGCGACAGTGAAGGTCCAAAAGCAGGTGGGGAAAACCACATTAATTATTCTTTTAGAGCTATGGGTGATGACTTTAAATTTATCATGGAAAAACTAGGGTTCGATAAATTCTACGTGGCTGGTCATGATAGAGGTGCCCGGGTAACTCATAGATTATGTTTAGATTATAAAAATAATATAATTAAAGCTGCAGTCATTGACATATTGCCAAATCGACATTTATGGAGACATGTAAATAAAGATTGGTCAATGGCTTATTGGCACTGGGTTTTTATGTTGCAACCTTATGATTTTCCTGAAAAGTTAATGAGCAGTGTTTCACCCTCCTATTTTATGAAGAAAAAACTATCGAAGCCAGGGGTAGGTTTAGATTTCTGTAAAAAAACATTTAAGGAATATGTGAGATGTTTTAATTGGAAAACTATTTGTGCTTCATGTGAGGATTATAGAGCCTCACCAACTTGTGATTTAGATATGGAAAATAACGATTTTGAAAATAATAACCACGTTGATTGTCCTTTGTTAGTTTTGTGGGGTAAGAAAAGTCATACAGAAGTTTCTGATGGTAATGTTTTAGAAACTTGGAGAAAATATTGTACTAATAAAGTTGTTGGAAGTAGTATAAATGGAGGGCATTACATTCAAGAAGAAAATCCAAAAGAAATTATAAAATGGTTTGAACATTTTTTTAGGAGGTAAATTTATGAAGACACTTAAAATTTCAAAAGAAGAAATGTTAAAAAGAGTATCTGTTTTTAAGGACTTAAAGCCTTTGCCGATCCAACTCGATAAAAGTATTCCTCAAGAAGGTAAAGATATTGTTTATGCTAGAGAATTACTTTCAATAATTGGCTTAGAGAATAATTCACACAATACACCAATTAATAAAAATGCTGCAATAACAGGAGCTGCTGGGATTACAATGACGATTGCAAAATGTCCTCCTAATCAAGGGCCAGGTTTACATAATCATCAGGCTACTTTTGAAACTTTTACAGTTTTAAAAGGTAAATTTTTAATTGCTTGGAATGATAATGGGTCAGAAGAAATTATATTAAATGAATTAGACACAATTTCAATTCCTCCTGGCGTTTGTAGATCTTTTAAAAATATTTCAGATGAAGAAGGATTGCTTCAAGTTATAATTTCTGGTGGAATTCACGATATGAATGATATAGCTTTTACAAAAGTTGCAAAAGATCAAATGGAAAAAATTGAATCAAATTTATCAAAAAAATTTGAAGATGTTGGTTTTAAATTTAATGCAGGATTAAATAATTAATTAGATATATTTTTTAACTTTGTAAGATAATATCCTGAAACAACTATTAATATAGATCCTAGAATTGTTGAGTTTTCTGGAACTTCATTATAAATCACATACCCCCAAAATGCAGCTAATATAAGGGTTATATTTACAAATGGTGAGGCAACTGAGGCGTTAATATATGTTAATGATTTAATAAAGAAAAAATGTCCTAAAGTAACTAAGATTCCCATAAGTATCATTAAACAAAGATCTAAAAAAGAAGGGATTTCAAAAAAATAAATCCCAAAAGGGATTGCTAAAAAAGATCCTGAAATTGCTGTATAAATTAAAGTAGTGGATGATTTATCATTTTTGTTTAAGTATTTTGTTGTAATTGTAAACAATGCAAAAAATAATGCTGCTAAAAAGGGAAAAATTATATATAGATTAAAAATTTTAGAACCAGGATTTGCAATAACTATAGCTCCAACTAAACCTATAATAATAAGAAACATTTGTTTATTTGAAACTTTCTCTTTTAAAAAAATAATTGCTAGGATCATAGTCAATATTGGTCCTATCATATAAATTGCTATGTGATCTGCAAAAGGAAGAGTTGCTAATCCAGCAAACATACAACATGTTGTTAGCATTAAAAGAGTACCCCTGCCTAGTTGTAATTTAGGCATGTCAGATTTTAACAATTTATTAAAATCTTTATTAAATAATAATATTAAAAAAATTAACTGTGATACATATCTTGTAAATACAATAAAAAGAGGATCATAACGTTGACCTAAGTCTTTAGCTATAAGTTCCATAATTGAAAAAATGAAGTATGTAGCTATTATTAAAAAGAAACCTTTTGATCTATTTGATGAAATTTCAAACAATTTGATAATATAATTCATATTATGAAATTATATTTATTTAAGTTCAATGCAATAAAAAAGGGTGAATAATTTCACCCTTTTTCTATTTAATCTAGATAAGAAGAGGAGGAGGAATATATATCTAGAAAAAAATTTCGAAGTCTAAGCAGCTTTAGCTTTTGTAGATTTAATATTTCTTATCTTCTTGGTTGGAAAATTTGCAACTTCTTTGTAATTGTAGAAATCACCTGTATCTAAAGAAGTTCTAGTTATACCCATTGCTTCAAGCTCGTTGTCTGATAAGAATGCTAAAGCTTGCCTTGTTCTATTGATCGCAATTTTTTCGAAAATAGAAGTTATAGTATTTATAAATTTATTTTTAGTCATTGTCTGTTCCTTTTGAATATAAACAAAATATAATTGTTTCTTATGTAAAAGAGAATACACAATAGTAGAAAATGATTATTTCTATTTTGGAAACTATTGATAAATATTAAATATATTATTAATAATTTAGAAATAATAGTATTTGGTTAAATATTAATCAAAATTTAAAATATTCATTTTGAAATTAATTAACGCTTGTTTATTCTGAATATTAAATGTTGTTATGATAATAGGGAGAAATTAATGAAAATAACAAAACCATTTTTATTATGGTGGATACAAGTTATTACTATTTGTTTTGCATCCTTTTTTATATATTCTTTTAACTGGTTTGAAGCACTTTATGATGCAGATCAAACAAAAATAAGTTTTTTAATAATAGTTGTATTTATCGGAGCTACTTTAACTGTAGGTGTTTTAAGCTACAAAAACCTATCTAATAGAAATGTTTTATCTAATTATATTTGGTTTTCTTCTGAAACCATGGTTACTTTGGGTTTAATTGGAACCGTTGCTGGTTTTCTTTTAATGTTAAGTTCAGCTTTTGATAATCTTGATGTTAAAAATGTTGAGAATGTTCAAGAAGTTATTACAGATATGTCTTTAGGAATGAGTACCGCTTTGTGTACTACTCTTGTTGGTCTTGTATCAAGTGTATTAACAAAAATTCAAATGGTCATATTAGAGAATAATAACCATGAATGACCCAAGATACAGATCATCTTTTGGATTTATAGATTTATTATTTAATCTTCTTATAGGATTTGTTTTTTTGTTCATGTTGGCTTTCATGTTAATAAATCCAGTAGCAAAAAAAGAAACAATTAAACCTAAAGCAGAATACTTTATAATATTAGAATGGGATGGTGAGAAACCTTATGATTTAGATTTGTGGGTAAAAGACAATTTAGGACATGTTGTTAGTTTTAGACGACCAGATGATGCTTTAATTCATCTAGAGAGAGATGATTTGGGTACGATTAATGACACTTATTATGATGCTGATGGTAAATTAGTTTATTTAAAAGAAAATAGAGAAACTGTTGCTATTAGGACTAATGATCCTAGATCCTACCTTGTTACAGTTCACTTTTATAATGCTAGAAAAAATCCTGCACCATTAATTCATGCATCTGTAAAGCTTATAAAGATTAACCCTTATAGAGAAGAGTTCCACAAAAAACTTTTTTTCAGTCAAGAGGGACAAGAACTGCCTGCAATGACATTTAGAATAGATTATAACCAAAGTGTTCACGTTAAACCAACTGAAGAATTGATAATCAAAGATGAAATTATTAGGAAAGAGGGTGCTTAATTGTTAAATTTTTCAATTAGTGGCGGTCAGCTAATGTTAATATGGGCTTTTGCTGGAGCTATTTGTTGTTTACCTTTTTTCATTAAAAAAAGATGGCAGTATTTTGTAACTGTTCCAATTATATTTTTATCAATATACATAAGTTTCATAACAAACTATGAATTTATTGGAAAACCACTTTATGAGAGACCTCCTTCAAAATTTGTTTACCAGTATCATAGTGTAATTTACGAAAAAGGTGAAAGATGGATCATATTATGGGCACTTCAAAATAAAGAAAATAGATTATACAAATTTCTATGGACTGAAGAAAACGAGGATAGTTTAGATCAGGCTAGAAGAAATCAAGAACAATTTGGTATTCCTCAAATGGGTGAGGTAATTCCAAAAAAAGAAGGTGATAGAGATAAGCGTTCTAGAAATAATGAGTTTACCTTAAAAACCTACAAATTTCCATTTCAAGAAATTATGCCAAAATAAAATTATTCAGCTGCCGGGAGAGTTTTTAGATTTTTAATGTAATTATCTAATTTAGGCCTAATGTTTTCAGACATTTGCACTAATGTATTAGACCATAATTCTTTCCAACCATAATGATCATGACCGGTAAGAAGTAATGTTCCAAAAGGTCCGACAATATCAATAAAGTTAATAATTTTGTCTAAAACTTCTTTTTCAGTGCCAATAATTATCAAATCCTTTGCCTTTAGAATTGACGCTTGTTTTTCTTCTTCAATGTTGATTTCATTTTTTGAAATTCCTGAAGCAAGTTTTCCTACAGTATTTAGGTATAAAAAATAGTCTGTAAAAATACCTTCAGGGTCATTTAAGATTTCATTAGCTTGTTGTGATGTTTCAGTGATAAGAATACTTCTTCCAACTCTCCATGTATCATAATCACTTTTTTTTCCACTTTCTCTAGCACCTTCAAGATATGTTGGCCAGTGAGTTGCAATATCTTCAGCAGGAACAAAATTTCCAGAAATAGGAATCCACCCCTTTTTACCAGCAAATTTAGCTGTCATCGAATTTGCATTTTTTAGAGAAACTGCGATAGGTGGATGAGGTTTTTGAAATGGTTTTATAAAAGTTCCAATTCCAAGTTCTGGAATATAGTTATTTTCAACTTTAAAGTTTATAAAATCACTCTTATAATTGAGTGCTTCATTACTGTTCCATATACTTAAAATTGCATCAATGCTGTCTAGCATTGTAAGAGCCCTTGTTTTTCCATCAAGATTATCAAAAAGTTCCCAGTCACTTACTAATCCACCTGCTCCTACACCAAACAAAAACCTTCCTTTTGATAGATTGTCAAATAAAGCTGCATGTCCAGCTACAATAGCTGGATGTTGTTGAGGAAGTGAAATAACACCTGTTCCAAACTTAATTTGTTTTGTTTCTGAAATTAAACTTGCATTAAATATAAATGGTGATGGCACTGGTTCACCTGAGGAGCTGTAATGTTCTCCCATCCAAGCTTCAGAAAAATTTAACTTATCTGCTTTTATGACTAGATTTCTATCTTCTTCCAAACAATCAACTAAATTTTTATTAGCTGGATGTATTGGCATCATGAAAATTCCAAGTTTTAACATTATTTCATTATCTCAAATTGATTATAATTTTACCAACGCTTTTTCTTTGTTCAAGTTCAATATGCGCTTTTTGAATTTCATCAAAGTCATATTCTTTATGTATTTGAATTTTAATTTTTGATTCATGAACAAGATCAAATAAATCATCAGCATTTTTTTGATATTCATCTATATTTTTGGTGTATTCAAGAAGACCTCCAGTAGCAATTGACGCAGATAATGGTCTTATCTTATTGATATCTATTGGATCAATTTTACCAGAGGATATTCCATAACTGACTATTCGTCCACGCTTTGCAAGGCAATTTAATCCTTTTTCAAAAGTATCTTTTCCTACGGCATCATAAATTACATCAGCACCATAGTTGTTAGTATATTCTTTTACTTTACTCTCAAAGTTTTCATTTGAATAATTTATCACAAAATCACAACCATTATTTTTTGCAATTGAAGCTTTATAATCATTGCCAACTGTTCCTATAACAGTTGCTCCTATAATTTTAGACCATTGCGTTAAAATTTGTCCTACTCCTCCAGAGGCGGCATGAATAAGAACAAAATCTTGATTTTTTACTTCCCATGATTTTTGAGTTAAATATTGAGCAGTCAAACCTTGTAATGTTGATGCAGCAGCAAGTTTTAAATCAATTTTGTTTTTAAGTTTAACCAAACGATTTTCATTTAAAACAAAATATTCGGTGAATGAACCTAAATTCATACAATGTGTAATTTTATCACCAACTTTAAATCTCTTAACATCCTTTCCTACTTCTTCAATTATACCTGATGCTTCCATACCAACATTGGTTGGTAACTCTTTGATTTTATAAGAACCATTTCTTTGATTTATATCTATATAATTTAAACCTAAATAATGATGTTTGATTAATACTTCATCTGATTTTAGGATTGGTATGTTTGTTTCTTCAACTTTTAAAACATCATATGAACCCTGTTCATGTATTCTTATTGATTTGGTTTTCATATTGAAATTTTAAGTTAATTTTAGAAAATTTAAAATTATTTTTTTTCCACCTTCTGTTGCAAAAGACTCTGGATGATACTGAATTCCAAAAATTGGTTTACTCTCATGTTCAACTGCCATGATTTCATCTTCATTTGGGTTAAAATCTTTTAATGTGAAGTAACTGTCTTCATTTTTACAAAAAGCAGTAATTTTTAAACTTTTAGGTAGTTTTAAACAATCAACAATTAATGAATGATATCTCATGATTTCAATTCTTTGAGGAATTTCAGCATGTATTCCTTCTTCATTGTGAATTAGAAAAGAAGATTTTCCATGCATCGGAGATTTAGCATGTATAATATCACCTCCTAAAACATGAACTATTCCTTGCATTCCAAGACATATTCCTAAAATAGGAATATTTTCATTTCCAAATTCTTTTATTGCTTCTCTACAAATTCCAAAATAATTATCATCAACTGGTGATCCAGGACCTGGTGAAATAATTATTTTATCGAAATTATTTTTTTTAATTTCAGATAAACTAACTTCATCATTTCTTTTTACAATAATGTCATTTATCTCATTAGAAAATTCTTCATACAAAACTTCACCAGTGAGTTGATAAAGATTAAAAGTGAACGAATCATAATTATCAATTATTAATACTCTCATGTTAAAAACTTTCTAGAACTGATTTCATTGCAGCAAGTTTTCTTTCAATTTCAAGTAGTTCATTTTCAGGAATAGAGTCATGGACTATACCACCACATGTTTGAATAAAACCATTTTTGCCTTTAATGAAAATTGATCTTATAGGAATTGCAAAAGTACAATCACCATTGAAACCAAATTGACCAATGGCACCTCCGTATGGACCTCGACCAGAAGTTTCAATTTCATTGATAATCTTCATGGCTTCAATTTTTGGTGCACCAGTTAAAGTTCCAGCTGGAAAATTTGATGCTAATGCAGAAAACATATCATTTTTATCATCAATAATTCCAACAATTTCAGAAGATATATGTTGAACATGAGAATAACGTTTTATATCCATTAAATTTCTAACTTTTACAGTTCCAAACTTAGCAACTTTTCCAATATCATTTCTATGGAGATCAACAAGCATGTTATGCTCTGCAATCTCTTTAGGATCATTGAGTAATTCACGTGCAAGCTGTGTATCCTCTCGAGAATTCTTCCCTCTTTTAGTTGTTCCCGCTAATGGATAGGTTTCCATTTCACCATTTTTTAATCTAAATAAAAGTTCAGGAGAAGCACCAATAATTTTTTGATCTTTAAATTTCAGATAATACATATGTGGAGATGGATTAACAATTCTAAGTTTTTCATAAATTTTAGTAGTGTCTCCATTCACTTCATAAAAACTTTTAAATCCAACTTCACATTGAAATACATAGCCATCAATAATTTTTTCTTTAACTTGTTGTACATGCTGCTTATGTTCATCATTAGTCATTGAGTTGTTTAGAAAGCTACAAGACAATTTTGAATTATCTTCAAAGTTTTCATTTAGAATTTTTTCAATCAGATCAAATCTATCTTCATCATAATAATAATAAAATATCTCACCTGTAACTTGATCATATACAAGGCCATCTAAAAAAACTCCAAATTTAAATGATTCGAAGTCATCATTATTTTTTATATTTAAACTTGGTTCAAAATAATTAACGCAATCATAACCTAAGTAACCGATTAATCCTCCAGCATATTTTTTCGAAATAATATTACTTGGGATTACATCTCTAATTTTATAATAAGGGTTTTTACAGTGTATTTTATCAATCTTACCATTTTTATTTTCTATAATTAGATTTTTATGAGTTGGATAAATTATGTATTTAGGGTCAAATCCTAAAATATGATATCTTGAAATATAACTTTCTTCCCCAAGCGATTCAAAGAGAAAACAAGTATCAAATTTTTTTTCAATTTTTTTAAATAGCCTAAAAAAATTATAGTCTTCAGTTAACTTTTTGTAATTCGGCTTGCCAATTAGCTCGATTTTATCCATAGTATTTATTTACTGTAAATATTCTTTTTCTCTTGCTGAAATGATGTTACTAACAACTGAATTGTAAGGTGTTTTAACATTTAACTCTTTTCCTAAAGTTACAACCATTCCATTGATGGAGCTAAGTTCACATTTTCTTTTTGCTTCAACATCTTGAAGCATTGAAGGTTTAGATAAAGGCATTTTATTTCCAAAATCGATAATATATTTTTCAGTATTATCAAATGAAAAATTAATTTTTTTAAGATCACCTAATTTTCTTGCTTCAAGTGCACATTGAATTGATACTTCTGTCATATCTTTATCATTTAAAATTTCACCAATGGTTTTTTGAAAAACAGAACAAGGTCCACTATAAGCTACATTACAAATAAATTTTTCCCAAATTAATTGTTGAATATCTTCAAATCCTTTAGAAGTAAACCCCGCTTTTTCCCAGGCATTAACTATTGTTGTCAATCTATCAGTTAAACCACCGTTTATTTCGCCTATTCTAATCATGCTCATTCCGTTATGATGGGCATGGCCAGGAGCTTTGATTGATGCGCCAAAACCCTGAGCAACTCCTAAGAGGACATTTTCAGTCGGCATGAATTTTTCTATTCTTTCAGCTGCACCTAAGCCATTTTGTATTGTCAAAACAATAGCACTACTTAAATCAAAGTCAGCAAGTTTTGAGGCTACTGATCCAACTGCATCACCTTTTGTAGCAATAATATAAAGGTCTCTGTCCTTGAGTTCATTAAAATTGGTTGTTGCTCTAATTTTTTTTTCAGTATGATCTCCGCTTATACCAGAAACTCTTAAACCTTTATTGTTAATGGCAACAACATGTTCATCCCAAACATCATAACATAATACATCATAATTATTTTTAGCAAAAAAGGATCCATAAATAGATCCCATTGCACCAGTGCCTATCACGCTAACTTTCATGTCATTCTCCTAATTATTTTTTAATAAAAGTCCCATTGTTAAGTTCTTTCATTGCCTGCATTATTTCCTCATTTGTATTCATAACAATTGGTCCGTGCCAAGCAACAGGTTCTTGTATAGGTGTACCTCCAATAAGAAGGAAACGTACACCATCACTTGAGGTTTTAATTTTAATCTCATCGCCTCTATCAAAATTAATCAAAGTTCTGTTTCCAGTCATATCCTGTATGTTAACTTCCTGTCCATTAATCATTTTTTCAACCATTACTCCTTGGGGTTTTGATGCATATTCAAAATTTGCCGAACCCTCAAAGATATAGGCAAGTACATTTTTATTAACTTCAATAGGAATGGTTTTAATTTTATTAGCTGGAATAAAAATATCTAAATAAATTGGGTCAGATGATATTCCTTTTACAGGGCCAGAATATCCTCTGTAATTTCCAATTATAATTCTAATTATTGAACCATCATCATCATGAATTTCCTTAATTTCATTAGAGGGAATGTCTTGGTAATTTGGTGATGTCATCTTTAATGAAGATGGAAGATTAGCCCATAATTGAAACCCATGCATTTCACCTTTTTCGTTTCCTTTTGGCATTTCTTGATGAAGAATACCTGAGCCAGCAGTCATCCACTGAACGTCTCCAGTTTTTAAAGTTCCTACATTTCCTAGACTATCGCCGTGTTCAACATTACCTTTTAAAATATATGTTATTGTCTCTATTCCTCTATGGGGATGCCACGGAAATCCATTTATATAATCTTCTTTTTTATTATTTCTAAAATCATCTAGCAGTAAAAAAGGATCTGATAGTGATGTATCCCCAAATCCAAATACTCTATTCAGTTTAACTCCTGCGCCCTCAAGTGTTGGTTGAGAAATTGAAGTTTGCTTAATTGGTCTTATGGTCATACTTTTTTATATAGAATAAATAAAATAAATTAAATATAAATAAACTTTAATAATGGAATTTTTTTTAGAAGATTTATTTACAACTTACTCTAACTTTGATTATTCAGTCTTATTTTATTTGACTGCATTTTTATCTGTCTCAGTTGTAGCTATATCTAAGTCTGGGTTTGGAGGAGGCTTAGGAGGATTGGGCGTTCCTATAATGTTGTTTATACTTCCTGCAAAAATAGTTTTAGCCGTATTTTTACCTCTAATTGTTTTGATGGATCTATGGGTAATTTATGTTTGGCGAAAATTTCCAATTTATAAAATTATTTTAATAATGTGCCTTGGAGGGTTTATTGGACAAATCGTTGGGTGGTATTTTTTTAAATATTTAGATGATCAAACTATCTTATACATAATTGCATCATTAGCCATAATTACATCATTAAGATATTTTAAAAATTTATATAAAAAAAAGGTCACTAATAAAACAAAAGTGAAAGTTAATTATAAAAAAGGTATTGCTTGGTCTTCGTTATCAGGTTTTTCAAGTTTTATTGCGTTATCAGGTGCAATACCTGCTCATATTTTTTTACTACCTTTAAAATTAAAGAGAGAGAATTTTGTAAGTATAATGAGTTTTTATTTCTTTTTTGTGAATTTTACTAAAATCCCATTTTTTTGGGAATTAGATATATTTACGATGGAGACAATTGCTATAACTATTTTGTTAATTCCTATAATTCCTATTGGAATATTTTTTGGTAAATGGTTAAATTCAAAGTTATCAGATAAAATATTTTATCATGTTACGCACATAGCCTTATTTTTATGTGGTATAAATTTATTTATAAAAGGATATTTTTAGGAGAAAATTATGAATAGTGAAATGTTTAATAAAGGCCTTAGCAAAAGAAGAAAAGTACTTGGTGATGAATATGTTGATAAGGCTCTTGCTACAGCTGACGAATTTGGAGCAGACCTTCAAAAACTAATTACTGAATATGCATGGGGTGAAGTTTGGAATAAAGAAGCATTGTCAGATAAAGAAAGATCAATGATTAATTTAGGAATGATTTCAGCTTTAAATAGACCACATGAGTTAGAATTACATATTAAAGGTGCTTTAAATAATGGACTGACTAAAGAGCAAATAAAAGATATTTTTCTGCAAGTAACTGTTTATTGTGGTGCTCCTGCAGGTATTGATTCAATGAGAATAGCTAGAAAAGTATTTAAAGAATTAAATATTTAAATTCTAATTGTCTTTTTTTTAACAATTTTTAGAGTTAGGAACATGAATTAGTAAATGTGATCTAAATCTATTTTAGGAGAGTTATGTCTATTCAAAACGAAAATGATGTTTCAATAATAGATTCAACTAAAGGAGATAGTATTTATAATCTTTTTGGACTAACCTCTGAAGTAGAAACAGAAATAAAATTCTGTATTAAAAATAATCATAAAAAAAGACTTGTTTTTCTTTTTGATTTGTTACATCCAGCTGATCAAGCAGATATGTTGGAAAGGCTCTCAAAAGATCAACTTGATAATTGTTTAAGATTATTATCAAAGAGACTTGATCCGGAAACTTTAGTTTATCTTGAAGACACAGTCCAAGAGGACGTAATTAAAGGAATAGGGCCTAATGCAATTGCTAAGGCTCTACCAGAGTTAAATACTGATGATGAAGTCGAAATTTTAGAAAATCTTCAAGAAGATCAAAGAGACACAATTATCAAGAAATTACCAAAAGCTGACAGAATCCTTGTTGAAGAAGCATTTACATATCCAGAAAATTCTGCTGGACGTTTGATGCAAAGAGAGTTTTTATCTTTTCCTGATTATTGGACTGTTGGGCAAACAATAGATTATATGAGGAACAAAAAATTTGTCGAAGATGAAAATTTTTATTCAATATTTATAATCGATCCAGGGCAAAGATTATTAGGTGTATTATCTCTTAGTAAACTTCTTTCAAATAAAAGGTCTATTAGATTAAAAGATATAATGAATAACAATTTTCAATCGGTCGATGTTGAAAGAGATCAAGAAGAAATAGCTTTATTGTTTCAGCAATATGCTCTTGTCGATTTGGCTGTCACAGACAAAGCAGATAGAATAATTGGTGTAATAATATTTGATGATATTGTTGACGTTATAAAAGAAGAAGCGGAAGAAGATTTTTTTGGTTTAGGTGGAGTTAGTGATGGTTCTATTCGTACATCTATATTTAAAACATTAAAAGATAGGTTTTCATGGTTATCGATAAATTTAGTGACCGCAATAATTGCTTCTATGGTTATTGGTTTGTTTCAGGAAGAAATAGAAAAAATTGTAGCATTAGCTGTATTAATGCCAATAGTAGCTTCAATGGGAGGTAATGCTGGAACCCAAACTGTAACAGTGGCAGTGAGAGCTTTAGCTACTAGGCAGCTAAGTTACATTAATTTACAAAAATTTGTACTAAGAGAGTCATGGGTTGGAATGTTTAATGGTGTTCTTTTTGCAATATTTTCTTCTATTTTAGCTTATCTTTGGTTTAATGACTTTCAAATTGCAATAATTATGTCTGCATCTATGGTCATAAATCTTTTGTTAGCAGGTATTTTGGGAACATTTATCCCTCTTTCTTTAAATAAGTTTAAAATTGATCCTGCAATTTCAAGTACAATTTTGCTTACTACTGCAACAGATGTGATAGGTTTTTTTACATTTTTAGGCCTTGCTGCTTGGGTAATTTTGTAAATTGATTATATATATTTATAGTGAAATTCAAAATGAGTACAGTGAATCTAAAAAAATTGGCCGTGGGCATCAGATCAATAGAAGATCTTGAAGTAAGATTAAAGTACAATATAGAAAAAAATGGTAAACTTATTCACATTACAAGGAATAAACCAAAAAGATCAAAAGAATTGTGCAATGGAGGTTCTTTGTTTTGGGTTATAAATAGAAGAGTTCTAGTAAGGCAAAAGATCTTAAATATTAAACAAATAGTTGGAGATGATAATAAATTGTTTGCTGGCATTTTACTTGAAAATAAAATAATTAAAGTTAGACCTACACCTATGAAACCATTTCAAGGTTGGAGATATTATGAAAATGAAGACGTTCCACCTGATATCACAGATGATGGATTTAATGATGAATTTAACAATGAACTTAACAAATTAGGACTTTATTAATGTTTAATTGGCTGAAAAAAAATAGTTTCAAAATAATAATCATAGTCGTTGTTATAATAGTTATTTTCTTAATAAATTTTTATCTGCAAATGACAAAACCAGTACCTAAATTAAAAGTTCAAAAAGAAAATGAAATAACTGTTAATTCATTAGTGGCAAAAATTGAAGATCATGAACCTTTTCTTTCAGCTTTTGGACGAGTAAAAACTCAAAGGACAGGAAACCTCAGTTTTGGAGTGTCTGGAACAATTTCTTATTTATCAGAAAAATTTGTAAATGGTGGAAAGGTTAAAAAAGGTGAGGTTTTAGGCAAATTAGATGAAGAAAAATTTATCTTAATCGTTCAGAGACTTCAAACAGATATTAAAGAATTGACAAAACAAATTGATTTAAGAAAAAAACAACTAGATAGAAATAAAATAATGCTAGAAAAAAAAGTTATTAGTCCATCTGTTTACGACGAAGAGTTAATAAAATATTCACAGAGTCTACAAATGTTAAATAATTCAAAAATAAATCTTGGGTTAGCAAAAAAAGATTTGAAGGATGCAACATTAATTGCAAAAAGTAATGGAATAATATCAGATGTAAATGCTCATGAGGGTTTGCTTGTTTCAAGCAATTCGATGTTAGGAACTTTTAGATCTCTAGATCATGTTGAGATTGAATTTATTGTCCCTGCAAGAATTTTCTCTATTTCAGAAAAATTAATTGGAAAAAAAATTGAGGTCCTATGGGAAACAAGTAGTGAAAAATTAATCAAAAAAAATGCAATAATAACTAGGTTTCAAGGTATAATTAATGATGACAGTGGAGGAGGAAAAATTTTTGCAAAATTTAATGATGATACTAATGAAATGATCCCACTTGATAGCTTTGTCAAAATTATATACCCATTAGAAAGATTTGAATCAGTTATAAAAATTCCTGAGACGGCCCTGTTTAATAAACAATATATATTTGTAGTTAAAAACGGAAGA
Source organism: uncultured SAR116 cluster alpha proteobacterium (assembly GCA_902550555.1). Taxonomy (GTDB): domain Bacteria; phylum Pseudomonadota; class Alphaproteobacteria; order Puniceispirillales; family Marisalimonadaceae; genus TMED54. Next base: position 135,444 of record CACCZR010000001.1, on the reverse strand, counting down.
GCAAAAAAAATTCAAGTAAACGTTCTTCATTCTAATACAGGATATTATTTATTAAAAAATGACAATTTGGGTGGAGTAGATATCATCTTGAATAGATTTTCTTCAAATATTGAAGGAACTAAAATAAAACTAAATTAATTTTTAACGAGTACAACTTGATTAAATTTCCTCAATCTTCAATATTAGCTTTTTTTGTAAAACATAAAACTGCAGCAAACATTATTATGTTTTTGATGTTATTGGCTGGTTTTTTATCAATAAATAAATTAAATAGACAATTTTTCCCAAATTTTGATGTTGAAACAATATCTGTTTCTATAGAATGGCCTGGAGCAACTGCAGAAGAAGTTGATAACAATATTGTTCAACTATTAGAACCTGACTTACGTCCAATATCTGGCGTTAAAAAGGTGATATCTAAATCAGTTGAAGGGCTTGGTTATTCAATAATAGAATTTAACTTTGGAACAGATATGCAAAAAGCAATGTCTGATGTGGAAAATGCAATTTCAAGAATTGATTTTCCTGATGACACAAAAAAACCTAAAATTACTAAAGCAGAGTTTTACGACACTGTTACTAGAATAGTTTTATCAGGTAGTATAGATTTATCCCAACTCAGAAAAGAAGCAAAAATATTTAAAGAAAATCTATTAAATGCTGGAGTTGATAAAGTTGATTTAATCGGTCTGCCAGATGAAGAGATACTTATTGAGATTCCTCAAAGTGAGGTATCAAAATTTAAATTATCTTTAAATGAAATTTCAAAACTGATTTCTATGCAATCCAAGGATATACCAGGAGGAAGTTTTGCAGATGGATCGTTACGTATTAGAACTTCAGGTGATAAAAGGTTAGTAGAACATTTTGAAAATTTACAAATAAAAAGTTTTAATGATGGTGGAAAAATAATTTTAAAAGACATTGCAGAAATCAAGGAAACTTACGATGACGCAAGTATATTACAATATATAAATGGAAATCCAGCTGTAGAAATTTCAGTTCGTAGAAGTAAAACAAGTGATGCCCTTAATACAGCTGCAATCGTAGAAAAAGAATTAATTAAATTTAAAAAAGAGAAATCAAACTTTATTGAGGTGATGACTTACAATACAGCTTCAAATTTAATTAAAGAAAGAATATCTCTATTAGTTAAAAATGGAATTTCAGGATTAATTATTGTTTTAATTGTTTTATTTGTCTTTCTTGCTTGGAAAACTGCTATATGGGTGGCATTAGGCATACCAATTGCGTTTTTAGCAACATTTGGTGTAATGTTTTTTTCTGGTCAGTCAATAAATATGATTTCATTATTTGGATTAATAATGGCTTTAGGAATAGTAGTTGATGATGCCATTGTAGTAGGTGAACATTCAAATTATTTAAGAGAAAACAGAAATCTTAATTATAATGATGCACCTATAGTAGCAGCTACTAGAATGTCTGCTCCAGTAATTTGTGCTATGTTAACGACTGTAGGCGCGTTCCTGCCCTTATTTTTAATTAAAGGAATAATTGGTCAAATAATCATTGCAATTCCTATGGTTATTTGTGCTGTTCTAATAGCAAGTTTGATTGAATGTTTTTTGGTTTTGCCAGCGCATTTAGCTCATTTTGATAAGGGTGCCTATTCACCTGGAAAATTTAGAATTTGGTTTGATAATAAGTTTAAAAGTTTTCAAGAGGGTATTTTTAAAAAAATAATAACTTACTGTTATGATTATAGATATTTAACAATGGTAACCGTTTTTGGGATGTTTTTTATTTCCATAGGGATGATGAAAAGTAGTAGGGTACAGTTTAGTTTTTTTCCTACACCTGAATCTGACTTAATTATAGCAAATTTTGAAATGTCTCCTGGATCAAAAAAGAAACAAACTTATGAAATGATTGATAGCTTAGAAAGAGGTCTTCAACTTACAAAGTTACATTTCAAAAACGATCCAAAATTAGTCAATTTTAGTATGAGTAATTTTGGAAAATCAGCTTCATTTGAAACGGACCAAACAGTAAATAAAAAGGGAAGTTATCTTAAAGGCTCAATGGTAGTTGAATTAATAACTGCAGACAAAAGAAAAGTTAGAACAAATGAATTTATAAAAGTTTGGAAAGAAAATATAGAGAAAGTTTCTGGGTTAGATAAACTTATTATTAGAGCACCACGTGGTGGGCCTCCAGGAAGGGATGTAGATATAAGGTTAAAAGGAAATGATTTAGAAATTCTAAAAAATGCATCAAATGATTTGTTAAAAATTGTAAATACAATTCCAGGTGTAAGTGCTGTAAATGATAATTTTGAAGTAGGTGTTCAAGAAAGAGTGGTTATTTTAAATAATAGAGGTAGAGCATTAGGGTTTTCAATATCAGAAATCGGATCTCAAATTAGAACCGCAATAAATGGAAAAATTGTTTCAACATTTCCTAGAGGTGATGAAGAAGTTATTGTAAGAGTTAAATTAGATCAAGATGATGTAAATAATGGTAATTTAGAAAATCTAAGGTTAGTTGGACCCAAAAATAATGTTGTTATGTTGGCCGAAATAGCAGTTATCGAAAATAAAATTCCTTTTTCTTCAATATCTCGTCAAGATGGATTTAGAGAAGTTACTATATCAGGAGATTTAAACACTTCTGTAGTTAACACAACACAAGCAAGAAACTTTTTGTTAGAAAATGGATTAGTGGAGTTAGCTAAAAAATATAATCTTGATTATCGTTTTGCTGGTAGAGACCTAGAGCAAAAGGAAACATTTGCAGATATGTTTATTGGTTCAATAATTGGATTAATAATTATTTATATTGTTTTAACATGGGTTTTTAAATCATGGTTAAGGCCATTTACCATTATGATAATGATTCCTCTATCATTTATAGGTGCAGTTTTTGGGCACTATTTTTTAAATTTGACTATGTCAATACTTTCTATGTTCGCATTGTTAGCTCTTGCTGGAATAGTAGTAAATAACTCAATAATATTAGTTTCAACAATTGAAAGAAGATTAGATGAATTAATAAAAGGAAACACTATTAATTTAGAGATATTTAAGCAAGCCGTTATATCTGGAGTTATAAATAGATTAAGACCAGTTTTGCTTACATCGCTTACAACAATTGGAGGCTTGTCTGCTCTAATGTTTGAGAAATCTCTACAGGCACAATTTTTAATTCCAATGGCTGCAACTATTGTATTTGGTTTAGGTATTACAGCAATATTAGTTTTAGTTGTAATTCCGTCTATGATAGGTATTGGAAAAGATCTATCATTGTTAATAAAAGGTAATAAAATAAAATAGAGAAAAAAAATGAACTTTGACATTGAAAATTTAAATTTTAACTCATCAGGTTTAATTCCTGCAATTGCACAATGTTCAGAGACTAACGATGTTTTAATGTTGGCATGGATGAATAAAGAATCTATTAGGTTAACAATTGAAACTAAAAATGTAACTTATTTTTCTAGATCAAGAAATAAATTATGGGTTAAAGGTGAAACAAGTGGAAATTATCAATATCTAAAAAAAATAAAATCAGATTGTGATAATGATACAATTTTACTAACTGTGAAACAAATAGGTCCTGCATGTCATCTGGGAACAAAAACATGTTTTGATGATGAGTGATTTAGTTAAAAATTTATTACCTTCAAATAGAGGTAAAAAACAAAAAATCAGAAAATCTAATAAACGTAAGTTATCAAGTACAAATTGGATAAAAAGACAAATTAATGACCCCTATGTAATTGAAGCAAATAAATTGGGTTATAAATCAAGAGCAGCATTTAAACTACTTCAAATTGATGATAAATATAATTTTTTAAAACCGAACAGAAAGGTAATTGATTTAGGCTGTGCACCAGGTGGATGGTTACAAGTTGCAGTTCAAAAAGTACGTTCTACAGAAAATGAAGTAAAAGTGATAGGCGTTGATATTTTGCCTGTAGACAATATTCCAGGTTCTAAAACATTTATTGGAGATATTAATGATTCTGCGATAGACAAAAAGCTAATTGATTTTTTAGGTGATTATCCTGATATAATTTTGTCTGATATGGCCGCAAACGTAATTGGTCATAAACAAACAGATCATTTGAGAACAACTCAGTTAATTGAAATTGCGCTTGATTTTACTTTAAAAAACTTAAAAAAAAATGGAACATTTTTGGTAAAAACTTTTAAAGGTGGAACTGAAACCGAATTGTTGAATACTATGAAGAAAAAATTTAATTATGTAAAGAATATTAAACCTTTAGCTAGCAGACTAGAATCTGTAGAAAGTTATACAGTTTGCCTAGATTTTAAAGGTTGAAATTAGACTCAAAATATCTTATTAATTTTTATGATTGAAGAAGCATTAACTTTTGATGATGTTTTATTGCAGCCTTCAGAAAGCTCAATAGGCCCTGGTGATGCTGATGTTAAAACTAAACTTACAAACAAAATTCATCTTAATATTCCACTTATTTCTTCTGCGATGGATACTGTTACTGAACATAAACTTGCTATAGCAATCGCACAATTAGGTGGCATTGGTGTAATCCATAAAAATTTTTCAATAGAAAGACAAGCAAAAGAAGTAGAAAAAGTAAAAAAATATGAGTCAGGAATGGTCATTAATCCAATTACAATTTCTCCAAAAAGTTCAATTGAAGATGCTTTTGCTTTAATGGATAAGTATAAAATTAGTGGTATACCTGTAGTTGATGATATTACTAAAAAGTTAAATGGTATTTTAACAAATAGAGACTTGAGATTTTCTCAAAATTATAAAGAAAAAGTTACAACTTTAATGACAAAAAATGTTGTTACCGTAAAAAAAACTATTTCACCTGAGCAAGCCAAAGAATTACTTCATAAGCACAGAATTGAAAAGTTAGTTGTTGTTGACCAACAAAATAGATGTATTGGATTAATTACTGTAAAAGATATTGAAAAATCCCAGAAGTTTCCAAATTCTTGTAAAGATAGTGATGGACGATTAAGAGTTGCGGCAGCCACAGGGGTTGGATTAAGTGGTTTAAAAAGAGCTGAAAAACTAATTGAATCTGGTGTAGATTTATTGGTTGTTGATACTGCTCATGGGCATAGTAAAAAAGTATTAAATACGATTAAAGAATTATCAAGATTTAGTAACTCTGTAGATATTTTAGGAGGCAATGTTGCAACTCCTGATGGAACAAAAGCCCTTATAGATTCTGGAGCTGACGTAGTAAAAATTGGCATAGGGCCTGGTTCAATTTGTACTACAAGAATGATTGCTGGTGTAGGATTGCCACAACTGTCAGCTATAATCGAATGTAGTAAGATTGCAAAGAAAAGTAAAATTCCTGTTATTGCAGATGGTGGAATTAAATACTCAGGAGATATAGCAAAAGCAATTGCGGCAGGAGCTAATGGCGTAATGGTTGGATCACTTTTTGCAGGAACTGACGAAGCACCTGGAGAAGTTTTTTTATATCAAGGACGGTCTTATAAATCCTATAGGGGTATGGGATCATTAGGAGCAATGGCAAGAGGTTCAGCTGATAGATATTTTCAAGAAGAGATCGAAAAATTAAAATTAGTTCCTGAAGGTATTGAAGGACAAGTTCCTTATAAAGGACCAATAGAAAATGTAATTCATCAATTGGTAGGTGGGTTAAAATCAGCAATGGGCTATACAGGAAATGCTGATATTGAAAATATGAAAAAAAATTGTGTTTTCAGAAAAATTACAAATGCTGGTTTAAAAGAAAGTCATGTACATGATGTTATGATCACAAGAGAATCTCCTAATTATCGACAATGACAAAGCAAACCAAAACACTAAAAAATAATATAAACGAATGTCTACTTGTAATTGACTTTGGGAGCCAAGTTACACAATTAATTGCAAGAAGATTAAGAGAGCTTAATGTATATTCAAAGATATACCCTTTTCAAAATATTAATCAAAAACTTTTAAAAGAATTATCTCCTAAAGCTATTATTTTTTCTGGTGGGCCCCGAAGTGTTCTTGATAGAAATAGCCCAAAAGTTTCTAAAATTATTTATAAACTTGGTATTCCAATTTTAGGAATATGCTATGGGCAACAACTTCTAATGTTTCAATTAGGAGGAAAAATAAATTCAAAAGAAAAAAAATCAGAGTTTGGAAGAGCATTTATAGAACAAAAAAGAAAATCTAAATTTCTAGATGGTTGGTTTAAAAAAGACCTCGAAGAAGTATGGATGAGCCATGGTGATCATGTAAGTGAAATGGGACCTGACTTTAAAGTTTTAGCAACTTCAAAAAATGCACCTTTTGCGATGGTCGCTGATGAAAAAAGAAATTTTTATGGCGTTCAATTTCATCCTGAGGTTCATCATACTCCAAAAGGAAAAGTTTTATTTGAAAATTTTCTAAAAATCTCAGGATTTAAACGTGATTGGACAATGCAATCATTTTATGAAAATGAGATTAAAAATATTAGAAAAAAAATTGGCAATAATAAGGTCATTTGTGCATTATCAGGTGGAGTTGATAGTTCTGTAACGGCTATCCTTTTACACAAGGCTATTGGTAATAATTTAACCTGTATTTTTGTTAATCATGGATTGCTTAGGAAAAATGAACATTCAGAAGTTTTAAAAATGTTTAGAGATAACTATAAAATACCTCTAATTTACGCCAATGAAAGCAAGCTTTTTTTAAACAATTTAAAAGGTGTTACAAGTCCTGAAAAGAAAAGAAAAATAATTGGAAATTTATTTATAAAAGTTTTTCAAAAACATGCAAAAAAAATGGATAACATAAAGTTTTTAGCTCAAGGTACATTATACCCTGACGTAATAGAGAGTGTGTCTGTTAATGATGGCCCCTCTGTTACCATAAAATCACATCATAATGTTGGTGGTTTACCTAAAAGAATGGGTTTGAAATTAATTGAGCCTTTAAGAAATCTTTTTAAAGATGAAGTTAGAAAATTAGGAAATGAATTAAACTTACCTAAAAAATTTATAAATCGACATCCATTTCCAGGACCTGGATTAGCTATAAGATGCCCAGGAGAAGTAACAATTAAAAAAGTTAAAATTTTACAAAACATTGATGAAATATTCATCGACCAAATAAAAAAATATAACCTTTATGATGAAATTTGGCAGGCTTTTTCAGTATTGTTACCAACTAGGTCTGTTGGTGTAATGGGAGATAAAAGAACTTATGAATATGCTTGTGTGTTGAGAGCCGTAACTTCCGTAGACGGAATGACAGCTGATTATTTTAAATTTGATCAAAGTTTTCTTTCTGACACATCAACAAGAATTATCAATGAGGTAAGTGGTGTTAATAGGGTGACTTATGACATTACCTCAAAACCACCTGGTACAATTGAGTGGGAGTGAGGAATTATTAAAAAAAATCAATAAGCCAGGGTCTAATTAATATAGTTTTAATGGGTTGTACTTTGTAAAATTATGACTTTTACCAAACTATAGTTTTAATCATTGATATTGTTGTGAAAAAGATTACTGTTGTGACTAAACTTCGTTAATAATATTAAATAAATTAATCTTTAATTTTTTTACTACAGTTTTATGAAATGCTTGCTTCAAACTCACTTTCAAGTTATTTTACAGCAGATAATTGGTTTTTTGAAGGTTAATTGATGAGCGATAAACAAGAACAAGTTATAATTGTAAAAAATCAAACTAACTTTGGTCTTTGGGGAGTAATTGTAGGATTTGTAGGTATTTTTGTTTTTTCGATTGTTCTATCGCCACTTGCATTTATTTTAGGATTAGTTGGAATATTAAATGGTAAAATAGTATCTGGCATATTTGCAATTTTATTTGCAATATTAGGATTAATAACATCTCCTATAGTTATGGGTATTTTAGGGCTAGGCGCTTTGATTGCTATTCCTGGATTATATTAATTAGGATACAATTTATTTAATTTCACTTAAGATTTCTTTTTAAGCAAATATTTTTGAAGACCTTCAAAAACTAAATCTTTATTTTGATTAAGAATTTTTGCCTTAATTTCAATTATACCTGTAGTTTTTTGAGAAACTAAATTAATGATTTCAAGTTCTGGATATAAAGTGTCATTTTTATAAACTGGTTTTATAAAATTACCACTAATTTCAATCATTCCTAATAAACTTTCTCTAACCTCTGATGGAAAATTTCCTGCACCAGCAGCTGTTTGAGACATAACTTGGAAACCATGGGCTAGCATATTTTTATGACCTTTTTGTTTACAAAATTCTACATCATAGTGAATTGGGTCATTATCTCCTGACACACCTTGAAACATTGAAAAAATACCGCTTGTTTGAGTTCTTGAAGGAAGTATATATTTGTCTCCAAGATTAAAATCTTCAAAATATTTATTTTTGATCATATCAAAACAGTTAATTTAAGAATTAAAAATTTATTAATTAGTATCATTTTTTGTAATTGAGAATTTTTTCATTTTCTCAATTAGGGTAGTTCTTCTTAGCTTTAAGATGTCTGCTGCGTTGGCAATTTTCCCATTAGTTTTTTCTAAAGCTGCTTCTATTAATATTATCTCAATATCTTGTAAATGGCGTCGAATATCAATTTCGTCATAAAAAGTGAACCAATCTTTATAATTATTTGGATGAGGAAGATTATCAATCTTATTTTCTTCATCATCATCAAATTCGACTTCATCAATTAACTCTGATGTCACATCCCAAATCTCATTTTGTTCTTCAATTGTATTTGGAGCTTTTAACCTCAAGAGGTTTTCAGTAACATTTGTACTTGTAACTTCTTGACCTTGAAAAAGTATGCATGCTCTTTCAATTAAATTTTTTAGTTCTCTTACGTTGCCAGGCCAATTATGTCTTGTAAGTGCTGTGACTGCATCAGTTGTAAATTTTGGCTTAAATTCATCTTCGGCATCTACATTTTTTAAAAGATTTAATACTAAGTCAGGTATATCATCTCTTCTTTCAGCAAGTGATGGAACCTGTATAGGTAATACATTTATTCTAAAAAAAAGATCAGCTCTAAATTCACCACTTTCAACTTTTTTTTCTAAATCTCTATGAGTTGCACATATAAGTCTAAGATCAATTTTAATATCTGTAGATCCTCCAACTCTTTGAATTGTTTTATTTTCAATTGCTCTTAATAATTTTGCTTGAAGTGCTAATGGCATATCACCTATCTCGTCAAGGAACATTGAACCACCACTTGATTGTTCAAACTTACCTTTTCTTAATTTATCAGCTCCAGTGAATGATCCTTTTTCATGACCAAATAGTTCTGATTCCAATAATTCTGATGGAATGGCTGCGCAATTGACAGTTATTAATGGCCCATTTCTTGGAGAGGAGTTATGAATTGCTCTAGCAATAACATCTTTACCAGTTCCAGTTTCTCCAAGTATTAAAGCGGTACTATTCGTGTTAGAAACCATTTGAATTAATTTTATTAATTCATCAGTTTTTTTACTTTTACCAGAAATTAAACTTCTGACATTAAAGTTATTATTCTTTTGGTTTTTATGGTCTGATATTTTTGTGACAGATGCCATGTAGGTGTCAAAATTTTGTATTTTATTAAAATTAATAATATAATGTCATAAAACTGACTCAATAAAAAGGTTTTTTTTGTAATATTTTTCCTTAAATATTCAATTCTACAATTTAAATTTTCATAAATTTTAGTTTTGGCAAACTTCTTGCTTCTGAGTTTGTACTAAGGAGTTATTTATGAATCATATAATAATTATAGGTGAAAATTTAAGTATTTTTGAAGATTTAAGTAAGTTTTTTGAAAATAGAAATATATCAATAATTAAACATAATGAAAATAATGATTTACCAAACCTTTCAGGAGTAGCCTTGAGTGGGTTAAATGTTGAAACAATTATTTGTTCTATAGAATATGAAAAAAAATTAGGTGGCCAAGAAAAATTACTTGCTTTTGCAAGAGAAAACAAAATAAAAAAAATTATTATTATTTCAGAAGATAAAAGCATTGAAGATTATACTATTTTAAATGAATTAGGTGGAGCACTAAAGAGATTAACGTTTAATGATATTTATAATAAAACAACAAAAGAGATAATTTTTCATTGTTGTGTCACAGATAATTTTTATTCAGCAGGTGATAAAAAGACCTTTGAACTGCTAAGTTTATCAAGAAGAGTAGCATTGACTGATGTAACAGTATTTATTAATGGCCCAACTGGTTCCGGCAAAGAAGTTTTAGCAAATTATTTACATGAATATTCTCCAAGAAAAAATGAACCCTTTGTTGCGGTTAATTGTGCTGCAATCCCAGAAAACATGTTAGAGGCAATTCTTTTTGGTCATGAAAAGGGAGCTTTTACAGGAGCCTCTTACGCAAATAAGGGGATTTTTAGGGCCGCTGACAAAGGTACTTTGTTATTGGATGAAATTTCTGAGATGCCTTTATCTTTACAAGCAAAATTATTACGTGTTTTACAAGAAAAAAAGGTAACCCCTGTTGGTGGTCAAAGGGATATTGAAATTGATGTTAGAGTTCTAGCTACTTCTAATAGAGATATGGTAACTGAGGTAAAGCAATCTAGATTTAGAGAAGATTTATATTACAGATTAAATGTATTTCCTCTTCAAACAAAAAATTTAAAAGATAGAAAGGATGATATTTTCCCTATAGCTTTAAAGATTTTAGAGAAACATTGTAAAGAAAAACAAATACCAATTATTTCTTCAGAAGCACAAGAAGTTATTATTAATCACGATTGGCCAGGTAATGTTAGAGAATTAGAAAACACATTACAAAGAGCACTTGTGTTGTGCGAAGGCGATAAGATAACAAAAACTTCAATTATGATAGATAAATCTCTTAATAACATGTCGTCAGACGGTCAGGTTGAGAGTTTTATTGATAGATATAATTATGCTTAAATTAATTAAAGAGGATTAAAAATGTCTAAAATAAATGGAAATATAATTCAAAACAATCTTAGAGCAGATGTTTTGGATAAGGCATCAAAAATTTTGGATAATAAAAGTTCTGTAGACTTCGGTTCTAAAATTAATGATGCAATAAAAGAAGTTGCAGATTCACAAACTAAGGCTAATCAAATTACTAAAGATTATGAATTAGGAAAAGAAACTGATCTTACGAAAGTTGTCATGCAACAACAAGTAGCAAATATCGCTTTTCAATTAACATTAAATGTAAGAAATAAAGTTTTAAGTTCATATAAAGATATTATGAACATGCCAGTGTAATATAGATAAAGGATTAAGTTATGGCTGAAGCAACAGGAAATGAGTTAACAAATACAAATTCAGGAATTTTATCAAAAATTTCTGGAGTATTTTCTAATGTTAAAAAACTGAGGTCAGACCCTGCGGTTCAAAAGTCAGTTCCTCTTGCTTTTGGAATAATTGTTACATTCATTGGAATTGTTTCTTTTTATTTAATGCAGAAACCAGAAATGACAACTTTATTTTCTTCTTTACCAGAAAATGAAAAATCTGCAGTTTTTGATGCACTCAAACAAAATGGTGTTGATGTTTCATTAAATTCAGCAACTGGAGAGGTTATAGTACCTGTTGAAGATTATCATAATGCAAAAATGTTACTAGCTTCGCAAGGTTTACCTTCTTCTGTACCAGATGGTTATTCTTCTTTAAATGACATGCCTATGGGAACTAGTAGATCTGTAGAAGCAGTTAAGATTAAACAAACTCTTGAAGCTGAATTGTCCAAGTCGTTAAACTTTATTTCAGGCATTTCATCAGCAAGAGTGCATCTTGCCATTCCAGAAAAAACTGTTTTTGCTCGTGAAACAGCTTTGCCTTCTGCCTCAGTATTTGTGAGGCTAGCGGCAGGACGTTCTTTAGGAAGGCAACAAGTTCAATCTATTGTTCATTTGGTATCCTCATCTGTACCAAATTTACCATCTGAAAATGTTACTGTAATTGATCAATTTGGTGAGTTATTATCAAAACCAAAAACAGACGACAATATTTCCGCATCAGAAGAACAAATTATTCAACAAATGAAGCTAGGTGAAATTTATAGATCAAAAGTTATTTCTCTTTTGACACCAATGATAGGTGCTGGAAACGTAAAAGCAGAAGTAAATGTAGATATGAATTTCACAAAAAAAGAGATCACTGAAGAATTAGTAGATCCAGAAGGGAACGCAATAAGAAGTGAACAAAATACGTTAGATGAATCAGGAGATGCTGAAGCTCAAGGAATACCAGGTGCATTAGCAAACCAACCACCACTTAAACCAGATTTGAAGCAGGATGCTCCAAATGCTAAAGGCGGAATAGGTAATATAAAGTCAAGAAGTCAGTCATCAGTAAAAAATTATGAAATAAGTAAAAAAATTGAAACAACATTGCCACAAGTGGGGAAAGTAACAAAAATTAAAGCTGCCGTAATTTTAAGAGAAAAGAAAATAATTTCAGATGATGGTACTGTTTCTTTTGAAAAGGTTGATCAAAAAAAACTAGATGAGATAAAATTACTAGTAATGGAGACACTCGGCTTTGATGAAAATAGAGGAGATAGTATAACTGTTCAAAGTAGTCCATTTATAGATACATTAGAACCTGTTTCTATCCCATGGTATGAAAGTGGAACATTTAAAGAACTATCTAAACAACTTGGTATGATATTAATATTTGCTATAATTACATTCGGTGCTTTGTTACCATTATTAAGAAGAGTAATAGTTCCTGCGTCATTTTCTTCAGGAACTCCTGTTATGAGTGATAGTGATTTTGAAGAAGATTTAGATAAAGTTGAAGTTCAAGAGGGTGATACTTTGGAGGATATAAAAGCAAAGTTAAAACCAAAAAAACAAGCGATATCAGCGGAGATGCTTGATACTGCAAACACTTATGATGATAAAGTAGCTGTAATTAGAATGATTGTAGGAGATCAAGCTGGTAGAGTATCAAATGTCTTTAAAAATATGATGAGAGATCAACCAACAGATAATTAAAACATAATACAGATAGGATATAAAATGGCTGAACAAGTATCTACAACTGAAGATATAAATGATTTATATGACAATTTAACTGGAACTCAAAAATGTGCAATTTTGATGATGTTACTTGGAGAGGATGAAGCCGCTGAGATTATGAAAAATCTCTCTCCAAAGGAAGTTCAAACTTTAGGTAGTGCTATGTATTCAGTTCAAGGTTTGCCGCAAGAAACAGTGAATTTAGTACTTGATGAGTTTTTGGCAATTATAAAAGGGCAAACAAGTTTAGGTATTGAAGGAACAAGTTATATTAAAAATGTTTTAACAAAAGCACTTGGAGAAGATAAAGCTGAAAGTGTTTTAGGAAGAATTACGCCTCAGGATAGTGTTAAAGCAATTGAAATATTAGAATGGTTAGACGCAAGGTCTATTGCGGAATTAATTTTAGAAGAGCATCCGCAAATTATAGCGTTGATCATTTCATATTTAGAGCCTGGCATTGCAGCAGATGTGTTAAATCTTTTACCGGAAAATATACAGTCAGACATAGTAAAAAGGATAGCTACACTTCAAACCATTCAACCCGAAGCGTTGTCAGAATTAAATAGAGTTATGCAAAAAGTTTTTTCTTCAAACGCAAGTTTAAGAGCTAGTAAAGTTGGAGGAGTGCAAGCTGCTGCTAGAATTATGAACTTCTGTAAACAAGATATGGAAGGAAGAATAATGAAAGATATCTTAAAAGCTGACAAATCACTAATGCAGGGTATTCAAGATAATATGTTTGTTTTTGAAACATTACTACTTTCAGATGATAAATCTCTTCAAACTCTCTTAAGAGCAGTTGATGATGAATTAATTATTTTAGCTCTTAAAGGTGCAGATGATGAGCTAAGGACAAAATTATTTGGTTGTATGTCTCAAAGAGCTGCAGCGAATATACAAGATGAAATGGAAGCGTTGGGGCCTGTAAGATTAACAGAAGTTCAAGAAGCTCAAAAACAAATAATTGCTATAGCAAGAAGAATGTCCGATGAGGGATCAATTGTGCTTGCTGGTCGTGGTGGTGATGATTTTGTATAAATTTAGATGAGTAATGTTATGGTCAATATAAACCAGAGTGAAAATGAGAATGAGGAGTTAAAACTTTCTCCTTTAGGAACTGATGAGATTAATTCTGTTATTAAATCGTTTAAAAATTCAACATTTAATCAAGAAGAATTATATAAAAAAGATAAAAAAAACTTTGTAAAAAAAACATTATTTGATCTAGCAAAAGAATCTGAAAGAATTTCATCAGAAGAAAACCAAAATGAAACTGATAACTCCAGTGAAGAAAATGTAGGTGTAAGTCAAGAAACTGTTAAAGACATTAATCAAAATGATGGACCTGAAAATATTCATTCTTTTAACGATATTGATAAAAATAATAATAATGAAAAAGAAGCAGACCATGTTGATGGAGCTATCGATGAAACCATAAAATCAGATGAAGTTTCAAAAGAAAATGTTAATGATAAACAAGAAAAATCAGAGGGAGTATTAGAGGAAGATATTAATAAAAATGTAAAGAAACTAGATGAAGAAATTCTTGATACTAATTCTGCTGAAACAAATAAAATTGAATATGAAGAAAAAACACTTGAAGCATTAGACTCAGTTCGTGAAGCTGTAACAAAATCTTTAGAAGAAAATATCGAAACTCAAAGTGAAGAAATTAAAAATAATACAGAAGATTCAAAAGATTATGCTAATGAAGTTATTTCTGAAATTAGTTTAATTAATACTCTATTTAAAAATATTAGAGAAATTAGTAATGAAGAAATTGAAAATGTAGTTAAGGCAAAAGTAATTGAATTAGCCGAAAGTGTAATTGGTTACCAAATAGAAAAATTTCCTGACAAGTTTTTAAAAAAAATTAAAAATAGTATTAATGAAATAAAAAGTATTAATAACGATATTAAAATTTATCTCAATAATGAGGATTTTGATTTATTAAACAAATTTATAGAAAGTAATAAATCAGAAATTACTTTTAAATTGGATTTAGATTCTTCTTTAGGTAGAGGTGATTTTACAATTGACATTGGTGGAGTGATTCAATCAATAAAGTATAAAAAAGTAATAGAGTAAATTATGAATTTTACTTCCCAGATTTCAGAAAAAATTAAAAACATATCTGTTGAAAAGAATATCATTCATATTGGAGAGGTGAAAAAATTTGATGGGAATATCGTTTATACAGATCCTTTTCCAGCTCCAATTGGGAGTTTATGCTTAATATATGATTGTAATAAAAACAAAATCATGTCCGAAGTTATTAGTTTTGATGAAAAATACAATATGCTTGCTGTATTAGGGCAAAATCCAAATTTAATTATAGGTTGTAAAGTACAGTTAATAGATAATGGAAAAAATATTAATATTGATGAAAGGATTTTAGGACGGATTACAGATGCATTTGGTAATCCATTAGACGATAAACCTATAGATAAAATGAAAGAGGAGTGGCCTTTAATGGGAAAGTCTATGAATCCTCTAAAAAGAAAGCCGGTAACAAAACCCTTGGATGTAGGAATAAAAATAATTAATTCACTTTTAACTATTGGACAAGGTCAAAGAGTAGGGATTGTTGCAGGTTCGGGAGTAGGTAAATCTATTTTAATAAAAATGATGAGTCAATTTACTAATGCAGATGTAGTTGTTCTTGGTTTGATTGGAGAGAGAGCTAGGGAAGTTGGAGTAATGGTACAAAGTCTGTTTAGTAATGAAAATAAAAACAAAATTACTGTTGTTGCTGTTCCAGCAGATCAATCACCACTTTTGAGGGTAAGAGGAGCCAATAGAGCAACTGCTATAGCTGAATATTTTAGAAGTAAAAACAAAAATGTTTTATTAATTATGGATAGCTTGACTAGAATAGCTCATTCAAAAAGGGAAATTGGTCTTTCTCTGGGAGAACAACCTACTTCAAAAGGTTATCCTCCATCGGTCATTTCAATGATACCGAATTTAATTGAAAGAACTGGAAACTCTGATGTTTCTGATGGAAGTATAACTGCATTTTATACTGTTTTAGCAGATGCTGATGATAACAATGACCCTGTTGTTGACACTGCAAGGGCTATATTGGATGGTCATATACTGTTAAGTAGAAGTAATGCACAAATGGGAATTTATCCAGCAGTTGATATAACTAATTCAGTTAGTAGGGTCATGAATGAAATTATTAAAGAAGATCATTTAGATATAGCAACAAAATTTAGAGCTCATGTGTCCTCTTATGTTGAAAATAAAGATCTTCTTATGATGGGTGGATATGTTCCAGGTAAAGATATATTACTTGATGAGGCAATCACAATGTGGCCTAAAATTATTGATTTCATCTCTCAAAAAGAAAATGAAAAAATTAATTATAGTGAATGCATATCAAAATTGTTGAAGTTATATAATGAATAAGATTAAAAAAGAAATAAGGTTATATAAACTTCTTGAAAAATTAAAAAAAAGAGATCTTTATAATCAAATTAATAATGTAAATTTAATAAATGAAGAATTAAAAAAAACTGATATTTTATTGTCTAAAATTAATAATATTATTCAAGAGAATAATAAAAAAACTAATAAAAATTTGATAGGAGCAATTTATAAAAATAAGAGCAAAGTCATAAACATAATGAGTAAGCAAAAACAAATTGCAGAAAATAAAAAAGAATTTTTATTAGAGCAAAAAAATAAAACTGATTTAGCGATTGCAAAAACATTTATTCAAAAAGATAAGGTAGAAAAAAAAATCCATAAAAAGAAAATGGAATTTAGTGAGTTTCAAGATTTAAAATTAGAAATTACAAATAGAAATTTAACAAAAAATTAATTGTGGCACTTAAATTGCATTTATTCTCTTAAAGGTCTTTTATGGATAAAATTAATACACATAAATTTGATTTGAGCGTTAAAAATAATGATAAAAGTAAAACTGATGACGTTTTAGGTGCTTTGTTTTCATTGCCTGTATTGGTTGATGAAAAAAAAGTTAACGGAAAAAATATAAATGAATTTATTGTGAATCCTTCAATTGAAAAAGTATTAAGTTCAAAAAAATCATCCAAAAATATAGGTAAATTAGAGATTATGTTTAAGGATTTTTTTTCTAAATTTCCTGAAAATGAAACGAACCATCCAATTTTTAAAAATGATAAAGTTTTTGATTTTAATTCAAAAAAAATTCCAAATATTTTAAATCTTAATGTAAAATCAGATAAGCTGTTAAAAATAAATTTTAATAAAAAAAATATTGTATCTAAGTTATCAAATAGTGATATTACCAAAGATATAAACATAAACATTAATTCAATTAGTGAAAATGAGAAAAGCCTTTTAAATGTGTCAGACAAATCAAATTTAAAACCTAATTCTTATAATAATATAATTAAAAAAAATAATGTTAAAAATAATGAGTATAATAAAGGTATTTTAAATGATATTTTTTCTAAAATTGATCGCTTAAAGGAAGATATAAATTCAAAGAATTTTGAAAATAAAATAATTTTTAACGATAATGAAATTATGTATAAACAAACTAAAGGTAATAGTGAGAGCAATAATTTTTCTCATCATAGTGACCAAATAAACAAAATAGACAACTTAAGTTTAAGAAACAATTTTAGTCAACACCAATTTAACAGTGATAGAAATATTAATTTTGTTTTAGATCAAATGATTGAAGAATTAGATATATCAAAACTTGGTTGGACAGAAAAATTAATTTTAAGAATAGAAAAAGGATTAAAGGAAGATGAAAAGCAGATCGAATTAGCTTTAAAACCAAAAGAACTAGGTAATTTAAAAATTAATTTAAAAATAAAAGATAAAAGTGCAAATATCGTAATGAAAGTTGAAAATGCAGCTAGTATGATTGCATTACAATCTAACGAAGGACTATTAGCAAAGACACTATCAGATCACGGTTTTCTATTAGAAAAAATTAATTTTGAAAATTCGTTAATGAGTTCAAATAGAGAAAATAAAAATTCTTCAGAAAATAATAAAGATAATAATTTTAATAAAGATGAGATATCTATTCTAGAGAATGAAGAAAATAATAAAGATGACAATTCAAATTACTTAATTAATATTAACGCTTAGAAGTGAGACAAAAATGGCTGAAGTAAAAGAAGAAGAACAACAAAAAAAAGGTGGGATTTTAAAAATTATTCTTTTTGTGATTGGTGGGATGTTTTTAATTGTTCTAGGTCTTGGAATTGGATATTTCATTTTTGGTGGTGAACCAGAACAAGATCCTTCACAAGAAGTGAATCAAATTATTGAAGGAGAACCAAAGGTAAAAAATAAACAGAATAAAGATGAAAACACTGAAGAAAATAATGAAGAGGGAATAATAACAAAAAATGTTAAATCAGTTCCAGATGTCGACGCTTATGAAACAACTTATTTTGAATTTCCTGGTGATTTCACTACAAATTTAAAAAATAGTAAAAAGTTTCTACAAATTAGTGTTGGTGTTTCAACTCAATATGACGAAAAAGTTATTGAAATGGTTGATCAGCATCAATTAGCTTTAAGATCTGTCATTTTATCAGTTATTAGTGATTTTTCTGAAGAAAGTATTTCTGGAAGTGAAGGTAAAAATGCTCTTTCTGAAAAGTTACTTAAAGAAATGAATGCTAAACTAGAATCTCTTAAAGAATTCCCTGGTATTGAGGGTGTTTATTTTACAAGTTTTGTAGTTCAATAAGGGTTTTTAAATGTCAAACACGTCAAGGAAATTATCGTCAGAAGAAGTATCAGCCTTAATGGATGGCTTGAAATCTGGTGAAATTAATTCTGGAGATGGTTTTAATAACGACTTAGAGGTAACATCTTTTACTTTTGGATCTGATAATCTTGAATTAATGGGAGACTATTATGCCCTAAGACTAATTAACGAGAGATTTGCTAGGATGGTAAGAGGGATATTTTTACCAATGTTGAGATTACAACCCAAAATTAATCCTTTTCCCCCAGAAGTTAAAACTTATGATGAATATAGTGCTGGCTTAGAAAGTTTTATGAGCTTGTCTACTTCTCGTATAGAGGAATTAAAAGGTTCGATGTTGTTAGTTATGGATCCATCATTTATTAGCATATTAACCAATTGTTATTATGGTGGAAAATTAGCAAGCTTTCCCTCAAAAAAAGCTGAATTTACTGCAACTGAAGAAAGAATAATTGAGATAGTCAGCGACGGTATTGGAAGATCATTAGAGAATGCTTGGAAAGATTTAATGCCAATTTCAATAAAAAATGTTGGTAGAGAAATAAATCCTCAATTTGCAACTCTAGTTGAGGCATCAGATTCAGTGATAATATGTTCTTTTGTAATACAATTACCAAATGTAGATTCAGCTTCATTTGATATAATATATCCACTGCAAACACTTAAACCAATTGCTTCCCTTTTGAGATCTAGAGTTCAGTCAGATGTGATTGAGGATGACACAACTTGGAGAGAAAGGTTACAAAATTCAGTACTAAATGTACCATTGCCTGTATCTGCTATTTTAAGTGAACCCAAGGTAAAAGTGTCACAAATGGTTAATTTTAAAAAAGGTGATTTACTGCAGATTGGTCCTATTGATGGAGTAGATTTTTTAGTTGATAAAAAAATATTATTTAAAGCTGAAATTGGTGAATCAAATGGTCAGGCTGCAATAAGCCTTAAAAATAGAGTTTCTTAAAGGAGTTAATATGGCGGAATTAGATCAAGAGAATAACGTTGAGACTGAAGATAATAAGTCTGAAGTTAGTATTGATAATTTAAAAGTTTTAGAAAATATTGAAGTTAAACTTACTGTAGAAGTTGGATCATCCCAATTAAAAATACGTGATCTTTTAAGACTAAATGAAGGTTCTGTGGTTGAGTTGGAAAGACTTGCAGGAGATCCTCTTGATATCCTTGCTAATGGTGTTCAAATTGCAAGAGGTGAAGTAGTAATGGTTGGAGAAAGATTTGGTGTAAGATTTACAGAAGTTTCTAATCCAGAAGATACTGTTAAAAAGTTATAAGTCAAATTTTTGACTAATTTTATTCAATTTTTTCAAAGCGTTATATAACTTCATCATTGGCACTATTCTTGCTTACCTTAAAATGAGAGGTAAGTTATGAATGAAGGTATTTTAAATCCATATACAATAATAACAGTTTTAAGTTTTTTGGGTATTTTTGTATTAGTTGCTTTTTTTATAAGAAGAAAAAGTGTTTCTTTAAAAAAAATAATTAACAATAAAAAAATTAATATAATTGAATATTCACCAATAAGAGGTGGATATTCTGCTATGATTTTTTCAATAGAAAATGAAAAGTTTTTTTTTGTAGGTCATAAATCAGGCCATTCAAACCTAGTGCAAATTTTAAAATCACCTGCAGAAAAAGATCAAAAATTTATAAATAATAAAAATAACCTTAACGAAAATAAAGATATTTCAAATAGTTTAATTGCAAAGGAAAATACAAATGCTTCTCCAAAAGTTGAAACAAAAAAACCTTTGGAGCAGGTTAATATTTCTGATCTTCTTGCATTACATAAAAAGAGTTAATTATGAAAAAGTACATGATAAATTTAATATATTCTCCTTTAAAATTTTTAATAATATTAGCGTTTACAATTTTATGCATTAGTAAACCTGCGCTTGCAAATGAACTTTTAAATGGTTTACCTGCTTTAAATGTAAATACTAATGGAGGTAAAACAGAATATTCATTGCCACTTCAAATTCTAATTCTAATGGGAGCATTAACAATTTTACCCTCATTAATTTTAGGCATGACAAGTTTTACTAGAATAATAATAGTAATGTCAATTTTAAGACAAGCTCTAGGAACACAGCAAACTCCTCCTAATCAAGTAATTATTGCAATTTCTCTGTTTTTAACTTTTTTTATTATGAGTCCAACATTAACAAAAATTTACAATGAAGCAGCAATACCGTATATGAATAATGAAGTTTCAGCAGAGGAAGCTGTAGATAAAGCAAGTAAAGGTATAAAAAATTTCATGGTCAAAAATACAAGAAAAACAGATCTTTTGATGTTTTCTGACTTAGCAGGTATTGATAAAAAGTTTGAAAATTATGAAGAAATACCTTTTCGAGTTGTATTGCCAGCTTTTATGACAAGTGAATTGAAAACTGCATTTCAAATAGGTTTTTTAATATTTCTACCTTTTTTAGTTATTGATATGGTTATCTCTTCCATATTGATGTCATTAGGTATGATGATGCTTTCACCAATGCTTATTTCACTACCATTTAAATTATTACTTTTTGTTTTAGTTGATGGATGGGCAATGACTGTTGGTTCCTTAGTAAGTACTTTTTCAGCAGGAGGTTGAGATGACTTTTGATGAAAATATTTCTATGCTCAGTTTAGCATTATATAAAGTTATTATGATTTGTGGTCCTTTATTAGGCTTAGCTCTAGCTATAGGTTTACTAATTGGTATATTTCAGGCGGCAACATCAATTAATGAAATGACATTAAGTTTTGTTCCAAAGGTAATTGTTGTTCTAATTGGATTTGCATTTTTAGGAAATTTTTTTATGGTTGGATTATCAGATTATTTTTCTTTTATATTTGATCAAATTTCAAGTGTAGGGATTTAAGAATTACAATCATGAATCCGTTAGCTTTTCCAGGACTTGACTTAACAAATTTATACCAGTTAGTTTTAATGTTTTTTTTCTCTTCCTTAAGAATTAGTTCATTACTTATTAGTATGCCTTTTTTTTCAACGAGTTTCATTCCTCTTCAAGTGCGGATTATTTTATCAATGTGTATAACATTTTTTATTTTTCAAAATATAAAATTACCTAACGTAATGGAAATGAGTATTTTAAGTATATTTATAATCATTTTAGCAGAGATTGGTTTAGGTTTATCAGTTGGATTAATTTTAAATATTATGTTTTCTGCGGCTTCTGTAAGTGGAGAAAAAATAGCATCCACAGCTGGATTATCTATGGCAAATATGGTTGATCCGCAGTCTGGAGGTCAAACTTTAGTAATTAGTACAGTTTTATCTTTATTTCTCATAAGTATTTTTTTATCTCTCGATGGACATTTATTTTTGATAAAAATGATTATTGAAAGTTATAATTATCTACCAATTGGGGAGTCTTTAAATTTTAGAGAAGTAAGCAATGCAGGCATATTTGCATTTGGAAGGATGTTATACTTAGGCAGTTTGATTATGTTACCAGTTGTTGGAGGAATGTTACTCATAAATTTAGCTGGTGGTATAATAACAAGATCTGCTCCAACTTTAAATTTATTTTCATTTATTTTCCCAATTACTTTACTTGGTGTTTTTATTTTTCTTTACTTAGCTTTAGGTACAATAGCCAATGCTTTTTCAGACCTAGTTGGTATAAGTATAAACTTAATAGATAATGTTTTACATTCAAATGAGTATAAATAATGGCTGAAGAACAAGATTCACAAGAAAAAACGGAAGAACCTACCCAACGAAAAATTGATAAATCAATTGAGGACGGTCAATTTCTAACTTCTAAAGAGATGTTTGTTTTCACATCAGTTTTTTTTGGTTTATTGACATTAGTTTTTCTTTCTTCTTTATTTCCTAATTTCATGTCAATGTGGAAAAGTTTTTTTATATTTTCGTTAGAAGAATTAGATTATCAAAAACCTTATTTGGGAATATTAAAATTGATTAAAATAATCGTTATTTTAACTTTGTTAATTGGGTTTCCATTATTGATTTCTTCAATTGTTACTCAATTTTGTGTTGGAGGTGGAATTCATTTTTCACCTAAGGCTATAAATTTCAAAGGTAATAAAATTAATCCTCTCACTGGATTAAAGAGAATGTTTTCTATGCAAAGTTTAATTGAACTAACAAAGTCAATATTAAAGGTATTACTTCTAGGTGGAATTTCTGGTATTATTATATATTTTGATTTAATTAATATAATTCATTTATCTGATAGAAGTCTTTATCAAGCTTTAAAAGGTTATATTATATTATTTCCAAAATTGACTATTTATTTATTAATAGCTTTAGCTGTTATAGCGATGATTGATTTTATTTGGCAAAAACATTCTCATAATGAAAAATTAAAAATGTCTATAAAAGAAATCAAAGATGAGATGAAAGATACAGATGGTTCACCTGAAGTAAAACAAAAAATTAGAAGATTACAAAATGAAATTTCTCAGCGTGCTAGTGAACAGAGTTCTGCTTTAGAAGATGTAAAAGATGCATCAGTTGTGATCACAAATCCAACTCATTTTGCTGTAGCATTAAAATATGAAGTAGGAGAAGAAGGAGCTCCAATAATTTTGGCAATGGGAAGAGGCTTAATGGCAGAAAAAATTATGCATTTAGCTAACGAAAAAAATATAAATATTTTTAGTAGTCCATTATTGGCTAGAGCTCTATACTTTACTGGAAAAATAGGTAAAGAAATTTCTGAAGATCTTTATGCAAGCGTTGCAGCTATACTTGCCTATATATTTAAAATTGAAAAAGGTGAATTTTTAGAAAAACCTGAAATAGAAATACCAAGTGATTTACAATTTGATGAGTATGGTAACAAAAAAGTAGAGGATTAGATGAAAAAAAGAAAAGGTTTTGGACAGTTAATTATTACTTTTGCTTTTGCATACTCCGCATTACTTTGTCACTTTCATGCCAGTGAACTAAAAGAAAATGGAGATACATATACAGCTTTATTGTATTGGTTCTTTGGTTTGACTGCATTAGCAGGTGCATTTCGTTTCAAAATTGCAAGTCTTATAGAAAAATTAATTGGAAAAAATAATGAATAAAAAAGTATTTTGTCATGGATGTGAATATTTTTTTATAACTCATAGGATTAAAAGACCTTGGGGGTGTAAAAAATTTGGATTTGTCTCAAAAATTCTTCCATCTTTAGAAGTTTCGATGACAACTGGTATGGAATGTGCATATAAAATAAAGAGTAACTTTAAAAATAGAGGTTTAAAATGAACGATAAAGTTGATGCCGTACAAGAAAGTATTAAGTTAGCTCTAGATGCAGCCGATGCTGCTACAGATGTGACATCAGAATATAATACTGTAAGGAAGCAACATAAAATTTTGGAGGATAAAGTGAAACAAATTCATAAATACACAACAGTCGTTTTCGTTTCTTCAATAGTTTCAGGGATTTTTGTTGTAATTGTATCAGCATTTTTGTTTATGCAAGGTTCTAATAAATTAAATACAATGACGGAAACAAGTAGAGAGGCATTGGTAGTTTTTGCAGAAAATGTAGATAGTGTAAATAAATCACTTGAAAGTTTAAATAAAGCTATAAAAAAACAAGATGAATTTTTGGCTGTAAATAAAAACGTCATTACTACTATGAATAAAATTGAAAAGAAAATTACAGAATCAAATAAGTTGACAGCAGCAGAACTTAGAACAATTTCTAATTCTTTAGTCACTGAATTAGATACATTTTCTAAAAATTCTGTTAAAAATAATAATGACTTAAAGAAAACTTTAACTAATTTTGCTTCACAGAGTTCTAAAGCTATAAAAAAATCAATGGAATCAATGAGTAAAAACCCTATATATAACAAAATTATTGCAAATCAATCAATGCATTCTCAACAGATCAATTCTTTAATTAAAAAGAATAATAGTCTTGTAAGCAAAATGAAAGACAAGGCAGCTATGATTAAATACCCTTAAATTTTAGGTAATATGAAATAATGGAAAATAATGAATCATCAAATTCTATTAACGAAGACCAGGATAAATTAAGTAGAAAATTTTTAAAAATTACAAATGTCAGAGTTTTTTCTAATGCATATAATCTTAGAATTAAAGAAAATGACATTATAATAGGACTTAATGGTGAATATTTTAATTTACCTTATGAAGATCTTAAAAAAAACCTTGATGAAGATGAAGAAGATAAAATTATTACAATTTTTAGAGAAGGAACAGGTTTTAATATTTCAACAAAATCTTCATTAGGTATTACATGTGAAGAAATAGATGAAAATCATATTAAAGACTTTTCGAATGTTGATATTAAAAATCTTTTTGAAAAAGACAAATCATATAAACAATTTGAGGTATTTAAAAATTTAAGAAAAAATGGGTTTATATTAGATCTTGAGCTTTCAATCTTGGCAAGCGTAGCTCCTCCATTATGGATGTTATATCATAGATTGTGGATGAATCTTTTTTTCACAATTATCTTTCTTGTAATAATGTTTTTGGTTTCTCCATGGTTATTTTGTATATCCTGGGTTTTAAAGTCTTGGTACTATGGCTTAAATCAAATAAATGTATTGAGAAATTATTATAATAATAAAGATTATAGGTTGTTTTTAGTTCTAACTTGTTTAAACGAAGAGCAAGCCCAAGTAATTTCACGGAAATTAGATCCTAAAATTGATTTTGATTACTCCTATCTCGAGCCGCCTGTGCGTGATGAAGATAGTTTAAGTACTCTGTAATTTTATAATGTAATTATTAATTTTTATTTAAATTAAGATTGATTGTTTTGATTTTCGTCTTCTTTAACATCAAGTTGTTTTAAATTTTCGTTTAATTTTAAATATAAATTAACTTTTTTAACAAAAGTTTCATCATCTTTTTCAGTAGACTTAAAATAACTACCAAGAATTTGTTTACGTTTTAAGACGCCTAGAAATTTGCCTTCATTTTCTATCTTTAAATGCGAAGCGTCAATCTTTTTTGTTGCTAAAGTAGCAATTTTAGTTTCAATAAATTCATTTTGAACAGCTGCTCTAATTCTTAAGCCTGTATTAGTTTTGATCTTAGTCAGTCTCATTACTAAACTATTTGTTCTTCTAATTAAGTCATCACCTATTTCTTCAAGTTGCATTCTAGAAGGTGGTGGTACTTTTACTATAAGAAATTGCGAATTTTTTTCTTTTGATTTTACAGGAAAGCCTGCTTCTTTAATTGTATCTATTACTGATTCTAAATTATCTTTACTATAAACCATTACTTCTAAATTAAGTGGATCATTGGGGGCTTCTACATTAGCAATGTCAGCTAGCCTTCTTTTTCTACCTTCAATCATCACATATATACTATTAAATACTGCAATATTGGCATCTTCAGACTTTATTTCAGTAATAACATCAGCGAAATCTTCGATAGCTTTATAAAAGTTGGATATTGCTTCTGTAGAGTAACTTTCTAAATTTTCAGGAGTTAAACTTTGTTCTGCCATATTTCAATATTGAAATTAATATTTAATTTCTATTTCAATCCTTCTATTTTTTGATCTACCTGTCGCATCATTATTTGAAGCTAATGGTTTTGACTCACCATAACTTATTGCCATAAGGCGATCTAATGGTATATCTCCAGATTTTGAAATTGATTGAACCACACTAGATGCTCTCGCAGCAGCTAAATCCCAGTTATCTCTATATTGTCCACCAAAAATTAATGGAACATTATCGGTATGACCTGATACATTAATTTGCCCAGTTCCTTTTTCACTTACTTTAGCAATTTTACCCATGATTTTTTTTGCATTTTCTGTTAGCTCAGCAGACCCAGATCTGAATGCTCCAGCTGAACCTACGGTAATAATGACCTTATCTTTTTCTCTTTTAACTTCTGTTAAACCTTGTCCAATTTCTTGTTTTAAAGCTACTTTGAATTCATCTTCAGCACTTTTAGCTTTTATTTTAGTTTCTTCAGTTTTTCTTTTTTCTTCTTTTTCTTCTCTATTAATTTTTTCTATTTTATCAATTAGAGCTTTATTATTTTGTCCAGCCATTGCAATTGCTTTGATCTCATTATTAATACCACCAATCAATACATCAGTATCGTAATTTCCTGATTTATTTCTTGCATCTTCTATAGCTGTAATAGTTTTTGAAACAACATCTTGAATATTTTTAATCTCTTCATTATTTATTTTGACGACTACCTTATTATCAATAACTTCTGTTGAAACACTTTTGTCTAGATCAATTGATTTAAGAGCCTCTTCTAGCTTTTTTGCTTTTTCAATACTTTCTGAACTTGATTTTGAACTCTCCCTTTTATCTTCTTCAGATTTAAGGTCTAAATTTTTTTGCTCAGTATTTGTTGATTGTTGTGTCATGTTTTTTGTAACAGAAGGATCAGGAGAGGGACTAAAATTTAGAGCTAGTACAGTTGTTCCTCTAGGTTGTTCAACAACTGGCACAACTCTTTGAATACCAAAGGCATTTTTTAAACTACCACTAATTTGTTTAAATTTTGGAACATTAAATTCAGCAAATGAAAGAATTAGAACAAAAAATGCCATCAATAAAGTTGCCATATCAGCAAATGTTGCCATCCAAGCAGGTGCTCCTGGTGGTGGGCATTTAGGACATTCTTCTTCTTCTTGTTCTTCTACATTAGGATTTTCTTGTGCTTCAGCCATATAAATACCTATTTGATTAAGCAGCTTCTTCTATTTTTGCTTGAAGTTTAGGAGGTAAATTTGCTATCAACTGGTCTGTAATGTTTCTAGGACTTTCTCCTCTTGAAATATATTTTAATCCCATAACAACCATCTCTCTATATAAAGCTTCATGTGCAGAGTAATTTTCCAATTTTGTTACAATTGGCATAAATATACAGTTAGCAATCATCGCTCCATAAAGTGTTGTTAAAAGTGCAACAGCCATCGCAGGTCCGATAGCTTTTGGATCAGCCATATTTCCTAACATTGCAACTAAACCAATTAGAGTTCCGATCATTCCCATAGCAGGGGCTAAATCTACCCAAGCTTGAAAGACACTTTTCATATTATCATGTCGTCTTATCATGCCTTTAACTTCTCTATTTAATTGTTCGGTTAATTTTGTTTCATCAGCTCCATCTACAAGCATTTGAAGTCCTTTTTCAAAAAATTTATCCGGCACCTCTTGGCCTTCTAGAGCCATCATTCCATCTTTTCTTGCAATTCCAGCTAACTCAGTAATTCTAGTAATTAATTCATCATGTTTTTTTGCACCAGGTAAAAAAACTTTTACTAAAGTTCCAAAAGAAGCAAGAAAATCTGGCAGCGTAGATCTATACATGACTGCAAAGAAAGTTCCACCAATGACGATTAACATCGAAGGGGTATCAATGAATGGACCAATTCCTCCTGATGAAACCATTGCGCCTGCAATCATTCCTAGTGTTCCAACTAAACCTATTAAAGATGCTATATCCATTTTTTATTCCTCATTAAATATAAAAAACATGATTTTAGGCATAAATTCTGCAAGAATGAGACCAAAATCAAAATAAATTAAAAAAAACATTAAGGTTATTATATGTGTAGAATACTTTCTAGTAAATTTTTTAAATTGATGACAGGAATATTTTTTTTATTTTTAATACCTAAATTTTTATTTGCTTCTGAGTATATACCTAGAGGATATTTTATTATTGACTTAAAAAATAAAATTGAATGGATGACTTGTCCAGTAGGAATGGTTTGGAAAGGAAATACTTGTATTGGAGAAGCAAAAAAGTTCGAATTTAAATTTGTTCCAGAAATTAAAAAATTAGCTAATAAACAATTGGAGGGTAGTTGGAGATTACCAACAAGACATGAGTTAGAAAGTTTAATATGTTTAGAATGCGATAAAGTTAAAATTAATTTAAAAATTTTTCCAAAAACTCCCCCAGAACCTTTTTGGACAAAAGATAAGAATTTTTGGCAACCTGAATTTAATTGGATAGTTAATTTTTTAAACGGTAATACATTCGGTCGATATCCTGGTTATAAACCAAATTATATTCGGTTGGTAAGAGATAGAAATTAATTTTTTTTATTTTTTATATATTCAAAAATTTTTAAAATTGTTATTAAAATGCCTACGACTAAAATAAAATAGGCGGCATTTTCTGGAGTTATGAATTTTAAATAATGTAGCTTATCTTTTTGGATTAAAGCTAAGAGTATAAGCAAAAAAACTGAGAATAAGAATATTCTTATGATTTTACATATTTTACATGAAGTTGAAAAAAACATTAATATTTTCTTGTCAACATAATGACTTTTGTAAATTTATAAAAAAGCCAAATCTTAAACATACCCACGATAATACATTAAATTTAAGAACTGATATAGTTTTTTATTGTCAAATTTCTGTCTTTAAAATCATGTCAAATTAAAGCTTTGATTTTTCAAACGAATTTTTCTTTGATTGAAATCATATATAGGAGGTTTGTTATGAAAATTAATCAACAGTTAAAAATAAAGCAAAATCAGTCTATTGTTATGACCCCACAATTGCAGCAAGCAATTAAGCTTTTACAACTTACAAATATTGAATTAGCAGAATATGTAGAAAATGCTAAATTAGAAAACCCTTTTATAAAAGAAGACCTCAATATAAAAAAAATGGTAATAAATGAACAAAAAACTTATGATGTCGTTGAAAATACTAAACATAATGAAGACCCTTTGAAGATTAACAGTGATTTAGAAATGAAAAATTCTTTTGATACTCACATTTCTGAAAAATCTTTTGAAAAAAATAAAACAAAAATTAAAAATAATTTTGAAAATAAGAATACTTCTTTATCTGAAGTTATCGAAAATACTGTAGCAAATAAAATTTCATTAAAAGAACATTTAACTAATCAAATAACTCTTTCCTTCGAAAAAAAAGATCAATCTGTTGCAATTTCTTTAATTGATTATTTACATCCTAGTGGTTGGTTAATTCATTCAGTTGAAGATATTGCTGAGGAATTGAATAAACCTATAGATTATATAGAAAAAATAATTCAACAGTTACAATGCCTTGAACCAATTGGGATATTTGCAAAAAATTTATCCGAATGCCTTAAGATACAACTAGAAGAAAAGGGAATTTTAGATAATAAATATCAAATTTTAATAGATAACTTATCATTAATTACAAAAGGGAAAATTAAAACACTTATAAAAATGTGTGAAATAGAAAATAATAAAATTATTCAAATGGTTAATATGATTAAAACATTAAACCCCAAGCCAGCAGAGAATTTTAATAACGAACCTCTAAGAATTTCTGATCCTGATATAATCGTAACAAAAACTAATAAAGGTTGGAAAATTGATTTAAATAAGTCAACTCTCCCAACAATAGATTTAGATGAAGATTATATAAGTGAGATATCTAATTTGAATCTTGGGGAAGATGATAATGATTTTACAGCAAATAAAATTGGAGAAGCAAAATGGCTACAAAAAGCTGTCGATCAAAGAAATAAAACTATATTAAAGGTCGCATCTGTAATATTACAAAAACAGATAAGTTTTTTTAAACATGGATTCAGTCACATGAAGCCACTAATTCTAAAAGATGTCGCTGACGCTATTGGTATGCACGAAAGTACAGTCTCAAGAGTAACTAATAGTAAATTAATTTTAACTGATTGGGGATTATTATCTCTTAAAGAATTTTTTTCTGCATCTATTCCAAGTTCTGAAGAAAGCGACAAACATGCAGCTTCAGCTGTAAGGGAAGCATTAAAGAAGTTAATTTCTACGGAAGTTTCAAATAAGCCTCTTAGTGATGAAAAAATAGCAGATGTATTATCTGATCAAGGAATTGAAGTAGCTAGAAGAACTGTAGCTAAATATAGAGATATGTTGAGTATTCCTTCTAGTGCTGAAAGAAAAAGACGATCAAAATTAAACAAATTATTATCTACTGGTTAAATCTATATTAGCTAAGATTTTTAAGGGTAAAATTTTCTTTTTATAAACTTTATTATTTTTGTTAAAAATTTTTAAGTTAATTTTAAGATCAAAGATCTCATTAATTTTTAGATTTTCATTTCTATTAAATTGTTTCATTATAATACACCTCTTTAGGAGATAGTGCATTTCATATGCCAAATTAATTTAAATCTGCAATTGATTTTAGGCTATTTCTACTTAATAATTTTCTTCCAATCGAAAAGTAAATAGCAGGATCTCTTGATTTTCCATTAACTGAAATCTCATAATGTAAGTGAGCGCCATCTACTCGCCCAGTTCTTCCCATTTTACCAATTATCTGACCTTCAGAAACGATTTGTCCTTTTTTAACTAATATTTTTGCAAGATGTCCATAAGTAGTTTTAATTCCATAATTATGCTTTATTCTAATTACTTTCCCAAATGAACCATGATATCCTGCAAAAGTTACAACTCCATCAGCTGATACCTTAATATTTTCCTGCCATGTTCCTGCTAAATCAATACCATGATGAAAACGCCATTTTTTTGTTACTGGGTGTTTTCTTTTTCCATATTTACTAGTTACATAATAATGTTCCATAGGTGGTTTAAGAGGTATAAATTCTAACGCATTTTTATAAATCGCAAGTAAATCTAAACGTTCTCTAAATGCCATTAAAAATTTTTCAGCATTTTTATTATAATCTAGTTCTGTATCAATTAAATCTTTTACCTTACTAATCCTTTTATCTTTAAGTTCTAAATCTAGTTTAAGAAATACTTTTTCTAAATTAGACAATTCATTATCTAAAGAAGAAATAAATCTAATATTAGACGCTCTCTCATCAAGCTTTGGTGGTGATATATAAAAAGCATTATCATTATTTTGACTTTCTACATCTATATTATTATTCAATTCATTTTTTTTAAATAAGTCTTCATCAGTATTACTGGAATAAATTTTTGAATTAGAGACAACTTTTGTGTTTTGTGTTTCAATTTTTTTTGAATTGTTTAATTTATCAGCATAAATCTTATCTTTGATAAAATTTTCAGAGTTTTTAACTACTTTAGAACTAAAATAAATTTCATTAGTTTGTTCAGGTAAGCTAATATTTGTTTCAAGACCAATCTTGTTATTATTTGATTTTGTTTCATCAATATTTATTTCATTTAAAACTGAGTTTGATTCAATATTATTTGACTTATCTTGTTTAACATTTGTTGGTAAGTTTGCTGATGCTTCAGTAATAATATCTTTTTGTGCGACATCAATTGCAGATGAAATGCCAACAATTGAATAGTAAATAATACTCGATACACCAACCACTATAGTTAAAGCTAAGGAAAGGTAGTGAGAAAGTTTAAAGTGTATTTCTATAGGACCACGTTTCGTGAAAATCAAAAATCTACGTTCAGATAATAGTCCAACCTTAGGCTTTGAGAAAAGATCACCAAACCTTATACCTTTTTTTACGGGAGGAAGTTTTTTACTAAGTTTTGTAATTGTTGATTTATTCAGTTTTTACTCCAATACATTGAATAATAGCATAAATATTCCTATATTCGAAAATACCTGTAATAGCATTAGAAATACTAAAACTTTAGAAGAAATTGGGTTTTTAACTGACAATTGAACTGAAGGAAATTCTTTACTTTTTTGAGATAAAGTTTCTTGTTTTGTTAAGTTATTGATTTCATTCGGATTAATATCTTCTTTTTTATTATTAATATCATTATTAGATAAATTACTAATTTCTTTTTTTTCTTCATAAAGGACTTTTTTTTCACTATTAGATACGTCATATATATCGCTTTTATGATCATCTTTAAATTTGATTCGCATCTTTTCTATTCGCTCTCGAATATCAATTATTTGTTCTGCCATATTAATAATCCTATAATTACTGATACTTGGCTTGTATATTGCACTATTTATACCAAAATTGATTGAATTATAATAAAAACAAATATAGTTTATTATGAATTCAATTAATTCATATATTATAAACTTTTATTTAGATTAGGAAAAGTAAAATGGCAAATAAAACAGATGGTGAAGTAGAAAAATCAATTATATCGTCAGATATGAAGATAAAAGGAAAAATTACCGCTTCTGGAGGACTAGTATTACTTGGAAATGTTGTAGGCGATATCAAATGCAATAGTCTATCTATAGAGGAATCAGGAGTTCTTAAAGGGAATATTGATGCTGAGTTAGTTTCAATAGCTGGTAAATTTGATGGACAAGTTTTATCAGAAGTTGTTTCAATTCGTTCAACTGGTTCTGTAAATGGAGAGGTATCATACGATAATATATCTATAGAAGAAGGTGCAAAAGTTGAAGCTCAATTGGGAAAAAAGAAACAATAAGTAAAATATAATATTAAAAGGTGTTATTATGGCAGACAAACAAGCAGTTCTAGGAAATGGAGCAAAATTTACAGGAAAAATTACCAATGCTAAGTCTATTGAAATTAATGGAGTTGTACAAGCAGATTTGGTCACTGAAAAAGTTACAATTGGAAATACTGGTAATTTTAAAGGTGCAGTTAAATCAGATCTAGTTGTTATTGCTGGAGAATATGAAGGAAAAATGAAAGCCGACAGTATTTGGCTAACAGAAAGCTCAAGAATTAGTGGTGAAATACAATATAAATCTTTGCAGATGGATAGAGGTGCTGCTCTTAACTGTCGTGTAGTTCATAATTGGGACAAGAAAGATCAATCAAAAAAGCAAGAACAAACTGAAGAAACAAAAAACGCTAAAGAATAGTAAATAGTTTAAAAAATTAAATATAATTTAGAATAGGTGAAAAATGAGTGAAACAACATACATATCAGAAGAATTAATTATGGAAGGGACATTAGACTCTTCTGGCTCTGCAGTTGTAATTGCTGGAAGATTTAAGGGAGAGTTGAGAGCAAAAGACGTGCTATTAGAATCAAATAGTGTTTTTGATGGTAATTTAATTGCAGATAAAGTCACTTTAGGAGGACTTGTTAAAGGAGAAGTTGCTGCAAATACGCTTAATGTCTCAAGTAGCGCAAGAGTAGAAGGAAACTTAAAAACAAATTCTTTATCAATAGATCTAGGGGCAGAAGTTGCTGGCAATATTAGTAGGATTTCTTAAATTAAGATTTATTAGCAGTTTCAATGCAATCTTTAAAAAATTGAATTGTTTCTTCTTTACCAATTAATTTAGTTAACTTCATAGCAGAATATCTTCCTGAAGAAAGACTTACAGCAAGTTCATTATTTTCGTTAAGAGAGTAATTGTTTAGTTTTTCTTCTATCTCATCTCTAATTCTGCACAATTTGATTTTTGTCATCAATTGTTCATCATGATTATCTTTGATATGATCAGTTATATTAATTACATTTGCCATTTTAATCTCCAATTATATATAATAAGTACGACAATCAATTTAAAAATTAAATAAAAAATTAAGATGAAATTTAATATTTATAATAATGGGAAGCTATTAATTAATCAAATATCGTCTTTTAATGATCGAAAGATACATTTTATTTTTCATGGTCTTTTTGGTAGAGCAAAAAATTGGCATTCTATCGCCTTAAGATTAAGCTTGATAGTTGATGGTCTTTTTATAGTTTTTGATTTAAGAAATCATGGAGAAAATGAGCCATCAACTGAAATTTCTTATTCAATAATGGCTAAAGATGTATATGAATTTATTCAAAGCAAAAACATCTCTAAAATATCAATTATAGGTCATTCAATGGGTGGAAAATTAGGCATGCTATTTTCACTCCTATATCCAACATTTGTGAAACAATTATTTGTTGTAGACATCGCTCCAGTCGATTACCCAAGAGAAGAAATAGAGATTGTTGATTATCTTTTAAAGATAGATGTTAAAAATTGTAAAAGTAGAAACGAAGTGGATTCAAAATTATCTAATTATATTAATGATAAAGAATTAAGATCATTCTTATTACAAAATTTAAATTTTATTAATGGGGTATATTCCTGGTCTTTAGATTTGAATGCTATTAAAAAGGGAATGAAAGACTTAAGAGGTTTCCCATTTGATATAATTTCAAACACATCTCAAATCGATACTTTATGTATTTTTGGTGGAGATAGTCCTTATATAAATGAAAAATATAAAGATAAATTTAGAACTCTATTTAGAAATCTTAAATTTTTTAAAATTGAAGATACAGGACACTGGTTACATGTTGAGAAGCCAAAAGAATTTATTAAGATAATTTCAAAAAATTTAATTTAATTTTTCCATTAATTACAATATAAGAAAATACATGGATCAAAATAAAATTTATTTATTACGTTTAAATTGTAAGGATCAAGTTGGGATAGTTTCGAAAATCTCAACCCTGTTGGCGAATAATAACTGTAACATCATTGAATCTAAACAGTTTACTGATCAGGATACAAATAGTTTTTTTATTAGACAAAGTTTTCAATTGCCAAATCAATTAAACATAGAAACTATTAAAAAAGAATTTCAAAATTTATCGGATATTTTGAATGCTAATTATGAAATCAAACATATACATAAAACACTTAAAACTCTTATTTTAGTATCAAAATTTGATCATTGTTTGGTAGAACTAATTAATAAAACAAAAAATAAAAACCTAAATTTATCGATCGAAGCAGTTATATCAAATCATAATGATTTGAAAAAAATATCTTTGGTAGAAAATATACCTTTTCACCATTTTCCAATCAACAATGATAAGTTACATCAAGAGAAAAATATCATTCAATTTATAGATGAAAATAAAATTGAAATTATAATTTTAGCGAGGTACATGCAAATTTTGTCGAAAAATTTTGTTAATCGATTTTATGGAAAAATTATAAATATTCATCACAGCTTTTTACCAAGTTTTAAGGGAGCAAAACCTTACCATCAAGCTTATGAACGAGGAGTTAAAATAATTGGAGCAACCGCACATTTTGTTAACGAAAATTTAGATGAAGGCCCTATAATTGAACAAGATATTGAAAAAGTTGATCATGAACTTAGTCCAAGTGATTTAGTCGCAATTGGAAAAGATATTGAAGCAAGAGTTTTATATAAAGCTATAAAAAATTTTAGTCAGGGCAGAGTTTTTTTAAATGGGAAAAAAACTATTGTCTTTAAGGGAGATAAAATTTTATGAATGATGTGATAAGAGATGTAGTTATTATTGGAACAGGTTCTGCTGGATTAACCGCTGGGATCTATACGGCTAGAGCAAATTTAAAACCTTTAATTTTGGAAGGTCTTCAACCAGGCGGACAATTAACTATCACCACCGATGTTGAAAATTACCCTGGTTTTTCTGATGTTATTCAAGGTCCTTGGCTTATGGATCAAATGAAAGAGCAGGCTTTAAACGTTGGTGCAGAAATAATAAATGAATTAGTCACGAGTGTTGACTTTAGTAACAAATTAAAAATAATTAAATGTGACAGTGGCAAAATCATCAAAACTAAATCTGTGATAATTTGTACGGGAGCACAAGCTCGTTGGCTTGGGATTGAGAGCGAAAAAAAATTTAATGGCAAAGGTGTTTCAGCTTGTGCAACTTGTGATGGCTTTTTTTATAGAAATAAGAATGTTGCAGTTATTGGTGGTGGAAATACTGCTGTTGAAGAAGCATTATATCTATCTAATATATGTAAAAAAGTAATTTTAATTCATAGAAGAGATACTCTAAGAGCTGAAAAAATATTGCAAAATAGAGTTTTTTCTAAAGAAAATATTGAATTTTTATGGAATTATGTAGTTGATGATTTTGTTGGAGATGATAAAGGGTTAAATAGTTTGGATTTAATATCTACCAAAGATAAATCAAAAAAAATGATAAATGTAGATGGAGCATTTGTAGCTATTGGTCATGTTCCTTCCACTGCATATTTTGCAGATCAAATTTTGTTGGACAATGAAGGTTATATTGAAGTTAAAGAAAAGGGATCTACTTTAACCAATGTCGATGGTGTTTTTGCTGCTGGTGATTGTGTTGACAAAATATATAGACAAGCCATCACAGCCGCTGGTATGGGTTGCATGGCTGCTTTGGATGCTGAAAAATGGTTGCAAGAATCCTGATTTATTTTAAACAAAGCTTCATTAGATCATATATAATATTTGCTGATATATAATCATAAGCATGAAAACTTTCTATTGGCGAATATTCAACATAATCAATTCCAATAATTTTTCTATTTTCTAATAATTTTTCTAAAATCAAAAAAGTTTCATTATAATATAATCCGTTTGGAACGGGAGTTCCTGTAGCAGGCATAATAGATGGATCCAAGCAATCTGAATCAAATGTAATATAAATATTTTTTGGAAATTTTTTGGGTAATGTAATGTTTGGATTTTTTCTGTAATCATCTATGGTTTTAAAATCAATATTTAATTCATCTCTTAATTTAATCTCTTCATCAGATTGTGCTCTAACACCAAATTGAAATATTGGAATATTTTCATTATGTATTTTATACATCACAGTTGCGTGAGAATTTATGTCTCCATTGTATGTTTTTCTTAAATCAGCATGAGCATCAAATTGTATTATGCCAAAATTTTCATTAGAGTTACTATATTTTTTTTTAAACCCTTTAATTACCGCAAATGTCAAACTGTGTTCACCACCTATACAAACAGGAATTTTATTTTTTTTTAAAATTTCAAAAATTAAATTTTCTATATTTTGAAAAATTGAGTTGAAATTTAAGGAGCAATCAATTGTATCATGTGTATATATGCCAAAATCACATGGGCTGTTATTATTTCTTTCAAGTTGATTACTAGCATTGATTATAATTTCTGGAGCTTTGGATGTCCCTTTAGCGTAAGACACAGTCTTTTCTAAAGGTATAGGTAAAATGTGAAATTTAGAAAAGTTAAAACTCTTTTCTTTTTCTGATAATTCTTCTTCTAAAAAATTTTTTTTTTTTATATTGATCATTTTAATTTCTTTTTTCAAAATCTTTAAAATCAAAAGATTTGATCACTTTCAAATCATTATTACTACTATTCCATAATACAATTTCAGGATGGTTAATCCCATTAAAAAAATTAGTTTTAACTAATGTATAATGGGCTTGATCTAAGAAAACAATTTTATCTCCTATCTTTGGATTGTTTAAAAAATTATATTCACCAATAATATCTCCAGCTAGACAACTTGGACCACCTAAAATAACTTTTTTTCCTTTAGTTGGTTCATTCATCAATAATGGCCTATATGGGGCTTCAATTACGTCTGGCATATGACAAACAGGACTTATATCAGTAATGCCAATATTTGGAATTTTGTTATTATCTCCACGAATATAGTCTAAAATTTCACCAACTAAAATGCCTGATTGAAAAACAATTGCCTCACCAGGTTCTAATATAATTTGACAATTTGTTTTTGTTTTTAAGTCTAAAAGAAATTTAGTTAATTTATTTAAATTATAATCTGACCTTGTAATATGGTGTCCTCCTCCTAAATTTATCCATTTTAAGTTTTTAACTATATTTTTTAAATATGGCCAAATCTTATTCCATGTATTTTCTAAGGTATCAAAATTTTGTTCACATAAAGAATGAAAATGAATTCCTGTAATATTGTTAAAGTCAAGTTTATCTAATTGATTTATATGAATGCCTAGTCGAGAACTTAAATTTGAAGAATTATATTTTGAAACTTCAACTTCAGAATATAAAGGGTTAATTCTAATACCAATATCAATTTTTTTATCAATACATAATTTTTTATATTTGTTGATTTGCGAAATAGAATTAAAAGTAATGTGGTGTGAATATTTCATAATTTTACTAAATTCAGATGACTTAAATGCAGGTGAATAAGTACTTATTAACCCTCCAAAGTATTTTTTGCCAAGCTTTGCTTCATTTAATCCAGATGCACAAACACCATCTAACGCATCTGAAATAATAGGAAATAAATGTTTTAGAGAAAATGCTTTTAATGCCAGAAGAATTTTAACATTTGTATCAGTTTTTAACTTATTAAATATTTTTAAATTATCTTCTAGAACATTAGTGTCAATAACGTAACATGGAGAGGGTACTTTTGATAAATCAAGCTTTGTAAAATATTTTTTATTAACTTTAACAGTTTGGAGCATTTTAGAAGTCTAGAGGTTCATCTAATATAACAGTCTTATTAGGTAATCCATATAGATTTAGAGACTTTATAAAAGGATCAGGATCAAATTGTTCTAAATTCCAAATACCAGGTTTAAACCAAGTTTTTTTTAACATCAATAATGATCCTATCATTGCTGGAACTCCGGTTGTGTAGGATACAGCTTGACTTTCCACTTCTTCAAAACATTTTTTATGATCACAAACATTATAACAGTAAATTGTTTTAAGTTTATTGTTTTTAAGGCCACTAATTATTGTGCCTATACAAGTTTTACCTTCTGTATTTTTTCCTAACGATTTTGGGTCTGGTAAAACCTCTTTTAGAAACTCAAGAGGTATAATATCCATGTTCTTGAAATTTATGGGTTTAATCGAAGTTAGGCCGACGTTTTGTAAGACATTTAGGTAATTTAAGTATTGGTCTCCAAATGTCATCCAGAATCTCGCTTGTTTTAAATCACTAAAATTTTTTACTAAACTTTCAAGTTCTTCATGGTACATAAGGTACATATTTCTTTTACCAACTTCTGGAAAATCAAATTCAATTTTTTTAGATAATGGATCTCCAGTTATCCATTTCCCATTTTTATAAAATTTACTTTTTTGAGTAATTTCCCTTATATTTATTTCTGGGTTAAAATTAGTTGCAAAGTGTTGTCCATGATCACCACCATTGCAATCTAAAATATCTAAATAATGAATTTCATCTAAATAATGTTTTTTAATATAAGCTGTATAGACATTTGTTACACCTGGATCAAAACCTGAGCCAAGTAATCCCATTAAACTTTTTTCTTTGAATCTATCATGTAATTCCCACTGCCATTTGTATTCAAATTTTGCTTCATCTCGTGGTTCATAATTCGCAGTATCTAAGTAATGAACTTTTTCATTTAAACAAGCTTCCATTATGTTTAGATCTTGGTATGGCAGTGCTAGATTTACAACTAATTCAGGATTGTATTTTGAAATAATCTTTGATGTTTCAGAAATGTTGTCTGCATCTAATTCTTCAATATTTATATCTAAATTATATTTATCTTTAACTTGTTTTTGAATTTTTTTACAATTATTAATTGTTCTACTTGCTAAAGTTATTTCTTTGAAATCACTAGATAATTGAGCCATTTTGTGTATGGCTACTGACGAAACTCCACCTGCACCAATGACGAGAACTTTATTCAAAATAACCTCGTTTAATTTTCAAAATATGTATATCCATCTATAGACGCTTTAAAATTTTTTAACAATTGATTTTTTTCTTTGTTACTAATTAATTTTTCTCTGTAGAATTTATTAGTTTTTTCTGAAAATGTTTTTAAAATATTACTTGATGAATATTCAACATAATTCAAAACTTGTGATATTTTGTCTCCGATTTGTTCATGTACAATTTTAAATTTACCGTTTTCTTCTAATTTAACTGTGGATATGTTTGTGTCACCAAATAGATTGTGAAGATCACCTAAAGTTTCTTGATATGCCCCAACGAAGAAAACACCTAAGTAATATTGCTCATTTTTTTTTATTTCATGTATTGGTAATGTATCCTTTATTCCATCATTTAAGACAAATTTTGAAATCATACCGTCACTATCACAAGTGATGTCATTAAGAATGACATGTTTTTTAGGTTTAAGATTTAGTTTTTGAATTGGTGCTATTGGATGTAATTGATCTATAGCCCACATATCGGGTAAACTTTGAAATAATGAAAAATTTCCATGATATATATCAGCTAAATTCTTCAGTTTACTAGCTATTGGATTAGAATTTAATTTTTTTTCTTCCACAAATGTTTTAATACGATTTAAGACATATAAATATGTTTTTTCAATCTTAGAAATTTCTGACAAATTGATTTGGCCGTTTCTAAATAAAATTCTCAATTCATCTCTATAATAATTTAGGTCATTAAAGCATTCTTGTATTTTATCTTCATTAATGTAATTTAAGATTTGAATCATATAAGATAAATAAATATGGTCTTTTTTATTTGACACAGGGCAAGATTTCACATCAAAAATGGTTGTATCTAGAATATTGAAAACCAAGATAGAGCTTGGAGCTACAGTCGCTCTTCCTGATTCTGTAATTACTATAGGATGTTTAACTTTTGCTTTATCAAATTCAAGTTTAAGGGTTTCTATTATATTAGTACAATAT
This sequence comes from uncultured SAR116 cluster alpha proteobacterium, assembly GCA_902550555.1. Classification (GTDB taxonomy): domain Bacteria; phylum Pseudomonadota; class Alphaproteobacteria; order Puniceispirillales; family Marisalimonadaceae; genus TMED54. Next base: position 94,465 of record CACCZR010000001.1, on the reverse strand, counting down.
TCCTCCATAGAATAATTTATAGAATTAAACTTGGATTTATTTTCTCCAGTATAATCAACACCTAGACCTCCTCCCAAATCTATATATTTTAACGGTGCTCCGTAATTAGAAATTTCAATAAAAAATCTACAAGCTTCTTGGGTATATTTTCTTATTTCTATAATGTCAGGTACTTGACTTCCCAAGTGAGAGTGTTGAAGAATTAAACAATCTAATAATTTATTTTTTTTTAAATTAGTGAGAGCTTCAGTGATTTTATCTACGGGAAGGCCAAAAGCACTTCTGTCACCACTTGATTGAGACCATTTCCCACTAATTAAATTAGTTAATTTTATTCTTATGCCCAATAGAGGTTTTATATTTAGTGATTGAGATAATTTGATAATCAAATTTAGTTCTTTAAGACTTTCAATTACAATAATAGTTTTCATATGAATTTTATTTGAAAGTAATGATAACTTTATAAATTCTTCATCCTTTGTTCCATTACAAACAATTAATGCATTTTTAGTTAAATTCTGACTTAAAGCTATTAATAATTCAGCTTTAGAACCAACTTCTAAACCTGAATTAAATTTTTTACTATATTTTACTACTTTTTTTATAACCTGAGATTGTTGATTGACTTTAATTGGATATACACTCTTAAATTTATTTTTGTACCCTATTGTTTTAATAGATTTATTAAAATTCTCATTAATTTCATTAATCATAAATTCTAAATAATCGGAAACACGAATAATATAAGGAGGAGATAATTTTTGATTTAGCTTTTTTACTATTTTGGTGAGGTCTACAGCTTTACTATTTATTTTAAGAGGATTTAATAAACCTAGATTTCCATTACTTAGTATTTTGAAAAAATCTTTCCCCCATTTTTCTATTCCATAAATATCATTTGTCATAATCGCCTTATTAGAGGTAAATATAATTTATTCAAGTTAATTTTGATAATTGTTGAAACTTATAATTCATCTTTATATATATGAGATATGAATATATTTAATAACGTATATAAAAAGTCAATTGATTATCAACCAATAGATTCAGAAGTCATATATTTTGGCATGGGTTGTTTTTGGGGAGCTGAAAAACTTTTTTGGAGTAGAGATGGGATTTATGTTACAGCAGTTGGCTACTCTGCTGGCAATACAAAATATCCAACATATAAAGACATATGTTATGGAGAAACTTATCATGCTGAAGTTGTTAAACTTGTTTATAATCCAAAAAAAATAGATACTTTTCAGCTTATAAAAGTTTTTTGGGAAGGGCATAATCCAACTCAAGGAATGAGACAAGGAAATGATGTTGGAACACAATACAGATCCATCATAATTACAACAAATGAAAAACAATTTGATTTAGCGAAATCAACCAAGAAACAATATGAAAAATTATTATTAAATAGTGGATTTCCAAAAATAACAACAGAGATACAAAAATTTAAAAACTTTTATTATGCGGAAGAATATCATCAACAATATCTTTTAAAAAATCCAAATGGATATTGTGGTATTGGTGGTTGTAATGTTAGTTACAATAATTGATCTTGACCTAATCCAATTATTATTATATTGAAACACCTGAGGTTGTTATGAAAGTAGTTAGTTCACTTAAAACACTTAAAGTTAGAGATAGAAATTGCCAAGTTGTAAGGCGAAGAGGTCGACTTTACGTGATTAATAAAAAAAACCCTAGGTTTAAAGCTAGACAAGGCTAATTATATTACATGAGTTATAAAAGATGCTACAATTTTCAAGATTTTAGAAGTCTTGCTAAATCTAAGCTACCTTCTCCTATTTATAATTATATAGATGGAGCTGCTGATGATGAAGTCACCTACCGTAGAAATACATCTTCATTTGATGATGTTAGTTTAATCCCTAGCGTTTTACGTGGAGTTAAAGATGTTGACATTTCAACTACTGTTTTTGGAAAAAAACTTGAAATGCCTGTGTATTGTTCACCAACTGCTGTACAGAGATTATTTCATTATGAAGGTGAGAGGGCTGTTGCAAAAGCAGCAGATAAATTTGGTACTATGTTCGGTGTATCTTCACTTGGAACAGTGAGTGTAGAGGAAGTATCAAAAATTTCATCATCGCCAAAAATGTTTCAGTTTTATTTTCATAAAGATAGAGGCTTAAATAATAGTATGTTAGAAAGAGCAAAGGCGGCAAAGTTTGATGTTCTTGCTTTAACTGTCGATACTATCACTGGGGGAAATAGAGAAAGAGATTTAAGAACAGGATTTGTGATACCACCACGTTTTACCTTTAATAGTTTAATTGAATTTATTTTAAAGCCTTATTGGGGCATTAATTATATAACGAGTCCAAAATTTGAACTTCCTCACTTGCAAGATTATGTGGGAGCAGGGACGTCTGCGATGACTTCAATTGGTGACTATTTCACTAATATGCTTGATCAATCAATGAATTGGCAGGATGCGGAGGATCTTGGAAAAAAATGGGGAGGACATTTTGCACTTAAAGGAGTTGTAAGTGTTGAAGATGCTAAAAGAGCTATTGATATAGGCTGCACTGGAGTAATTGTATCAAATCATGGTGGAAGACAACTTGATGGTGCTGTTTCACCTTTTGATCAATTGGCAAGAATTGTAGATGCAGTTGGAGATAAAATTGATGTCATTTGTGAGGGAGGCATTCAAAGAGGAACACATGTTCTCAAAGCACTTTCTGTTGGAGCAAAAGCTTGTGCGGGTGGAAGACTTTATTTATATGCTTTAGCTTCTGCAGGTGAAAAAGGTGTTGAAAGAGCACTTAATTTAATAAGAGATGAAATTATCAGAGATATGAAATTAATGGGATGTACTTCAATTGATCAATTAAATAGATCAAATTTACATTATCATTAAAATTATTTATTTAAAAAAATCATTTCCTTTATTGTCAATTACGATGAATGCAGGAAAATCTTTAACTTCTATTTTCCAAACCGCTTCCATTCCTAATTCAGGGTACTCTAAAACAGAAACCTTTTTGATTGAATTTTGAGCTACGTTTGCTGCAACCCCGCCGATTGAACCTAAATAAAAACCTCCAAATTCTTTGCATGAATCAACAACTACTTGCGATCTGTTTCCTTTTGCAAGCATCACCATTGACCCACCAAATTTTTGAAATTTAGGTACATAACTATCCATTCTTCCAGCTGTTGTGGGTCCAAAAGAGCCAGAAGGCAACCCTTCTGGTTTTTTTGCAGGTCCTGCATAATATACTGGATATTTTTTAAAATAATCTGGTAGATCATTATTTTTTTCTAAGTATTCCAAAATTTTAGCATGAGCAATATCTCTAGCAACTATTAAAGGTCCAGTTAGACTAAGTCTTGTTTTGACCTTACATTCGTTTAATTGTTTTAAAATCTTATCCATACCGCTTGTTAAATCAATTTGGACAATTTCTTGATCTAAACTTTCTTCAACTTCAGGAAGATATTGAGCGGGGTTAGTTTCGAGTTTTTCTAAAAAAATTCCACTTGAGTTTATTTTCCCAAATATTTGACGGTCTGCTGAACATGACACCCCTATACCAATTGGCATTGAAGCTCCATGCCTAGGTAACCTAATAACTCTGACATCGTGACAATAATATTTGCCACCAAATTGTGCACCAATACCCATCTCTTGTGTCATTTTTAAAATTATTTCTTCCCATTCTCTGTCTCTAAAAGCATGACCAGTTTTTTCATTTCCAGTTATTGGAAGTTCATCTAAATATTTTGTTGAAGCTAATTTAACAGTTTTTAAATTCAATTCAGCTGATGTTCCTCCTATAACAATTGCTAAATGATAAGGTGGACAAGCAGCGGTTCCAAGCGAAATAATTATCTCATATAAAAATTTCCTTAAATCTTTTGGGTTTAATATTGCTTTTGTTTGTTGGTATAAGAAGCTTTTATTTGCTGATCCACCTCCTTTTTGAATAAAAGTAAATTTATATTCATCGCCCTCAGCAGCATATAAATTAATTTCTCCAGGTAAATTATTATTAGTATTTTTTTCTTCAAACATTGAAATTGGAGCAAGCTGAGAAAATCTTAGGTTATTGTTTTGATAACTATTATATATACCTCTTGATAATTCTTTTTCCTCATTAAAATCAGTAACGATATTTTTCCCCCTATATCCATTAATTATTGCTGTTCCAGTATCTTGACACATAGGCAATACACCAGATGCAGAAATATTAGCATTTTTTAACATTGTTAATGCAACAAAATGGTCATTTTTAGATGCTTCATTATCATCAAGAATTTTTTTTAATAATTTAAGGTGAGAACTTCTATAAAAATGAGAAATTTTATAAAGAGCATTTTCGGTTATAATTCTAAGAGCTTCTGGTTGTAATAATAAAAAACTTTTATTGAGGAAATTTTCTGAGCTTACATAATCTTTTTCTATTAATTCATATTCTGTATTATCTTTGGCTATAGGAAACATTGTTGAAAAAGTAAAACTCATAAAAAATTCCTTTTAATTTTAATCTTCTTTTTTGGATCTAAAAGCGTCCAATGAAAATATTTGAGCATTGAACTTTTTCTTGTTATCTTCATTAATACTATCGGACATGACTTTGTTTTCTTTTTTTGTATTTTGGGTAATGAAGTCTTTTTTAAATTGTAAACTAAAGCCAACAGACGGATCCGAAAAAGAAATGATAGAACTAAAGGGAACAGAAATATTTTTTTTCTTTCCATTAAAAGATAAAACAACTGAAAACTTTTGGTCATCAATAGTTAAATCCCAAAACTGATGTTGTAAAATAATTTTAATTTCATTATCTTCACCAGCTTTTAATTCAGATGGAACTTTAACTCCTTTGTGCGTAGAATCAAATGAGATATAGAAGTGATGATCACCAGGCAGTCCTTCTTGATTAACTAATTCCAATGATTTCTTGACGACTAATCGCAGTGTACTTTCGACTATTAGGTCATAATCGATGCTTTTTATATCAATTTTATCCATTTTAAACTCTTAGAATTATATATATATTATATTTAATGAAAAACAATTTTTACAGTTAATTTTTAAAAAAAGGCAAGACCTAAGTCTTGCCCTTGAGTTTCTGTTGCCAGGTAGTTCAACCCCGCCAATCCTTGCTAGAGGACAGGACTTTAGTTTCGGTTACTTTAGCTACTAAGCAGCTGTAGCAACCGGAGCGTAGTTGTCGTTTGCAACTATAAATTAGCCCGATATCGGTGGTACAATGCCGAGTAAAAGTTTTATTTTTATTACACACGTCGATCCTATTTCACCCCCATAACTAATTTGGTGGAGGTGCCGGGTACCGCCCCCGGGTCCGTAGAGCTTATTTTATAAAATGTTTATTACTATAGTCAAAATTGACAATATGATTATATATTAGTTTCAAAAATTATTAAAGAGCAATGACAATTAAATTAGTTTTTGTTATTAATATCCAGAGGCTAAAAATGATACAATATTTAGATTTATTAAAAAATGTTTTTGATAATGGTATAATTAAAAAAGATAGAACTGGTGTTGGAACAAAATCAATCTTTGGTTGGCAAATGAGATTTGATTTAAGCCAAGGATTTCCTCTATTAACCACAAAAAAACTTCATATTAAGTCAATAGTTCACGAACTTTTATGGTTTGTAAAAGGGGATACAAATATAAAATATTTAAATGATAACGATGTACACATTTGGGACGATTGGGCAGATGAAAAAGGCAATTTAGGTCCAGTTTATGGAAAGCAATGGCGTTCATGGGAAAATAATGGAGTTCAAGTTGACCAGTTAAAAAATGCAATTGAATTAATTAAAAATGATCCAAGTTCTAGAAGAATTATTATTTCGTCATGGAATCCAGTAGATGTTTCAAGAATGGCTTTGCCTCCTTGCCATTGCTTGTTTCAGTTTAATGTATTAGATGGTAAACTTTCTTGCCAACTTTACCAAAGAAGTGCGGATATATTTTTAGGGGTTCCATTCAATATAGCTTCATATGCTCTTCTCATACACATGATAGCCGATTTAACAAATTTAGGTGTAGGATTTTTTGTACATACACTAGGTGATGCGCATTTATATCTTAATCACCAAGAGCAAGCTAAAGAACAATTAATCAGAAAACCTAAAGATTTGCCTAAACTTATTATTAATAAAAAAAGAAAAAATATTGATGAGTTCCAATTTAATGATTTCACATTTCAAAATTATACACCTGATCCGCATATTAAAGCTCCAATAGCAGTGTAATTTAGTGGAAATAATAAAAAAAAATAAATTTCCCTTAGTAGCAATTGTTGCTGTTTCCAGGGATTTTATTATTGGTGACGGTAATAAAATGTTATGGCATTTACCAAATGATTTAAAAAGATTAAAATCTATAACTCTTGGCAACCCTTTAATAATGGGAAGAAAAACTTTCGACAGTATTGGTAAACCTTTGTCAGGGAGAGCTAATATTATTTTAACTAATAAAAAAAACCTCAAAGATAACATTCAATTTGATAAGTATTTTGTACAAAGTTTTGAAGATGCAGTAATTAAAGCTAATGATTGGATTAATAAAAAGTTTAAAAAAAATGAACAAAATACAAAAAATATTTTTATCTTTGGAGGAGGTGAAATATATAAATTAGCTTTAAATTTTTGTAGTCAAATTGAACTTACTCTAGTCGATGTTAATTTAAAAAAAGGAGTTTCATTTCCTTTTATTGATAAGAAAAAATGGAAAAAAAAAATGATTCAGAAAGTTGAAGGAAATGAAAGTTATCCTTCTCATTCTTTTTGGGTCTATAATAGAAAATAATTTAAATTCTGATTTTTTTCATAATTTTTTGGCTTATATCAAAAAAAGATTGGAAAATCACATCATCTTGTTTTTGTTTTATGATTGGATGTTGAATATCATATTTTTTAATTAAATTCTCACTAAGTGGTAATTCCCCAAGTACTTCTAAATTGTAATTATTAGCTAGTTTAAGGCTTGATTGTTTCCCAAAAATATAATGTTTTTTTTCGCATTCATCACAGATATAGTAACTCATATTTTCAATTAACCCTAGAATAGGTAGATTAACTTTTCTAAACATATTTATACCTCTTTGAACGTCTAATAACGATAATTCTTGAGGTGTAGTTATTATTAATGCACCACTAACATCAATTTTTTGAGAAATTGTTAATTGCACATCTCCTGTTCCTGGAGGAGTATCAATGATTAAAATATCTAACTCTCCCCAGGCCACATCTTTCAGTAATTGTGTGACTGCCTTGATGACCATAGGCCCTCTCCAAACATTAGCTGTTTCTTCAGGGATTAAATAGCCAATTGACATTGTTTTAAGGCCATTAACCTCAATCGGTAAAAAGTTTTTATTTTCAATTTTTGGTTTTTTATTTGTATTTAGTAATTTAGGTAAACTAGGGCCGTAAATATCAGCATCTAATAAACCTACTTTAAATTTAAAATGTTGAAAAGTTAATGCTAAGTTGAGAGCAAATGTTGATTTTCCAACACCACCTTTGCCACTTGCTACAAGTATTACGTATTTAGCAAATCTCGGTATTTTTAAAAATTTATTAATATTAATATTTTCCATGATATCATCATATAGAGAATATTATAAAAAAATAAATTTATAATTTTAATTTTTAAAAAAATAAAGGATTAAGGTTGAAATTTTTTTATTGAAACAAATATCTAAGTCATATATCTATTTCGGGTGTCAAAATGAACAACAATAATTCAGGCCCTTGGGGCAATAATGATAACAATCAAAGTCCTTGGGGAAGAAGACCCAATAATCAAACACCTCCAGACGTTGATGAAATTATCAAAAATAGTAAAGATAAATTTAAAAAATTCATGCCATCAAAATTTGGTGGTGGAAAGAGCTTTTCAATTGTTTTTTTAATATTAATTGGTTTATGGTTGGCCACTGGAATTTATAGAGTTAACCCACAAGAACAAGGAGTTGTTTTGAGATTTGGTGAATGGGTTAGAACCACTGAGCCAGGTCTTCATTATCATTTACCTTCTCCTATTGAAAAAGTAATTACGCCAGATGTAACAAGAGAAAATAAAATAGAAATAGGATATAGAGCTTTTGGTGGAGGAAACTCAAATAGAAGAGACGTACCAGATGAATCAAAAATGATAACAGGAGATGAGAATAACATTGATATAGACTTTGTAGTTTTTTGGAAAATTTCTGATGCAGGTAAATATCTATTTAATCTTCAAGACCCTCCAGAAACAGTTAAAGTTGCTGCTCAATCAATAATGAGAGATATAATTGGTCAAACTAAAATTCAGACCGCCTTAACTGAAGGAAGACAAAATATACAATTAAAAGCTAAATCTTTATTACAAGATCTTTTAAATTTATATGAAGCAGGTGTTGAAGTGAGAGACGTTCAGTTACTTTCTGTCGACCCACCTCAAGAGGTTATAGATGCTTTCAATGATGTTCAAAGAGCTAGACAAGATAGAGATACTCTTATAAACGAAGCACAAGCATTTAGGAATGATATTGTGCCAAGAGCACGAGGTGAAGCTGCACAAATGATTAACGAAGCTCAAGCTTATGAAAGTGAAGTTGTTAATAGAGCGAAAGGTGATACGGATCGCTTTATGTCAATTTATAATAGTTACAAAGTTGATCCTGATGTAACGAGATCTAGGATTTATTTAGAAACTATGGAAAAAGTCTTATCAAATGTTAATAAAATTATTATGGATAAATCATCAAGTTCATCTGGCATTGTACCTTATTTGCCAATAGATAAACTGCAAAGTAAAGGAACTAAATAATGAGTAATACTAAAATCTTAACATACACTCTTGGAATTATTTCATTATTTTTTATATATAGTTCTTTTTTCACGGTTGACCAAACTAAACAAGCTATAGTACTTCAATTTGGAGAGCCAAAAAGAGTTATAAATAAACCAGGATTAAATTTTAAGATACCATTTATACAAGATGTAACTTATTTTGAAAAAAGAGTTTTATCTCTTGTTTCAAGTGATTCCGAAGAAGTAATTTTGTCAGACCAAAAAAGGTTAGAGGTAGATACATATTCAAGGTTTAAAATAATTGACCCGTTATTATTTTACCAAACAGTTAGAAATGAAACTGGAGCCAGACAAAGATTAGAATCAATTATTGATTCTTCTGTGAGACGTGTATTAGGTAAATTAGAATTAGTATCAATTCTATCAGATGCTAGACAAAAAATTGTTGATGATATTGGTACTGAAGTTAATCAAATAGTTAAAAGACTTGGCATGCAGATTATTGATGTAAGAATTAGGAGAGCTGACTATCCTGAGGCTACTAGTCAAAATATTTTTAACAGGATGAGATCAGAAAGAGAACAAGAGGCTAAAGAATTCAGAGCTCAAGGAGCCGAAGAAGCTCAAAAGATAAGATCTGATGCAGAGAAACAAAAAACAATTTTAGTTGCTGAAGCCAAACGAAAAGCTGAAGCTATTAGAGGTAATGGAGATGGTAAAGCCATTAAAATATATGCAGATGCTTTTGGAAAAGATGCAAAGTTTTTTAAATTCTATAGATCAATGTTAGCTTACGAAAAAACTTTTGTTGATAAAGATACAACAATGATTTTATCACCAGAAAGTGAGTTTTTTGATTTCTTTTCACAAAAAAAAGGTAATTAAATTTCTTTTTTTTAACATATTTGTGACATTTTTAACTTGTTAAAATTATACTTATTTAACTGAGGAATATATGTATTTAAATTATAAATTAAAATTTTTTTTACTCACATTGATATTTTTTATACCCTTAAGTGTAAGTGGTTATGCCAAAAAAGCTCCAGAGAGTTTTGCTAATTTAGCCGAATCATTAAGTCCGTCTGTTGTTAATATTTCGACAACAACAATAATTGAAGATAGAAAAAACAATCTACCAGCTTTTCCTCCTGGGTCACCGTTTGAAGAGTTTTTCAAACAATTTCAAGAGCCTAATCAAGGTAAAAGAAGGGCACAATCTCTTGGATCCGGTTTTATTATTGATAGTAAAGGTTATATCATTACTAACAATCACGTAATAGAAAATGCTGAAAAAATCATGGTTATACTTCACGATGACAAATCTTTTGAAGCTGAGGTGGTTGGTAAAGATCCCAAAACTGATGTTGCATTACTTAAAATCAATCCAAAAAATACTAATTTAAAAGCTGTCAAATTTGGCAACTCTAATGATTTAAGAGTGGGTGACTGGGTAATGGCTATTGGAAATCCTTTTGGCTTTGGAGGAACAGTGACAGCAGGAATTGTATCTGCAAGAGGGAGAAACATAGGTGGTTCTTATGATGATTACATCCAAACTGACGCATCAATAAATAGGGGTAATTCAGGTGGGCCATTATTTGATATGAAAGGAAATGTTGTAGGTATAAACACAGCAATATTTTCTCAATCAGGAGGGTCTGTGGGTATAGGTTTTGCTGTATCATCTAATTTAGCAAAACAAGTTTCAGATCAACTTAGAAAATATGGTCGTACAAAGCGAGGTTGGTTAGGTGTTTTAATCCAACAAATCACAAAAGAAATTGCTGATTCTTTAGGTTTAAAAAATACACATGGTGCGTTGGTATCATCAGCAACTGAAAATGGTCCAGCATACAACGCTGGAATTAAATCTGGTGATATAATTTTAAAATTTAATAACATTAAAATAAAAAACATGAATGAATTACCTAAAGTTGTCGCAGGTACACCTGTTGGTAAGTCAGTTAAAGTCGAAATTTGGAGAGAAGGTAAGATAAAGACTCTTAATGTAAAGTTAGGTGAATTAGAGTTGGCTGAAAATAACAACCTCATCAATAATAATCAAAGAAAAGGTCAAACCAAATCATTTCCAAAGATTGGTTTTGAAATTAAGCAGTTAGATGATCAAGATATTAAAAAGTATAAAATTAAAGAATTTACTAAAGGAATTGTAATTTCTAATGTTAAAAATAATAGTAAGGCCTTTAAGAGCGGTCTTAGGGAAGGAATGATTATAGTTAGAGTAGGCCAATCTGAGGTTTCAGATTTAAGTATAATTTCTAATGCTATAGAAAAGGCAAAAAAGCAAAAGAGGAATGCACTATTAATGCTTGTTAATTTTGAAGGTAATAATAGATTTGTCGCTGTTGAAATATTTTAATATTAAATTTTGTAATCCTGTAAATATAGTATGCCTTTCAAATTTGTATGATTAAAAACAACATTTGCTACTTTATTTAATACTCGTTTACCTTTATACGACACTCCAATTCCTGAGTGCTTTATTAAATTAACATCATTTGCTCCATCACCTATTGAAACAACATCATTAAGTGTCAAATTAAAATTTTTTAAATAACATTTAGTTATATCTAATTTTGAATTTTTATCCAAAATAGGATTTTGGACACATCCATTAAGTACAATCTTCCCATTATTTTTTTTATATAAAAAATTATTGCAATGGTAATAATCAAACCCAATTTTTTTTGCTATGTAGCTTACGGAAGGAGAAAATCCACCTGAGATTAATACAGTAATACATGATTTGCTTTTCATTTTTCTTACTAATTCTTTTGCTCCATCATTAATTCTAATTTTCGGATTTAATGTAAAAATATTTTCTAAAGGATAATTATTTAATAATTTTATTCTCTTTAAAAGAGCGTCTTTAAAGTCTAACTCACCTTTCATTGCTTTTTTTGTAATATTTTTTATTTCATCTCCAATTCCAGCTTCTTCGGCTATTTCATCTAGACTTTCTTCTTTAATAATAGTGCTATCCATATCACAAATTAGAACTTTCTTTTTGCGAGGGGATAAGATTTTCAAAAAATTTACATCAATTGGTAAATTTATAAAAAAGTTTTCAATTTTTTTTTTAACAAACTCTTCTATAACATTTACTTTTATGATCCATTCATAAAATTCATATTTTTTTATTTCTTTATTTGAAAATTGAATATTTTCATTATGTAAAATAGAATTAATTTGATTAATAATATTGTTATCAATTTTAAAATTTGATGAGTTTGATATAAATAAATAATTAGTCATTACAATTTTTAAAACATTATATTTGATATGTCCATAATTCAACTAATAGAAAGTAAAATTTTAGATTTAAATTTTGATGAAACTCCAATTATAGTAATTTCAGGTCCAACAGGAATTGGTAAGTCAAACTTAGCTATATCTTTAGCTAAAAACATAAATGGGGTTATAATTAATGCAGATTCAATGCAAATATATAAAGAGCTTAAAATCATTTCATCTCAGCCAAGTGATAGAGATAAAAAAATTATTTCTCACGAGTTATATGGCATAAAGTCAATTTGCCAAAAATTTTCTGTAATGGATTGGTTAGAACTAGTTGAAGAAAAACTAGATGTAATTTTCAATAAAAATAAAATTCCAATTATTGTTGGGGGTACTGGTTTGTACATAAAATCAGCAATAAATGGTATTTCAAAAATACCGAAGGTTGATAATGACGTTTTGGAAGAATGTTCAAAACTTTTTGAGAAAATTGGACTTTTAGAATTCAGAAAATTAGTGAAAGAAGTAGATGAAGAGTTCATAGAAAAAAATATAGATAAACAAAGATTAATTCGGGCTTATTCAGTCTATTTGCAAACTGGTAAAGCTATTTCACAATGGTATAAAAGTTCTAGTATAAGTAAAATATATAAAACTTTTTTTTCAATATTGTTGGAGCAAGATAGAGAAAAAAATTATCAAAATTGTGAAAATAGATTTGAAGAATTTATTAATAAAGGTGCTATTGCAGAAGTAAAATTTTTAAAAGATAAAAATTTTGATAGATCTTTACCTGGGTTTAAATGTTTAGGTGTTAATTGGATTCTTAAATACTTAGAAAAAGAAATTACTCTTGAGGATGCGATTTTACTAAGTAAACGTGATACTAGAAGATATATAAAAAGACAATTAACTTGGTTTAGACATAATTTCAATCCAAATCTAATTTTAAGTATTTGATGTTAATCAATAATATATTGACCAAATTAATAAACAAAGTTATTAAATATCGGAGATAAATATGTTAGATAAAAGTATGAATGGTGCAGAGGCACTTATAAAAGCGCTTATTGAGAATGATGTGGATACTGTATTTGGTTATCCAGGCGGTGCAGTTTTACCAGTATATGACGCTATATTTAAAAATAATCGAATAAAACATATTCTTGTAAGGCATGAGCAAGCTGCAGTTCATGCTGCAGAAGGTTTTGCGAGATCTACTGGAAAAGTAGGATGTGTTTTAGTTACTTCTGGTCCTGGCGCAACAAATGCAATAACAGGTTTAACTGATGCTTTAATGGATTCAGTGCCATTAGTTTGTATTACTGGGCAAGTTCCAACTCATTTGATTGGAACTGATGCTTTTCAAGAAGCAGATACCACAGGAATTTCTAGGCCAGCGACTAAACATAATTATCTTGTAAAAAAACCAAAAGATTTATGCAAAGTTGTACATGAAGCTTTTGAAATTGCAAGTTCAGGTAGGCCTGGCCCAGTTTTGATTGATTTGCCCAAAGATATTCAACTTTCTGAAGTAAAGTATGAGAAAAAAACTTCAGTTATAAACAAAAAAATTATAAGTAAGTATCCTATCAAAAGTAATGAAATAAAAAAAATAGTTGATTTAATTTTAATCTCAAAAAAACCAATTTTTTATGGAGGTGGTGGTATTATAAACTCAGGAACTGAGGCATCACAATATTTAAATAAAATTATAGATTTGTTAAATGCCCCAGTAACACTAACCTTAATGGGATTAGGAGCTGTTTCTCATGACAATAAAAATTTTCTTGGAATGTTGGGAATGCATGGAACTTATGAAGCTAATCTAGCTATGCACAATTGTGATTTATTAGTTAATGTTGGTGCTAGATTTGATGATAGAGTTACTGGGAGATTAGATGCGTTTTCTCCAAATTCAAAAAAAATTCATATTGATATTGATCCTTCCTCAATAAATAAAATTGTGCAAGTTGATTTACCTATAATTGGGGATGTCAAAGAGGTACTAAAGGGAGTTTATAATGAGCTTAAAAAAAGAAAGATAAAAACTTTTTCTTTAAATAAATGGTGGTCAGAAATTAATAAATGGAAAGAAAAAAAATCGCTTGCTTATTCAATTGATGAAGTCGTTATTAAACCTCAATATGCTATAGAAAAATTATATAAAGAAACAAAATCATTTGAACCTTTTGTTACCACCGAAGTCGGTCAGCATCAAATGTGGGCAGCACAATATTTTGGTTTTTCGAAACCTAATCATTGGATGACATCAGGAGGACTAGGAACTATGGGTTATGGTTTACCAGCCTCGATTGGAGTACAAGTAGCAAATCCTAATTCTTTAGTTATAGATATTGCTGGGGAAGCTTCATTTTTGATGAACATGCAAGAATTATCAACAATTGTACAATATAAATTACCAATTAAGATATTTATTATTAATAATCAATGGATGGGTATGGTAAGACAATGGCAAGAATTAATTCATGGATCTAGATACAGTGAAAGCTATACAGACTCTCTACCAGATTTTATAAAACTAGCTGACAGTTTTGGTATTAAGGGACTTAGAGCCGAAAACATGAGAGAGTTGCAAGGTGTTATTGATGAAATGTTAGAATATAAAGGTCCAGTATTAGCAGATATTTGTGTCGCTAAAGAAGAAAATTGTTTTCCGATGATTCCTTCTGGGTCTGCTCATTACGAAATGATTTTAAATAAAGAAGATAAAAAGAATCAAAAAGTTTCATCAGATGGATTAACGCTGGTATAATTATGTCAATTTACGAAAAATTAAATATTGAAGAGAAAGAAAGTTTAAGAACTCTGACGGTTGTTGTAAATAATGAACCTGGCACTTTAGCAAGAGTTATAGGTTTATTTTCAGGAAGAGGTTATAATATTGAAAGTTTAACTGTAACAGAAATTGATAATAAAAGAAGTCTCTCTAGAATTTCAATTGTTACAAAAGGTACAAGTAATACTATCGAACAGATAAAATCACAATTGTCAAGATTAATCCCTGTTCATCTTGTAAGAGATTTGACGCTTGAGGGTCCATTCATAAAAAGTGAATTAGCACTTGTTAAAGTAGTATCATCAGGCTTAAATAGAGTTGAAGCTTTAAGAGTTGCAGATACATTTAGAGCTAAAACACTTGATGTTACATTAAAGAGTTTTGTTTTTGAATTAACTGGTAAACCTAATAAAATAGACGCATTTGTAAACTTAATGAAATCTCTTGGAGATATTGAAATTTCACGGACAGGCGTTTCTGCAATGTCTAGAGGATACGAAACTGAGACAAAAATAATAAATAAAATTTTTGAATAAATTAATAAGGAGTTTGTATGAGAGTTTATTATGATAGGGATGCTGATATTGGTTTAATTAAATCAAAAAAAGTTCTCGTTATTGGTTATGGAAGTCAAGGCCATGCGCATGCCGCCAACTTAAGAGATAGTGGCGTTAAGGATGTTGCTATTGCTTTGAAAAAAGGATCACAGTCTATTGAAAAGGCAAAAAAAGCTGGATTTGATGTAAAAGAAGTATCTGATGGCGCTAAATGGGCTGATGTTATTATGATGGCTACTCCTGATGAACTTCAGGCTGATATTTATAATGAAAGTTTGAAAGAAAATATGAGATCTGGATCAGCTATAGCATTTGCTCATGGTTTAAATGTTCATTTTAATTTAATTGAACCTAGGGATGATATAGACGTGTTTATGGTCGCACCAAAAGGTCCAGGTCATACTGTTAGATCAGAATATGTTCGTGGTGGTGGAGTACCTTGTTTAATTGCAATTAATAAAGATTCCACAGGAAATGCTCATGATATTGGATTATCCTATGCATGTGCCATTGGTGGTGGAAGATCAGGTGTAATTGAAACTACTTTTAAGGAAGAGTGTGAAACTGATTTGTTTGGAGAACAAGTTGTTTTATGTGGTGGGTTAGTTGAATTGATTAGATCTGGATTTGAAACACTAGTTGAAGCTGGTTATGCACCTGAAATGGCATATTTTGAATGCTTGCATGAAGTTAAGCTGATTGTAGACCTTATATATGAAGGTGGAATAGCTAATATGAATTATTCAATTAGTAATACTGCGGAATACGGTGAATATGTAACTGGACCAAGAATTATTAATTCTGATACTAAAAAAGAAATGAAAAAAGTATTAGAAGATATTCAATCCGGAAAATTTACTAGAGATTGGATGCTTGAAAATAAAGTTAATCAGACAAGCTTTAAATCAACTAGAAGAAGAACCTCTCAACACCAAATTGAAGAAATTGGATCAAAGCTTAGGGGTATGATGCCTTGGATCACAGAAAATAGACTTGTTGATAAAGATAAAAATTAATTTATATTATGAAATAGAAAGGTAACGATTAATGATTGGATCTTTTAAAGGAATTTTTTCTGCTGATTTAGCTATTGATCTTGGCACTGCAAATACGCTTGTATATGTAAAAGGAAAAGGTATTCTTCTTAACGAACCTTCAGTTGTAGCTATTACTGAAATAAAAGGTAAAAATCATGTTTTAGCAGTTGGTGAAGAAGCTAAAACTATGTTAGGAAAAACACCTGGAAATATCAGAGCTATTAGACCAATGGCAGACGGAGTTATTGCAGATTTTGATGTTGCTGAAGAAATGATCAAACATTTCATAAAAAAAGTTAATAACTCTATATTAAGTCCACAAGTAGTTGTTTGTGTTCCCTCTGGTGCAACTGCTGTAGAAAGACGAGCGATACAAGAATCAGCAGAGGCAGCTGGTGCTAGAAGAGTTTTTTTGATAGAAGAGCCTATGGCAGCGGCAATTGGTGCCAATTTACCTGTAACTGAGGCTTCTGGATCAATGGTTGTAGACATTGGTGGAGGAACTACTGAAGTTGCAATACTATCCTTGGGTAACATTGTATACGCTAGATCAGTGAGGGTTGGTGGTGATAAATTTGACGAAGCAATTGTTGGATTTATAAGAAGACATCATAATTTATTGATTGGAGAAATGACTGCTGAAAGAATAAAAAAGGGAATAGCTATTGCTAAAGTTCCAAAAGATGGAGTTGGAGCAACAATTGAGGTAAGAGGTAGAGATTTGGTTAATGGTGTTCCAAAAGAAATTGAAATTAATCAAGCTCAGATTTGTGAAGCTCTAGCTGAACCGGTTGGTCAAATAATTGAAGCTACAAAAACAGCATTAGAGCAAACTCCTCCTGAACTAGCTGCAGATATTGTTGAAAGAGGAATTGTTCTGACTGGTGGGGGAGCATTACTGAATGAGCTAGATACAACTTTAAGAGATGCCACCGGATTGCCAGTTGTTATTGCAGAAGATCCCTTAACGTGTGTTGTTATGGGGACAGGTAGGTGCCTTGATGAAATGAAATCTCTTAAAAACGTGTTAATAGGTGCTTGATAATTTTATTGTTATAATATATTAAGTATGCTTTTTGAAAAAAGTAAATTATATAAAAACAGATTTTTTAATTCATTACTGATCTTAACTTGCTTAATTCTAATATTTGTTGGTAAGCTAGATTTAATTGCTTTTAGAAATTTGTCATCTTTCTTGACTGATTTCTTATCTCCAATTTCAAGTTTAGTTAGCAAACCAGCCTTAGAATTAGAAAATGTTATAAAAGACGTTCAATCAGCAGCCTTACTAAGAAAAGAAAATATTAAACTTAAAAATGAAAACCGTAGACTTAAGATTATCGAAACAAAATTAGGTAATTCAGAGAGTGAAATAATAGAATTAAAAAAATTATTAAATTTTAAAATTAACCAAAATGAAATTATTTTTACAGGAAGAGTATTAAATATATCTGGAGGAACTTTTGCAAAAACTATGGTTGTCAACGGAGGACGGGTTGATGGCATTAAAAAAGGACAACCAGTCATTTCTTCTTTAGGCTTGGTGGGCTCAATAATAAGCGTTGGACCATCATCAAGTAGAGTATTATTAACAATTGATATAAATTCTATGGTACCCTCTTATCTAACTCAAAGTGGTTGGCCTGCTATTGCTCAGGGTGAAAATGGTAAATTATTAAAATTAAGGTTTTTATCATCGGAAGCTAAACCTATTATTGGAGAAATTATAGAAACTTCAGGGCATGGTGGAGTTTTTCCACCAGGTGTTAATGTTGGTAAAATAATATCCATTTCAAATGGAAATTATTATGTCCAGCCATTACCAAATCCTCAAAAACTGAGATTTGTCTCTATTTTATCTTCAGTTAATTTAAAAAGTCATGAAAAATCTACTGGATTTGCTCCTCTTCAAGAAAATCAAAACAAAATCAATTTGAAGGGTTTTAACAAATTTAATAATTAATTTTATATCAATGGAAAAGCTTAACTCAGAAATTTTTTTTAATAATTTAATTTTTTCTTTAATTACTTTAATAGCCTGTTTTGTACAAATCTCTCTGAATTTTTTGTCTTTTTTTGTAATTTCACAACCATACATTTTAGCTATTGTTTTATTTTTAAGTTTAAGAAGATTAAATCATGAACCTTCTGGTATTTTGATAATTTTATTTGGACTTTTATATGATATGATTACAGGAGGATTAATAGGGATCCATTCTTTATTTTTAATATTATTAAAATTATTTACATTAAATTTTAATTTTAGTTTAAAAATTTTAAAAAAATATGGTGAATGGTTTTTATTTTCTTTATCTTATATTATTAGTCTATTAATCGTAAAGTTTATGTTTTTAATTATAAACTTTAAATTACCGGATATTTATGCTGTTTCATTTAATATTGGAACAACACTTTTACTCTTTCCAATAATTTTATTTTTAATCGATTTACCAAAAGTTTTTTTGAATGTATTTGTAAGTAAATGAAAAATTTAATTTTTAAAAAAAATATTGAAAGAAGGTTTTTTTTCTTATCTGCTTTAAAGGGTATTTCGTTTGGAGTTCTTTCATGGAGATTATTTGATCTTCAAGTTATTGAAAATAAAAAGTATGATAAATTATCTAAAGAAAATCAGTTTAATTTTAGTCTTGTTGTTCCAGAAAGAGGTCAAATTTATGATAGAAAAGGTAGAGTTTTAGCAGCTAATAGAGATGCATTTAGTTTATATATAAAATCATCTAAAAATTTAAATTTAAGTGAAATTCTAAAAAAGCTTTCATCAATAACAACTCTTAACGAAGAAGATATAAATAATTTTCAAATAAGATACAAAAATTTAAAAAAAAATAATATTAATGTATTTATCACAGATAATCTTTCAAAAAGAGATATTTCAAAAATTGCAGTTAGATTACATGAATTCCCAAAGGTAAATTTTTTAATGACTAAGAAAAGAGTTTATCCTCAAGGGGCTATAACAAGTCATTTAATTGGGTACACTGGGAAGTTGACAGAAAATGATTTAAAAAGAAACAAAAATTTAATCAATTTTTCTAATTTAAGAATTGGGAAATATGGCATAGAAAAATTTTTTGATAATCAACTGAGAGGTGAATTCGGAAGAAGAAGAGAAGAAGTTAATGCAAGAGGTAAAATTATAACTTCTAATTTGTATGAAAATCCTAATCCTGGAAAAAATTTAAATCTAAGTATTGACTTAAATATTCAATCATATGCATTAAGTAGACTGCAAAACATAAATACCAAGAAAAGAGAATATGTAGAGCCTGAAACAGGTTCTGTGGTAGTTATGGATGTTAATACTGGAGAATTGATATGTTGTGTATCATCACCAAATTTTAATCCAAATATATTTACAAGAGGAATCAATCCTAAAGAATGGAAATCTTTAGTGAATAATAAAAAAGCACCACTCCTTAATAGAGCTGTTTCTGGTCTTTATCCACCCGGGTCAACAATAAAAATGGCTGTAGCTTTAGCTGCTTTAGAGAGTGGTGTTATTGGTTATGATAACAAGTTTTTTTGCAATGGAGTAAAAGAATATGGTGATATGAAATTTCATTGTTGGCATAAATATGGACATGGAAATATAAACTTATCACAAGCAATAGAAAGATCATGTGATGTATTTTTTTATGAACTTGGATTAAAAGTAGGAATTGATAAAATTGGTTTAATGCTAAATAAACTAGGTTTATCAGCAAACATTAATTTGGAATTAAGTGAATTTCAAAAAGGGTTAGTACCCTCTAAGAAATGGAAGTTAGATAATAGAGGAACAAGGTGGACACCAGGTGAAACAATTAATGCCTCAATTGGTCAGGGTTATATGTTGAGTAATCCTATTGAGTTATGTACAATGACTGCTCGTATTGCAAACTCAGAAATGTCAGTAGAACCAACTTTATTAAAAAATAAAACAAAAAAATTTTTAAAATTAGATATAAATAAAGGTCATTTAAATTATGTAAAAAATGCAATGTCAAATGTAGTTAATAATGAATTAGGTACAGCATTTAAATCTAAATTAAATAGTCAAAGTATTAAAATGGCAGGAAAAACAGGCACTGTACAAGTCGTTAGAATTTCTGAAGAGGAAAGAGAAAAAGGAATTATAAAAAATAAAGATCGTGAGTGGAAAAAACGAGATCATGCTTTATTTGTAGGATATGCTCCATTAGAAAAACCTAAATACTCAATTTGTGTTATTGTAGAGCATGGTGGAAGTGGTTCTGTAACTGCAGCACCTATCGCAAAAGATATAATAGAAAAATTATTAATTTGAATTAGGTTTTAATGTTCACTTCTAATAAATTTTATAAACCAGACAGTATATTAAAAAATTTTTTTAAATTGGATTGGATTCTATTATTTGTAGTTTTAGTTATTTGTATAATTGGTGTTGGTGCACTTTATTCAGCAGGAGATGGTAGTTTAAAACCTTGGGCACTTAATCATATATATAAAGTGATTTTTGGATTTTTTATAGTTTTTATTTTAAGTCAATTTAAAATTAATTTTATTATGAATTTTTCAGTTATTTTATATATATTTTGTATTTTGTGTTTAATATACGTAACTCATTTTGGAGTTGGAGATGTAAAGAGATGGATTGACCTTAAATACTTTTTTTTTCAACCCTCAGAATTAGCAAAAATAGCCATAATATTATTATTAGCAAAATTTTTTACTTATTTTCCAAATAATTCAAAAAATATTTTGTATAATTTAATTGCAATTTCTTTAGTTCTAATACCTGGATTTTTAATTATCAATCAACCTGATCTTGGTACTGGTTCAATGTTAATATTACTTGGTTTCGCAATAATTTTTTTAAATGGCCTTTCTTGGAATGTCATTTTATCAATAACATTAGTATCATTAATTTCTATACCTGTAATATGGCAAAACTTACTTGAATACCAAAAATATAGAATTTTAGTTTTTTTAAATCCTGAATTAGATACCCTTGGAAAGGGCTACCAGATAATGCAATCAAAAATTGCTATAGGTTCTGGTGGAATGTTTGGGAAAGGATATTTGGCTGGAAGTCAGAGCAGATTAGATTTCTTACCAGAAAAACATACTGACTTTGTATATACTTTGATTTCAGAGGAAATGGGTTTTATTGGATCTATGTCATTATTAATTTTATACTTTGTTATCATTATCGTTTTGATGAGAGAATTTTTAAAAGAAGAAGATTTTACAAATAAAATTATAATTTTTGGAATCTCCTTTTTAATTTTTTTATATGTTATTTTCAACATTGGCATGGTATCTGGATTAATACCTGTTGTAGGAGCCCCACTTCCATTCATAAGTAATGGAGGAACTTCTCTTATAACTATTTTTATTGGACTTGGAATTATTCAAAGTATAAGAGTTAGCAGAAATGTTTAGATTTTTTAAAATAAAAAAATGGTTTTTATGGTCATGGTTAGGTTCCTTTTTGATATTATTTTCTTTATGGGTTCAGGTTAAAATAGATGTAAAAATCAATGAATGGTTTGGAAAATTTTATGATATGATTCAAAAAGCTTTAGGGTCTCCAAATTCAATAACTATTGATGAATATTGGGATAGTTTATTTTCTTTTATAACTTTGGCAGGAATGTATGTAGGTCTATACGTAATAATAAGTTATTTTACTGCCCACTATTTGTTTAGATGGAGAACAGCTATGGTTGATTGGTATCATTCTGTATATAATACAGCAAGAACTATTGAAGGGGCGGCACAAAGGGTTCAAGAAGATACTGTTAAATTTGCAAGAATAATGGAATCACTTGGTACAAGTTTAGTCGAATCTATAATGGTTTTAATCCAATTTATACCAATCTTGTTTGGGTTATCTTTAGGTATTCCGATTTATTTTTTTGGTGATTGGCAATATGGATTGATTACAGGGGCACTTGTATGGACTCTTGGAGGAACAATATTTTTGATTGGCCTTGGGTGGGTTTTAAGGTTAGTAGGTGTCGAATATGATTTGCAAAAAAAAGAAGCAGCGTATAGAAAAATTTTAGTTATTGCAGAAGATGATCAGTTTGTTAGGCCAAAAACAATTGATGAATTGTTTATTGATGTTAAACAAATACATTTTTTAAGTTATTTGAGATACCTTTATTTCAATATTGGCAGAATGGCATATTTGCAGGCTAATGTTTTAAGTGCTTATGTTTTTCTTGCACCAGCTATTGTTGCTGGTGTCGTAACTCTAGGAGTTATGCAACAAATAATTAGAGCATTTGGTAGAGTTGAGGGATCAATGCAGTACTTATTAAAGGCATGGCCCACAATTATAGAATTAGCAAGTGTTTATAAAAGACTTAGAGAATTTGAAAAACAGATTATATTAAATGGTGGAGATGACAAAGCTCTCGTAGAAAATGAAAAATCTTAATTTTTCGATTGGAATTTTAAGTTGGAAAGGTTATGCAAGCCTTTACAATTCATTAAAAAGTTATCAAGAAAATGGATTAAATTCTTTAACTCACTCTAAATTTATTTGTTTGCCTGAATATAATAATGAAGGGATAAAAATATGCAAAAACTTTGGATATAAACCTATTTTATTTAAAAAGAATATTGGTATCTTAAATGGGTTCAAAAATTTAGCATTAAACATGCCTGAGGGTCCTTTATTACTTTTAGAAAATGATTTACCTTTAGTTGAGAATGATAAGATAACATATACTTTACTTAAACATTCGCTTGAACATTTATATAAATATAAAGCAGCTCAAGTT
Organism: uncultured SAR116 cluster alpha proteobacterium; assembly: GCA_902550555.1. GTDB lineage: Bacteria > Pseudomonadota > Alphaproteobacteria > Puniceispirillales > Marisalimonadaceae > TMED54. Next base: position 71,238 of record CACCZR010000001.1, on the reverse strand, counting down.
AGATTAAGAAGTATTAAAGATCCCGGTGAACCTTTTCATGCTATAAACAAATATAAAAAATATTGGGGTTGTGGAACTTTAAATAAAATAAAAAGATTTTTAAGACCAAACAAAGCAAAAAAGTTAATTGGTACAGGAATATATACTGAAAAAGATCCAGATATAAAATTTCCTAAATATATATCAAAATTAGAAAATAATTCCTATTTAATTACATCTGAAATTATGAATTGGTCAAACTTAGCAATTATGGTTGATAGAAATTTCTTTTTAAAAGTAATTATTAACGAGGCTGAAATTGCCAATAGTAAGAAAAAAATTAATGGATTTAAAAATATTGAAATTGAGCTAAATAACCAGTGGTGGAGAGATAAAAGATGGAATTTGATTATAACAAATGGTTTGTTTAAACACTTAAGAGTTGATGATAGGGGATATTAATTTTTTTTCTTAGTAATTGATCTATCTTTTTTATTTACTTGTCTTTCTCTTCCAATAGCAAGATCACCATGATTAACATCTTCAGTAATTACTGATCCAGCTCCAATCGTACTATTGTTACCGATTTTTAATGGGGCAACCATAGTAGAGTTTGAGCCAACAAAAGTATTAGAACCTATAAATGTTTTATTTTTTTTATGACCATCATAATTACATGTAATAGATCCTGCACCTATGTTACTAGACCTTCCAATTGAAGTATCACCTATATATGAAAGATGGTTAATTTTTACGTCTTTTCCTGAAATTACATGCTTCAATTCAACAAAATTGCCAATTTTATTATTCTCGTTTAAAACTGTATTACCTCTTATTCTTGCAAAAGGACCTATTGATACATTTTTTTTTATATAGCAGTTTTCTAAATGACAAAATGACAAAATACTTGATCCACTGTCAATTTTAACGCCTTCACCAATAAATACATTGGGAAAGATTGTTACATCTTTTTTAATAATAGTATCATAAGAAAAGTAATTAGTTTCTGGATCAATTAATGTTACTCCCTTATTAAGAAAAAAATGTCTTAATTTTGTTTGAATAATTTTTTCAGCTAAAGCTAGATCTTCTCTGGAATTCACTCCTAATATTTCTTGTTCATCAATATGAATTAGATCTGTTTTAAGATCATTTTTATAAGCTATTTCTACAACTTCCGTTAAATAATATTCTTTTGATATATTATCGGGTTTAATCTTTGATAGTAAATTGAACATAATGTCACTGTTAAAAGCCATTATTCCACCATTACACAAAAGTGAATTTAATTTTCCATTTCTATCTTCAGTAATTTTTACTGGTTTATTTTTTTGAGATAAAATAATTTTTCCATATGAGTTCTTACGATTACTTTTGAAGGAGGTTAATGCAATATCATTACCTTGTTTAATAGATTTAATGAGTTTTTTTATAGTTTTTTTTGTGATAAAGGGAGTGTCAGCAAAACATATAACAATCACACCTTTGAAATTTTTAAGTTCATTTTTTGTTTCAATAACGGCATTACCCGTACCTAATTGATCGTTTTGAATAACAATTCGATTAGTTTTAGAATATTCTGAAAAATTAAAATTTTTAGACGTTACTATTATTTTTTTATTTAATTTAATTGAATTGAGAGTATTAAGAACCCAATCAATAAGTTTCAAGTTTGCAACTTTATGAAATGGTTTAGGAGTCATTGACTTCATCCTAGAACCTTTTCCTGCTCCAAGTATAACTGTACAAACATTCATTATTTATTTATATATTTTAATATCAAAAATTCAAATTTATTATGTAAATGGGAAATATTTATGTGTGGTATAGTCGGTATAGTTGGAAAATTAAATGCGTGTAAAAGTGCTTTAAATGTTTTAAAAAATCTAGAATACCGAGGTTATGATTCTGCTGGATTAGCTTATTTACAAAAGAGCCACCTTAATACAATTAAAGCTCTAGGAAAATTAAATAAATTAAATTCTAAATTTGAAGTTTTGGCAGAAGAGATAAAAGATGTTTCAATTGCAATAGGCCATACTCGCTGGGCAACTCATGGAAAAGTTTTATTAGAAAACACACATCCAATTTTATCTGAAAATGTTGCCGTAGTTCATAACGGTATTATTGAAAACCACGATCAAATACGTTTAGAATTAAAAGAAAAGAATGTTGTTTTTGAAACATCAACTGACACGGAAGTAATTCCACATTTATTAAGTATTTCAATGAAAAATACTAATAATTTCTTTAATGCTTGTGTTTCAGTAGTTGAAAAAATTGAAGGAGCATATGCCTTTGCTGCTATTCATAGTTTAAAAGAAGAGATTTTTGTTGCTCGAAAAACATCACCTTTAGTTATAGGATTAGGTGATGGTTATAATATTGTAGGCTCTGATGCTCAGTCCATTTCACATATGGTAAATGAAGTAATTTATTTAAACGACGGTGATTATGCTATTTTAAACAAAACAAATTTCCAAATTTATGATCTTAACAATAATAAAGTTAAAAGAGAAAAGATAAATATTAAGTCAAATTTAAATTTTTTAAATAAAGATGGATATAAACATTTTATGGAAAAAGAAATCCATGAACAGCCTAATGTGTTAATTAACACTATTGGTAATTTAGTAAGAGAAGAAAATGACTTAAATATTTTTCCAGAAAAAATGAATATACAAAAAAACTTTGGCATCACAATTTGTGCAGCTGGAACCAGTCACTATGCTGCTATGGTTGGAAAATATTGGATTGAAAAATTTTCATCTATTCCAGTAAATGTAGAACTTTCATCTGAATACAGGTATAGAAGCCCTGCTACAGCAATGTATTCATGTATGATAGTTATCTCTCAATCAGGAGAGAGTATTGATACTTTAATGGCAATGAGAGAAGCAAAAAGATTAAATTTGACAACAACAGCAATAACAAATGTAGAAAATAGTTCAATTGATAGAGAAGCTGATTACTCTATATTCACCCATGTTGGACCTGAAGTCGGAGTTGCAAGCACAAAATCTTTTACCTCTCAGTTAATAGTTTTATTATCTATTGCAATGAAAATTGGAATGTATAATAAAAAAATATCGCTAGAAAAATATCAGAATTTTATCCAAAACTTAAAATTAGTACCAAACTTTTTATCTAAAATTTTATCACTCAATGAAGAATTTATAAACTTAGCTCAATCTATTAAAAATAGCCAAAATATTCTCTATCTTGGTAGAGGAATACTTTACCCCTTGGCATTAGAAGGAGCATTAAAACTTAAAGAATTAAGCTACATACACTCTGAGGGTTTTGCTGCTGGTGAGATGAAACATGGACCAATTGCTCTTATTGAAGAAGGTTTGCCAATAATAATGTTTTTGACCTCGGATGGAATGGAAGAAAAATCTATATCTAATCTTCAAGAGGCATTGGCAAGAGGGGGGAAGGTATTTTTGGTTTCAGATCAAAAAAATATAAATAAGATATCTTTTATAGAAAATAAAGTTTTAGTTCCAACTTTTAATGATACTTGGAATGATGTTTTTTCTCCAATTTTTATGTCAATACCAGCTCAATTAATTGCTTATCACGTTGCTAGGGAAAGAGGAACCGATGTTGATCAACCAAGAAATTTAGCAAAGTCTGTTACCGTGGAATAGTTTGGAATGGACTTTTAAATCACGAATCTGAATATGCGAACTATCTCTTTTTTGAGGTTTCAACCCAGTTTAATCACCTAATTCCAATTCAAAATCCAAACAGATATTCAGACAATCAACATGAAGTTTATAAGATAATTAAATCACTTCATGACAATGGGATTGGGTACAGAAGAATTGCAAAGATACTGAATGATAGGGGCATGAAAACTGACGGTGGTCATGTCTGGAAAAACACTAATGTTTTCTCTGTTCTAAAAAGATACAGACAAAGACAAGAGAACATGAAGTTCAGAAATACCAGATACCCAATTGTAAGAAGTAAAATGTGGGTTGAATTTACTAAGTAAATCTAATTTTAATTTAATGATTTTAGTTAAAAAAAGTTGAAAGTTTTTTTTCCATATGAAAAAATAAATTTATGTCTATTTTAAAAAAATATTTATCCTACTTATTATTAATTCTATTTACTCTTTTTATTTCATCTTTTTCATATGCTGACTTGTTTGAAGATTTTTTAGCAAATGATGTTAAGAATCACCCCAAAGAAATTCATTGTGACGAAGTCCCAAAATATTCAGATTGTTATGGAGAATATTTGTTTGAAAAAACTCAGAATTATCTAGGAAATTTTAAGAATGGATTGCCACATGGAAAAGGTTTAATGGAATATTTGGACAAGGATATTATGGTATTTGGAGTTTGGAATAAAGGACAATTACCTGAGAATGCTATTGTATACTCCGCTAAGAGTAACAAAACTTATAGGGGAAAATTCAAAAACAATAAACAAATTGGTAAATTTCAATTTCTCAATGATGGATATCCACAAATATCTTTAGCAGAATTTAGTAAGATTACTACTAAGTCTGCAGAAAATACTAAAAAAAATAATAATTACAATCTAATTGCTAACCAATTATACACAGGAAAACATATATATAGAGATTATATAATTCCGATTGTAGTTACGTTTAAAATTAAAAATGGTAAGTTAGTTGGTACTGAAAAAATAATTACAAGTTCAAAAAAAGAATTAATATCTGAAATAAAAAAAATTATTTTAGATGATAAAAGTTTAATTGGTATTATAGAGAAATCTAATGGTGACAAACTTAATCTTAAATTGACTTTCAGTAAGGACTTCAAAAGTTTTAAAGGAACAAGGAAAAGTATTAAAGATAAATTCCAAATAACTGGAAAAGTCTTGTCAAAGAAAAAATCAGATGAGTTAATTGTAAAAATACTTAAACCACACCAAGCGTTAAATAATGTAGTTAGTGTATATGAAAATTACTTAAAAATTTCTGGTTATTGTGAAGAGCATAAGTCATCTGGGCATTTTAAAGAATTTAAAAAAGATGTAAAAATCATTTTAGACAAACTAATTAGTGAAGCAGAAATTCCGAACGATAAAATTTCCTCTTTCAAAGATAAAGCATATGACAAAGCATTAGCAAAATTAGATAGGGATAGTGAATATCAAGGTCAGTTAAGAATGATGAGTGCCTTAGATAAATCAAAAACTTATCAAGTTTGTCAAAAAACTACTGCTGGTATCGCACCCATGTATAGAATGATGGCAAAACAAGCAAAAAAAAGTAACACCAAAAAGAAACGAGATTTATAGATTATAAATAATAATATATTGTATTTAAATTTATTTATTATTTGCGACTAAAAGTTCACCAGAATTATTAATTCTTGTACAATTAAATCCTCTTGCATCACAAATAGAAATTTTTTGAACTTGTGTTTTAGAAAACGCTGGTGTAACTATTTTGGGTGAATATGGTATTGATGCAATTGCAAGGGCAATCATTCCTAATCCAATTAATATTGCTTGAGCAGTTGTTAAATTTTTCATTATAATCTCACTTTCTAAAAATTTATTTGATAACAAAATTTAATCCATATAAAATTTTTAAGTAAGACAATAATAAAATTACTATAATATTTAAATATATTTAAAATTTTTGAAGTGAATGAACGAGCAAAAAAAGCATTGATTGCCCGACAACTGGAAAAGTCCGTTCCGAACAATTCGGTTACGGTGGAATAGATTTAAAAGTACTATCTTTGATTACAAATTTTATTTTCGATTCCAAGTAATAATCCAAACTAACAAATTAGGTTTGTTTTGGATAGGAAATGAAAGACTTAAAAGGTTAGACCTAATTTATAATCTTCACAAAAACGGTTTAACTAATAAAGAAATTTGTGAATATCTTTCATTAAAAAAACTTAAGACCCTTAGAACCAAAAAAGAATATACACCAAAGTTGGTTTGGGGAATAATTCAGAAATACAAAAAGAGATTACAAAGAAACAAAGATAAAATATTATTTATCAGAGAAAGTTTGTATGTAGAAAAGTTTTGGAAAGAAAATAAATAATAATGTGGGAAGTCTATAAGAAGTTTTTGATGATGATTGGAGTAAGTATTATTTTTGTTTTTGTTCTTTATTCGTTATAATATCTTGATGAGATTTATAATTATAATTTTAATTATCTTTATTGGTTATGTTGGTTATCAACAACATCAACATAATGAACAAACTGTCAAAGATTCTGTTTTAGAAATGTTTGAAAAAAATGGTTACCAAAATATTAAAATAGATGGGATAAATCTACCTCTTACTTTTACATTTCTTGGACAAAAAGTAGAAACTGACGTTTTTTTTTCTAAGAATAGTAGAAATGGAACTGTAAAGGTCGATTTAACACCAATAGAAACTTACCCAATTATGTCAATATTTGGTGGAGGTAAATTTTATACTCAAATCCCCTCTTCAGAAATGATGAATTTAATAAGATTTAAATGAAAAAGATACTACTCATTATATTAGTATTATTACTTCAAACATTTCCTTCTTTTGGAAATCCAAATGGGAAAGGAATAGTCTGTAAATACGAAGATGGTAAATTAAAAGATGAATTTATAGATAAAAACGTAAGAGATAAAGATGGAAATCTTCTCACATTACAAATAGGATTTGTTTTCAATGATAACAAAGTCGTTTTTAATTATATATATATGAAAAATGACGAATTTTTAATAAAAAGGGATTCTCCAATAGATTTTATTACAAATTCAAAAAAAATTGATTGGGGAACTATAGATTTAAGATATGAGTTAGATAGAAAAACTTTAAAACTTAAAGAAATTTCTCATACAAAACTTATTGGAATATATCAATGTAAAGTTTATTCAAAAGAAGTTTTTAAAAAAAAAATGAAAGATGTAAAAGGAAAATATGAAAATCTTTATAAACAAAAAACATTGGAAAACAAAATTTAAATGAAAAAAAAATTTATAATATTATTACTACCTCTATTCTTTTTATTTTCCTGTGTAACTACAAGTAATATTCCTAAAAGTTTTTATGATGAAAAAACAGTTGGAAAAGATAACGTAAGATTAATTTTTGATAGAAAAGAAAAGTTTTTATTTCTTGGTGTAGATGTTCTTATTGAAGTTAATGGACAAGTTTTAACAAAATTAACTAATGGAAGTAGTTTTTATTATGATTTACCTACAGATGGAAAAACTACAATTAAAGTTGAAGGTTTTTTAAGTCCAGGGAAATATCCATTAGTAATTAACACAACTAAGGGTAAAATTTATAAATTTATAATTGAACCATCAGTTGATACAAAATATGGAAGTTTATTTAAAATTACTCAAACAAACTGATTAAGGTTTGTTTTAATAATCGTAACAGTTATTTCCTTTATATCTCCAAGAAGTAACTATTCCTTTTTCAATTATCATCGTAATATCACAGTTAGAAGTTACTAAGTATGGATAGTTATATCCATATCCATAATTATATCCACCACCTATCAAATATTGTGAACTATTTTTCCAAGTTAAAAACTTTTTACCATCATCAGTTTTATAAAAATTCGATGGAGTTCCCCATTGTTCAACTAATGTACTTTCTTTAGAACCTATCCATGAGTTTAAAGTTTTCTCATGATCTAATTTAGAAGTACAACTTGATAAAAAAAATAATAAGATTAATGAAACAAATATACTTTTCATCTCTCAATTCTAACTAAGTTAGGTATATTTGTTAAATATTTTTTTGAAGTAAAATTTTTAAATAAAAATTAAATTTTATAAATTTATATAAATATAGTAACTTTGAATCCATTCCGTTACCGTGGAATAGTTCGGCAAGGGGGTATTTAATATTTACCATAGTTGAAAGATCAAATTTTTTTACTAATAATAATAATTTGTATTGGAGTACGATTATGAAAAATATATATATTCTAATTCTTACAATTATGTTTTGCTTAAATTCTTCCTTAACTTTGAGTAAAGAAAAAAGTGCTTTAAACTGTGTAGAAAAAGATAGAAAGTATGCAGAATTTTGGAAGAATTACTACGATCCCGAAGAAGCATATAACTTTGGTGAAACTATCAAAAAATTAGTTAAAGAAAAAAACCTTAAAAGTATATTTAATCTTGTTGAAGGAGAATTAACTTCTGGTCCAAGAAAAGACTTTGTAAATAATAAGAAGTTCTCTGATATTTTTTCTGACAAATGGCGAAATAGTTTACTTGAAAGCAAATCTCCTTGTTCGCCGGTTGGATGGCGAGGATTTATGCTTGATAACGGATCTATATGGTTCAACAAAGATAAAGATAAAAATAAATGGTATATTTTTTCAATTTTGGGTGCAAAAAAAGAAATAATTTCAGAAAAAAAATTACCTATTGGTTGGAAAGTATCTGAAAAGATTATCCCACCTCAATGTTTCTCAACCAAATGGATTTCTGGTGATAATTATGAAGAATTTTCAGAAAAGTTCGACATCAAAAATTATAATGATTTTTTAAATAATCCAGGAAAATTTTTAGGTAAGGAAATACCTAATCTAGAACCTATCAATACCTCGTGGGATGAAAAAATTTATCTAGCAGCATCACTAAAAGATTGTTTTAAAGGTAATTTAAGAGGTGGTGGTATAGTTAAAACAACTAATGTTGATCCAAAAATAATTAATAAATCTATTCATAATAAAATTTGTTCAACTAAGTCTTCTTGTACAGAATATTCTTATACTATCTTATCTAAGATACCTCTCAAAAATTGTAAAAATCTTGCACCTCATATCTTTGGAAAATGTGAGGCATCTTTTTTAATTTCCGTTGGTGATTATAGTGGAGGTTCAATAGGATGGGATATGAGTTATAATATCTACGGACTATTCTCTTTTAATGATGACAAAAAATATATTGTTCCACTAAAAAACTTTTATAAAAAAAATAATGCAGTTAATTATTTAAGAAGTATCAATTAATCTTATATTTTTTTTTAAATCTAAAATTATCTCCAAAAGATCAAAATCTACTATATGACAGGATTTATTTTTTGGAACTACCTCCTTGACGAAATAATCAGTCAGAGTCGAATAAATTCAGACGCATTTAAAAAAAGTTTTAAAAATTTGAAAACAATTTTAATAAATCAATTTGAGCTTGTAACGTATCCTTTATGAATAGTTGTTTTATGATTATTTTTTCTCATATCAATTATTTTATTTATTGGTCTAATTTCATTCAAAAAAGCTATTAAGTTAGCTTCATCCTCTTTTGATCTTTTCTTACTTAAAATTGTTTTAAAATTCTCAATTGATCCAAAATTTTCTTTAATGGTAAAGTCATCAATATTGTATTGTTTAAAATTTCTATTTATGTGATTTTCAATTAATGTTATTTTAATAGACATATTTTCTCCTGTCATACCCTTATAAGAAAAGTTATTGATTTAGTGAAGACTAAGTTTTTATGTTTGTGTGAAGTTTACTAATTGAATAAAATTTAATCAGGAATTTTAAATTTTGTTTAAACTCTAAACATAAATTTTTAAAGTTTTATAAAAGAAAATTAAAATCTATGGAATAAAGGACATTTTATGGGATTTATGAGTCAAAGATATGTACCTCATTGTTGTTTAGTATATCTAACAAAAAAACAAAAATATCTTACAAAAATTATTAAATGTGATGAAGAGTTGATTTTAAAAGATATAGGAAGCATTGATATTTTTAAGGAGAAAATTGTAAAAGGTGAATTTTTGGAAAATGATATTTTTCTTTATGAAAGAAGTCAAAATGGAAGTGAAGTTTATGTTTGGGAGTGTAAACCAATGAAAAAAGATGTATTTGGTGAATATATTTGTGAAGAAAAACCAATAGATATTTTTTTGGGCATAGGTGAAGGGAGAGTGTATGTAGAAGAGGGTAGATTTAATACTGAAGATGAAGGTAAAAAAAAACTTTTAGATAATAAGGGTTATTTAATTGATAATCCAAAATATAGATTTAGAGAATATGAAAAAGATAATAATTTGTTTAAGTACTGTAAATTAGGGTAAATAAATAAAACTTTATCATTTTAAATTGTATCTATTTATAACACTAATTAACTTCTTTTAAAAATTGTAATATTCTATAATTAAAAGCTTTTGGATTCTCGATATTAATAAGATGACCAGCTTCTTCAATCATTGAAAATTTACTATTTTTAATTAATTTGTGAATTTCAAATGCCATTGATGGTGGTGTTAATGTATCTTTCTCTCCAACTAAAATTAAAGTTGGAACATCAATTTTTGGAAAGATATGGTCATGAAAAGTAGACATAGAAGCTTCTATAGTTTTTAAATAGCTTTCTTTGTGTAATTTACTCATAGAATTGACTAATTCTTCGATAGCAGGTTCATTATTTAAATTACCTACTAAGGAATTTGTTACTGGGAGGGCAATATCTTTAGGTTGTAATCCTTCTAAAAGAGGTTTTTTTCTACTATTAATAAATTTGTCTATTTCATCTTTTCCCAAATTTCCTAAACCGAAATGAGTATCACATAGTACCATAGATTTAACTTTTTCAGGATGTTTTTCATAAAATAAACATGCAATTTGCCCGCCCATAGACAAACCGATAATATGTGCATTATTTTTATCAAAATATTTATAGATACTTAGTAAATCATTTATGACATCGTCGAAAAAAAGTTCACCTTTATAATCTTCACTTTCACCATAACCACGGGCGTCCCATGCAACACACAAAAAATGTTTTGATAGTATAGGAAAATTTAAATCCCAATTATCTTTATTTCCACCAATTCCATGTAAAAAAATTAATAGATCGCCTGTCCCATCATATTTGATGCTTATTTTAGGTTTATTAGAAACAAAAGTTTTTTTCATAAATAATTAAACATCTTTTTTAATTTAAAATTATTAAAAACTATATATTATAATTATAAATTTTTATAAAATTAAAATGAATTTATTTAAATTAAGCAGAATAATATCTTTAGTGAGTTTTTTTTGTATAATAATATCATTTTACTTATTAATTTTTGAAAAAAAAAGTGCCACAGTAGATGAATTAGTTTTAGTCGTATTAGTATCAATTGTATATTTGATGCCAATTTTGATTTTTAATTATGTTTGTTTTAGAGAAATTACTTTCTGGATAAAAAAGACTAGAGACGAATAGAATTTAAATACATTTTAATTTTTTTTTCATAAGAAAAACATGAATTATTTTTAAACTTTTGAAAATATTTTTCCGTTTCACCTTTAATTTCATAGTTAATAAAATCTACGCAGCTTTTGACATAATTATTTATTTCAATAAGTAAATTTTCATTTATACCATTAATTGTTTCATCATTTGTAAGTTTAATTAATTGTAACAATTCATTTTCTGTAAAGGTATTAAAAACAAAACTCAATTGTAAATAAGTATCTTCATACATATAATCATGGGGAATTTCTTCGTTCCATATTTCGTTAGGTAAAGTCCAATTTTGGTTTAAATTAAATTTTAGTATTTTAAGTTTTAATTCTTGAAAAGTATCTATCATTTAATATTCAAAATAATGGGGAATAAATTCCCCATTTTAATTTTAATTTTGCACTTTCCTATATTTGACTATAGGAAGTGGTAACGAATAAAATTATATTAGACATGGACCACCTCCTTTCTAAAATTAAATTATTTTAAAGACTAAAATAATTACTATTTATTTTAGTCTAAGATTATAAAATAACAAGAATTTTAATATCTTCTTTATGACTAAAGACAAATTAAGTATGTATTAACTTTTAATTTTAATTGATGATTTCAACTTAAAATTAAGTAATTTTTTATAAGAAGTTTTAGGTAAATTTAAAAAAGTCTGTATATTTAATTAATTATAGTTATTTTGTTTTTTACTGAATTTTTAATTTATATTATTTTAAAATTTCCTTTTGTTTTTCTTCTAAAACTTTTTTTGTAATTAATCCCTCTTCATGTAATTTTTTTAGTTTATTGAGTTCTTTTTTAATTTTATTATCGGTCGGATTTTTTTCTTTAATTATAGTTTTATTGTGATTTTTATTTACAAAATTTACAACTATTACAATTATAGAAATTATAATTATTCCAAAGAACAAAAAACCAAAAATTTCTGACATGAGAAAATTTAAAATTCTATATAGTGCATGTCATGTCTTGTCCACAGCATAAAGGTGATTTAATTTTTCCATGTCCATTTGGACATTTTGATATTTGCACTGAACCATTTTCAATTTCCAGCGTATCATTTAACAGTTTTTCATCACATTTTCCGCATGTAGCATTAACAGACATTCCACATTTATTGCATTCATAAGTTGCCATAATTAACTCCCTAATATTATCTTATATAAAAAATTGTATTTTTTAAGTTAAAATTGTAAATTTAATAAATAAGTTTATATAGAGGATCACTTATGAGTGAATTTTTTGAATTAAGAATATATCAAGTTTTTCCAGGAAAAATGACTGAATGGTTGAAACTCATGGAAAATATTATCATTCCATTTCAAGTTTCTAAAGGAATGATAATACATGGTAGTTTTACAGAAAATAGTTTTGATAGATTTCATCTAAGTAATGGAAAACGTGAAATGAAGACCTTAGAAAATAGAAATTTATATATATGGATCAGAAGGTTTAAAAATTTAGATCATAAACAAAAATTGTATATAGATGTTTATGAAAGTGATGAATGGATAAACAATATTGCTCCAAAAGTTGAAAAACTAATTGATAGGAATACTATAGTTGTACATAAGTTATCACCAACTGCATTATCAATAATGAAATAATTAAAATAAAGAATTAAGCCCATAATCTCCTAAGTTTTTAAGACTAAGAGTTAAAAAAATTGAATTTTCTGGTAGAATATCTCTGTCAGGTGCTCCATCTTTATTTTTATAACTAAGTTTTAAAGATAGACAATCTTGGAACATATATTCACCAACATAATCTAAAAGAATTTCTTCTTCGATTAATTCTGCATTATTGTCATTTAAATCATATTTATTATTGTAACTTAATTTCCAATTATCTATTTTTTTACCAATAGAGAATTGTATTTCTTCTCTATCAGAATTATCACTTATTAGATTTTTGTTAACAGACCTATGAATTAAATTATAGTAAAAATTAGAATACTCTCCTGATAATTTTACACTTGTATAGTTGGTTTCTAAGTTATGATGATCGAACAGTGCGTTATAAGACAAATTAAATTCTTTAGAGTTTATCCATTGGATTTCAGTGATAAAGTCTGATTGTCGATTAGAATCAGTATCTACAATATTTTGGTTTGTTCCACCAATTTTATGACTTTGTCCAATGAAAAGTGAAAAAGATCCTATATCTGTATTCAGATCATTATCAATACCAAAGTTTAATCTTTGATTTGTTTGTATGTTATCTCTGCCTTGGTATTGATTAATTAAGAATAAATTAGCATGATCAATTCTATAATCTGAGGAGTCTCTGTTAGGAACATCATTTTTTCTATTAGTACTATGCATTGAAACGATCTGTACCTTTGGTGTCATTAGTAAATCATGTTCACTAATGTTAAAAATAAAATCTTTTTTTGATAAAACACTTACACCTAATGAAAATCTATCTAGATATTTATTATCATTAACATCTGAAGATGGTCTATTTTTAATAGCGTAAAGATCAAGTCCTGTTTCTGCACTTAATATCAAATCTATAAATTCATTATCAACTTTATGTTCTAATATTCCAGAGCTTGACCATCTTTGAATATTATAGCCTTCATCATGCTTGATTTCATGAGCATTCAAAGATATTTCAGAGTTAATATTTTTATCGTTTAAAAATACTTTATGTTTTATAGATGGTTGAAGGTTTGGTTGATTAATTTTTGAATCAACTTCTAGGTTTGTATATTTATACCATTCAATTTCTGAAAAAGAATTATTTGTAATTTTATTTGTTTTTATAAAATTTTTATAATTTGTTGAGCTGTCAAAATTATATCTCCTCATAAAAGTATCTTGATCTGAATACTTTCCTGAAGCATTAACATGCCAATTACTTTCAAGTTTCCCATCAAAATATAAATTTCCCGCAAAAACTTTATCTTTATCTTCATTATTAGTATCTACTTGACCTTGAAATAAATTTGTTTCTAAGAAAACAGAAGGATATTTTTTTCTGACATTTAATTGGTTTATATATCCATTTTTTCCCTTAAAGTGGTTAGTAAAAGTAGAATCCCAACTTTCGTCTTCAGTTGTAAAGTAATATGGTATTGTTGTTTCTAAGCCGTTTCTATTTGAATAACCTATTGCAGGCATAAGAAAACCACTTTTCCTTCTGACTGATGGATCAGGTGTACTCAAATATGGAAAATAAAAAAGAGGATAATCCATAATTTTTAATACAACATTTTTAAAATAAATCATTTTTTCTGATTTATCGTGAGTTACTTCACTTGAGTTAAGTTGCCAAACTGGTTTTTCTCCATTTTTAAAATCACAATCACATGGAGTATATTCACCATTAAAAAATACACTTCTATCTGATATTTTTGAAAGTTTTGATGCTTTTAATTTTGAATTATCTTTAAATTTAGTAAACAAGGTTAATGCTAATATATCTTTAAATTCATTTGTTAAAATTATTTCTGAGGTCTCAATAATTGTTCCATCAGTACTAATAATTGATATATTTCCAGACGCAGTTGCTTTGTCTAAAGATTTATCATATTTAACAATGTCTGCTTTAATTGTTTCTTTTTCAGATTTAATGACTACATTTCCCTTGGCGATCATTAAATTTTGATTTTCATCAACTTCCAAACTATCACTAGTAAATTCAACATTACTTTTGGTATTATCTTGGGAGTAAGAAGACACTGAAAAAAGAAAAAGAGATAATATTAAAATTATAAATTTCATGAAGTTATAATAGCTAAAATTTTAAAATAATGAACATTTTATATTAGAATTTTCCCTGGGTTCATAATATTTTTTGGATCAATCATATTTTTTATATTTTTCATTAAATAATATGCTACTGGGTCTTTAAAAAATCTTAGATTATCTTTTTTTAATTGTCCAATGCCATGTTCTGCAGAAAAAGATCCATTTAATTTTTCAATAATTTTATATAAGTTTTCTGTTATATTTTGTGATTGGTTTTCAAATCCATCATCTCCTTTGCCATTACCAAATATATTGTAGTGTAAGTTTCCATCCCCTAAATGACCAAAGAAAATTGTTCTCGTATTTTTTATCTTTGTGGAAATCATTTTTTGAGTCTCTTGATGAAATTTTTCTATATTATTTATTGGTAAAGAAACATCATGTTTAAGACATTTTTTGGCATGAGAGTTTATTAATTCTTTTTTTTCATTTTCAGCGGCATTTTCTCTAATTTCCCATAATTTATTTCTTTCCAAATCGTTTTTACATATTATTGCATCCTCAATTAATTCTTCGTCCAATGCTTTTGATAGAAGATGTTCAAGTTTTTCGTGCAGAAATGTTGTCCCTTCGTTATTAAGCAAAGTATCATTTGTAGATGTTGTTGTTAATTCTAACAAAACGCCCATTTCAGGCATTTTGTTAAATGGAAGTAACAAATTTTCTGTATTATTTGATGCCACTTCCCAAAAAACTTTTGGCATAAGTTCAAATGCTTCCAGTTCATTTTTCAATTCTTGTTCAAAAAGGTTCAAAAGTTTTATTGCATTATTTATTGAGAGCGTTTCAACAAAAGAAGTAATACTTAATTTTGGTTTTGGAAATAATTTCATGGTAGCAGCGGTAATAATTCCAAGAGTTCCTTCAGCACCAATAAAAATATTTTTCAAATCGTAACCAGTGTTATCTTTTTTAAGCATTTTTAACAAGTTCATTATATCACCGTTAGGTAATACAACTTCTAAACCTAAACATAGATCTCTTGTGTTACCATATTTTAAGACATTTATACCTCCTGCATTCGTAGATAGGTTTCCACCAATTGTGCATGAGCCTTTAGCTCCTAAACTAAGTGGAAAAAAAAGATCATTCTTTTCAACTTGTTCATGAATGATACTTAAAATAACTCCTGGCTCTAAGGTTATTGTCATTGATTCTTTATCTATAGAAATAATATTATTCATCTTTTCCGTACTTATGATGATTGAAAAGGAATTTTTAAGAGGAGTTGCACCACCACAAAGGCTTGTATTTCCACCTTGAGGAACAATTGAAATTTCATTATCATTTGCAAACTTTAAAATCTTTGACACTTCATATTTATCATGGGGTTTTAAAATTGCTATTGCATCTCCAATATACTGTCCTCTCCAATCTTTTGTATATTTAAGATGATCTTCAATATCAAAAATAGGTTTAGATTTTAAATTTAAAGCAGTTATTTTTTTTTTATAATCATTCATTAAAAGAAGCTCTTTTTAATCTATCATTTAAAGCCTTTCCAATTCCTATGCTAGGAATAGGTAAAACTTGAATAAATTTTAGGTCAAGTTTATCTAAATACCTTAACCCTTCATAAAGTAAATGGGAAGCCTCAAATAAATTTTCAGATAAGCTTAAATTGAAAATATGTTTACAATCTCTAAAAGCTATTGGAAGTTTGCCAAAACCTAAACAAGCTGATCCAGCTATATATTTTTTTTGGTTTAATAAAACTTTGGTTTTAGGAGAATAATGTTTTTGTAACGTGCCAGGTGATATTAGTTCATCAGTGAAATTTTTATATATTACTTTAATACCCATAATGTCTTCTATGTTTTTTAGTGTAATAAATCCTTCTCTTAAAATTACAGGAAGATCATTTCTACAATCTACAACAGAAGATTCAATACCAACTTCACATCCATCAAAATCTAAAATATCAGAAATTTCCCAACTTGGACCATTTAATTTTTTAAAGTCTTGTTTCACATGTTCTGCAGAAGTTGGACTAACGCCTCCAGATTTATTTGCACTAGGCGCTAAAATAGGAATTTCACATTTTGATATTAAGTCTAAAGCTACTGGATGAGAAGGAATTCTTACTGCAAGTGTATTTTTCCCTCTTGATAAAATTCTTGAAAATCGATTTTTTTCATTAATTTTTAGAACCATTGTTAGAGGTCCAGGCCAAAAATTAGCAGCTAATCTATTAGCTAGATCTGTAAAAATCACATACTTTTTTACTTGCTTTAGGGAAGAAAAATGTGCAATTAGAGGATTGTTTTTCGGTCTATTTTTTGCTGCATAAATTGCAGATATAGCTTGTTCATTAGTGCCGATGGCTCCCAATCCAAAAACTGTTTCAGTAGGAAAAACAACAAGTTTTCCATTTTTTAAGGAGTTTGACGCACTTTCAATTCTTTTTATGTAAACTTTATAATCTTCAATGTTTTCTAAAAAATATTTTGATAATGGAAAGTTTTTATAATTACTAAAAGCTATGAAGTTACCATTTTTAAAATGATTTTTCCCATAATATAATTCTAATCCATTTGTAGTAAAAATATTACCACCACTTGCCTTTAAAATACTATGTCCTGCAGCTGTGTCCCACTCCATGGTTGGTATCGATCTTGGGTAAATATCATATTTACCTTCCGCAAGATAACAGAATTTAAGACTTGATCCTATATCTGAAATTTTTAATGGATTAATCATATTTAACCAATTTTTTATACCTGATTTTAAGTTTGTAGAACTACAAATCATATTGAGTTTATTGTAATTTATAGTTTTAGGTTTTAATTCTTTAGCATCTAAAATGTTATATGTTTTTTTAATTTTATATGCTTTATTATTATAGTTAAACCAAATAGAAGAAGTTGTTGGTTGACATATAATTCCAAAAACAGGTTTGTTATTTGATATTAATGCAAAGTTAATTGTAAAAAAACCACTTTTAGTTATGAATTCCTTTGTACCATCTATAGGATCAATAAGCCAATATTTGGTCATATCAACTTCATTTAAATTAGTTATGTTTTCCTCTGATATTATTTTATCATTAGGAAACATTTCAGAAAGTTTATTAGTTGAAATTCTACTAAT
Organism: uncultured SAR116 cluster alpha proteobacterium; assembly: GCA_902550555.1. GTDB lineage: Bacteria > Pseudomonadota > Alphaproteobacteria > Puniceispirillales > Marisalimonadaceae > TMED54. The sequence continues at coordinate 53,200 of CACCZR010000001.1, read as the reverse complement.
TTCTAAATCAGCTTTTGTTACAGGTGAGTTATCATCTTTAATAGATATTTCAAGGTGTTTTTTTTTATAAAAAGTTAATGCAACAGCACTGCACTCTTCAATTATTTTGATAATGTTTTTGACTTCGTCGTATTTAATCATTTTTTTTACTGTAGTAATGCCATAACAATAAAGCAGCAGACCCCCTAAAAGGCCTCCATTTTTCTGCTATATTATTTGATTCATTTTCATCAGGTCTTACATCTAAATTTTTTAAACTTTTAATGGCTTCTTGAACGGCTAAATCACCACCAGGCCAAGCATCACAATCTTCTAATACAAACAATTGATAATTATTAATTGTCCATTTGCCAATACCTTTAATTTTTATAAGAGAATTATATACAACCTCAGAAGATGATTTTTTAAACTCACTTAATTTGATTTTTTTTTCATAAATATTCTTTGCTAAGTCTTTAATGTATATAATTTTTCTAAATGACAAACCTAGATTTTTTAAATATTTGTCATCAGTGTTCAAAAAGTTTTTATATGTTGTGATTTTTTTTTCTTTAAGTTTTTGATATATACTTTCAGCTGCTTTTCGAGAAATTTGTTGGCCAATTATTATTCTCATTAAAGTTTCAAAAGTATTACTTTCCTTACGTGAATCTGGGAGGTTATATTTGTTAATTATATATTTCAAGTCGTCATCTAATTCACTTAGTTTTTTAAAACTATTTAAAATTTTTAGGGACCAGTTTTTTTGCATTTTTAATATATTAATTTCAAAATCTATTTAATAATAAACTATGATTTGGGATTTAAACATTAGAATATTTCATTTAATGTTAATCATAACAATAATTATATCAATAATATCAGGAAAATTTTCTTATTTCTATATTCATGAAATTTCAGGAATAACTTTATTTTTTTTAATTTTATTTAGAATTTATTGGGGTTTTTTTGGTGGCTATTATTCAAAGTTTAAAAATTTTAATCTTAATAAGAATTACTTATTCAATTATTTTAGAAATAAAGAGAAAAAATATTTTGGACATAATCCACTTGGTTCATTATCTATATTTTCAATTTTTGTATTAATTTTATTAACATCTTTGTCTGGCATGTTTTCTTCAGATGATATTTTTTATGATGGGCCATTTGTAAAATTCGCACCACAATTAGTTGGAATTTTTACAAATGTTCATAATATTTTGCATTATTTTTTATACTTATTAATAATTCTTCATTTAAGTGCTGTAAGTTATTATCAATTTTTTTTAAAAGAAAAAATAATTAATCAAATGATCGATGGAAAATCTAAGGATAAAAATTTTATACAAAAAGATTATCCATCAAAAAAAAATGGTTATGCGTTATTAGTTCTAATTTTAATTTTTAGTGGGCCATCTATTTTTTACTATTTAACCAATATCTGGAATTAAATTTACGCTTTCAATACCATAGACAGCTGCACTTTCATCATTATCAGATGTATCTCCAGATATTCCTATTGATCCAATTATATCCTTATTACTGTTTCTGATCAAAACACCTCCTGGAACTGGAACTAAGTTTCCATCTGTCAAAGCATTTACAGCATTGATAAAATAAGCTTGTTGTTCTGCTCTATTAAACAAAGCTCTTGAACCCATCCCCATCTGAAATGCTCCATTTGCTTTTCCATAAGCAATACTAAACCTTAATGGACTTGTCCCATCTTCTGCTGCACATGCTTTTACAGCGCCTCTGTTGTCAAAAACTACAACCATTAATGGATTAAGTTTTAATTCACGACCTTTTTCAAACGATTTTTCAATTATTTTTTGTGCTGTGGTTTTATCTATGTTATTCATCTTAACTCCTAAAGTAAAAATAGTTATATGATAAGGTTTAGTAAAAGATTATGTCATTAAATCAAAATTTACAAAATTATCTAAATACAAATAACTCTACACTAGATAAATACATCATTTCAACTTTTTACAAATTTTTAGTATTAGAAAATTATCAAGAATTAAAAATTAAATTTGATAGATCTTTAAGTAAAACAAATATAAAAGGCACAATATTATTAGCAAATGAGGGGATTAATGGAACTATTGCTGGTTCAGAAAGTGATCTAAAAAATTTTTTTTCATATATGGATAAATTTAGTCAATTTAAGGACATTACTCCAAAATTTTCTTCTAGTAATAAAAATCCTTTTTTGAGAATGAAAGTAAGACTCAAAAAAGAAATAGTTACAATTGGTATACCTGAAGTAAGTCCATCTCATAAAGTTGGAAAATATCTAAATGTAAAAGAATGGAATGAACTTTTAAATGAGAGTGATAGAATGATAATAGATACTAGAAATGATTATGAAGTATCCATTGGAACTTTCAAAAACAGTATTAACCCTAAAATTAAATCTTTTAGAAATTTTCCAAATTGGGTTCAAAAAAATTTAATTAATAAAAAAGTTTCAAAAAAATCAAAAATTGGAATGTTCTGTACAGGTGGTATTCGTTGTGAAAAATCGACATCATACTTGAAACAACTTGGGTTTGAAAATGTTTTTCATTTGGATGGAGGAATTTTAAAGTATCTAGAAAATGTTAAATCTGATGAAAATGAATGGAAGGGTGAATGCTTTGTTTTTGATTATCGTGTTTCTTTAAATGCTTCTCTGGAAAAGGGCGAATATGATATGTGTTATGCTTGTAGAATGCCCTTGAGTAAGGAAAATAAAAAAAACAAACATTATGTAAAAGGTCAAAGTTGTAAATATTGTTATGAACAAACCACAATTAAACAAAAAAAGAGATTTAATGAAAGAGAAAAGCAAATCAAGTTATCAAAAGTTAAGAATTTAAAACATTTAGGTCCTAAGAATTAGATAATTTCTATTTTATCAAACCACCAACTGATAATTCATTGAGATTAGAGTTTTTAAAATTAATATTACTTAGAATACGCCACAATACCCAGTCCAAACCATTTTCTTTTGGAGATTTTGCACAACTTGGCATACCAATAATATAAATATCTTTATTAGAGGATTTAAATTTAGATAATAACAATAAATTTCCTGGTTCAACAGGAATTCCAAATCTGATTATTTTTGCTCCACTTTTTGAAATGGCATTTGGGATTACATCTTTAATATGCGTTATAGCGTGTGGACCAATAATTAAAATAATATCAACATTTCGATTTATGCAAATTTGTATTTTATTACATAAAATATTTTCTTTATGAGGAATTATAATCTCATCGATTTTTTTTATACCGCATAATTCCAATCTTTTTTGAGTAACATTTCTAGACTTAATTATGAGTTTTTCATTAATTTTATTATCAAATGTTTGAATTAAAGTAATACTTTTCTTTTGGAAAGGTGCCACTCTAAAAGTGTCTTTTAGTCTTAAACTATTTTTTTGTAAGAGTTTTTTATCAATTCCATAAGGTATTACTTTGGCTGTAATCAGTTCTTGGTTTTGTTCAACTTTAGAAAATGGTCTTATTGCACTTATGGCAATTTTTGAATTATCATTCAATTTTATTAAATTGTTTGCGTTATAAATAAATAATCCTGATTTAGTACTGTAAATATTACTTCTTCCAGTATTGAGATTTTTATAATTTAAATTATTCAATTTATTTGTACATATACTTCTAGCTATTAGATCTGATGCTTTATTTTCATCAAAATCATTTTCACTAAGTAAAAAACCACTAATCTGTTTAAAACCATTACTTACAAGAATATTTTTAATTTGTTGGTTAATTTTAGTTCCTTTAGAAAGCTTAACTTTTTTTCCATTTTCAATAACAAAAATATTTTCTGGTAATATGTAACCAACACATTTATTTATTTGAACAGTTTTAAATATCATTTAAGCAATATCTCAATATTTGGTCATAATATATATGATAAATTACTTGACGTAAATCTAAGTTAGTTATATCACAAATATATAATAATGGGGCTGTAGCTCAGTTGGGAGAGCGGGTGCTTTGCAAGCATCAGGTCGTCGGTTCGATCCCGTCCAGCTCCACCATTAAATATAATTTGTAGAGAGAAAAAAATGGCTGTTCCTAAAAGTAAAATAACTAAGTCAAGACGTGGAATGAGAAGATCTCACGATGCTATTGATAATGATGCATATGTTGAAAATAAGGATACTGGTGAGTTACATCGTCCTCATCACATTGATTTAAAAACAGGTATGTATAATGGGAAACAGATATTAAAAATCAAAACAAAAAATTAATATTTTCTTTAATTTAATAATATTAAAATATTTCCTTTTGATATTTGATATTTGATATTTGATATTTGATATTAGGTGATGGGTATGAGTGATAAAAAAAAAGTTTCGAAAAATCCAATGTTTAACATTGGTGATATTGTTAAACATAGAATATATCCATTTAGAGGTGTTATTGTAGATGTTGACCCAGAGTTTTCAAATACAGAAGAGTGGTATCAATCAATTCCAGCAGATTTAAGACCTTCAAAGAAACAACCATTTTATCATTTAATGGCTGAAAATTCTGAAACATTTTATTCTGCGTATGTTTCTCAACAAAATATTATTATGGATAGTGATAATGGTCCAGTTGATCATCCTGATCTTGAACAAATGTTTAGTGGGATTCAAAAAGGTAAATATTTATTAAAGCCTCAGGTTAGGAATTAATTATTTATTAATTGTTCTTTAATTAATGTTATACAATATTATATATATAGTAATCTAAAATCATTAATATTTTCAAATAAGGTATATTAGAGTGGTAGCAACAACTGAAACTATTAACCAAGTAAAATCAACTACAGATAAATATAAATACGGATTTTCCACTAAGATTGAAGTTGATAAGGCTCCAAAAGGACTAAATGAAGAGATTATAAGATTTATTTCTCAAAAAAAAGACGAACCAAAATGGATGTTAGATTGGAGATTAGATGCTTTTAAAAAATGGAAAAGTATGGAAAAACCTAATTGGGCAAAAGTTTCTTTTCCAGATATAGATTTTCAAGATATTTATTACTATGCTGCTCCAAAAGCCAAAAAGAAGTTAAATAGTTTAGATGAAGTTGATCCTGAATTATTAAAAACATACGAAAAATTAGGAATTCCTCTAAATGAACAAAAAATGTTAGCTGGTGTTGCGGTTGACGCTGTTTTTGATTCTGTTTCTGTGGCTACAACTTTTAGAGAAAAACTTTCAGAAGTTGGAGTGATTTTTTGTCCAATTTCCGAAGCAATAAAAAATCATCCAGATTTGGTAAAGAAATATATTGGTTCTGTAGTACCAGTAACAGATAATTATTACACAGCACTTAATTCTGCAGTTTTTACTGATGGTTCATTTGTATATATTCCAAAAGGAGTTAAATGTCCTATGGAATTATCTACTTATTTTAGGATTAATGAAAAAAATACTGGTCAATTTGAAAGAACATTAATAGTTGTTGAAGATGAAGGTTATGTCTCTTATTTGGAAGGGTGTACAGCTCCACAAAGAGATGAAAATCAATTGCATGCTGCTGTGGTAGAACTAGTTGCTATGAACAAATCACAGATAAAGTACTCAACTGTACAAAATTGGTACCCAGGAGATGAACAAGGTAAAGGTGGAATATATAATTTTGTTACTAAAAGAGGTAAATGTTTAGGTAAAAATTCTAAGATATCTTGGACACAAGTTGAAACAGGCTCTTCAATTACGTGGAAGTACCCATCTTGCATTCTTATGGGGGATAATTCAATTGGAGAATTTTATTCAGTAGCAATTACTAATAATGCTCAACAGGCGGATACTGGTACTAAAATGATACACATTGGTAAAAACACAAAATCTACAATTATTTCAAAAGGTATTTCAGCAGGAAAGTCACAAAATACATACAGAGGACAAGTTCAAATACAAAAAGGTGCTTACAATGCACGCAATTTTACTCAGTGCGATTCTTTACTCATTGGTGACACCTGTTCAGCACATACAGTACCTTATATTAATCAATATGTATCAAATGCTAAGGTTGAGCATGAGGCAACTACTTCAAAAATATCAGAAGACCAACTGTTTTATTGTATGCAAAGGGGGCTAGATGCCGAACAAGCAACTTCTATGATTGTTAACGGATTTTGTAAAGAAGTCATGAAAGAACTTCCTATGGAATTTGCTGTTGAGGCTCAGAAATTAATAGGTATTAGTCTAGAAGGTTCAGTAGGGTAAAGCCTTATGCCTATACTTGAGATTAAAAATGCTGAATTAAGCATTAATAATAAAAAGATTTTAAAAGGATTATCATTAAACGTAAATGAGGGAGAAACTCATGCGATTATGGGTCCAAACGGATCTGGAAAAAGTACGCTGTCATATATGCTAGCTGGAAGAGATGGCTATGAATTAGATAATGGAAGCATTACATTTGATAATACTGATCTTACTCCACTTTCACCTGATGAAAGATCAAACTTAGGGTTGTTTTTAGCTTTCCAATATCCAGTAGAACTACCTGGTGTATCAAGCACAAATTTTTTAAGAGAAATTTTTAACTCTAGAAAAAAATATTTAGGTGAAAATGAATTATCACATCTTGATTTTATAAAGCATTTAAGAAAAGTTGCTGAAAATCTTAGTATTAAAGATGAAATGTTAAAAAGATATGTCAATTTTGGCTTTTCTGGTGGAGAGAAAAAAAGATTTGAAATACTTCAGATGGCTCTTTTAAACCCAAAAATATCTGTGCTAGATGAGACTGATTCTGGTTTAGACGTAGACGCACTAAAAATTGTTTCTGAAGGTGTTAATAACTTAAAAGATAAAAATAATGCTGTAGTTGTAATCACTCATTATCAAAGATTATTGGATTATATAAAACCAGACATTGTCCATATTATGTCAGACGGTAAAATTATTAAATCTGGAGATGCAGACCTAGCTTTGTACGTAGAAAAAAATGGTTATTCTGAGATTTTGAATGAAAAAAGCTAGAAATGACCAATTCTTTTCAAATTTAGAAAAATTTGTTGATAAAGTTTATCCAAATCAACCTCAAAGACAACCTTATTTGAGTTTAAAGTCTTGGCCTTCTCCAAGAGATGAAGCTTGGAAATTTAGCCGATTAGGTAAGTTAGCTAGAAAAAATATTTTACCACTAAGTTGGGGAAATCAACAAGATTTCAATATTAATAAATTAATAAAAGATTCTATATCTTTGGTTTTTGTTAATGGAAAATTTGAAAAAAAATTATCAGATAAATTATTTTCAGAAATTGTAATTGAAGAAGTTCAAATAGAAGATTTTAAAGAGATAATTAATAAGTTTGACAACTTATCTGTAAAAAATCACCCAACATTAAATTCTACCCTTTCATGTTCTCAGAAGTTTTTTAAAATTAAATTTAAAAATGATATAAAGTTTTATAAACCAATTGAAATTTTTAATCTAGGAGGAAGTGAAAACACTTCAATACATCCATTTATTTATATTGATTTAGAAAAAAATGCAGATGTTCAAGTTTTTCAACATTACTCAACCCATGCCGGATTATTAACTCCTTTTGAAATTATAAATTTATCAGAAAACTCAAATTTAGAAATTATTAAAATATATGATGATAAAATAAGTTCATATAATCTATCATTGACACTTTCTGTAATAAAGGAAGAAGCTAATTTAAGAAGTTTTGCACTTATTAAAGGTGGTGAATTCACTAGATCGGAAATGCATACTTTGTTAGAAGGGGAAAACTCAAAAGCAGATATTAATGGCATTTATTTATCATCGGGAAATCAGCATCATGATTTAACTTCATGTATTTATCATAATGTACCTAATTGCAAATCCTCTCAAATTGTTAAAGGTGTACTAGGAGAAGAATCAACTGCAGTCTTTCAAGGTAAAGTCAGAGTTGAAAAACTTGCACAGAAAACTGAAGCTAAACAAATGAGTAGGGCTATCATGTTATCAGATAAAGCCGTATCTAATTCTAAGCCTGAACTTGAAATTTATGCAGATGACGTGATATGTGGACATGGGGCAACAGTTGGCGAATTAGATGAAGATCAAATTTTTTATCTTTCAAGTAGGGGTATATCAAAACAAAAAGCTAAAGTTATCCTTGTAGACGCATTTTTAAATGAGATGATTTCTTTATCAATTAGTGATAAATTTCATGACATAATTTATAATGAAACTAAAAGTAAAATTAATAAATTATTAGCCAATGAATATGAATGATATGCATAAGAATTTTGATACACAAAAAATTATTAATGAATTTCCAGCATTAAAGCAAAAAGTTTGGGATAAATCGTTAGTATATTTAGATTCAGCAGCATCAATGCAAAAGCCAAAAGATGTTATTGATGTAATTAATAATAACTACTCTAAGGAATATTCGAATGTACACAGGGGATTACATTTTTTATCAGAAAAAGCCACAGAAAGTTATGAAAAAGCCAGACAAAAAGTTGCAAAATTTATTAATGCAGATGAAAAAGAGATTATCTTTACGTCAGGTGCAACTGCATCAATAAACCTAGTTGCTTATAGTTGGGGGATGGAAAATCTAAGTCCTAATGATGAAATAATTTTAACAATCGCAGAGCATCATGCTAATTTTGTACCTTGGCAATATATTGCAGGAATAAAAAAAGCTAACATAAAGGTTGCTTATTTTGATCCTGATAAAGATTTTGATATTAATATCATTAAATCACTTATATCAGATAAAACTAAAGTCATAACTTTTCCTCACGTTTCAAATGTTTTAGGGACAATATTTCCAATTAAAGAAATTTGTGATTTAGCCAAATCTGTTAATGCTATTTCTTTAGTAGATGGATGCCAGGGAATAAATCACTTTCCAGTTGATGTTAAAAATATTGGTTGTGATTTTTATTGTTTTTCTGGACATAAATTATATGGACCAACTGGAATTGGTATTCTCTATGGAAATTATAAATTACTAGAAAATATGCCTCCTTTTTTATGTGGAGGTGATATGATTGACGTAGTAAGCATTAACAAAACTACTTTTGCAGACCCACCTCTAAAATTTGAAGCTGGAACCCCTCCTATTGTTCAAGCAATTGCATTAGGAAAAGCTATTGATTGGATTAATAAATACGGAATTGAAAATATTGGTAATCATGAACAAAAATTAATTTCTTACGCATATGATAAACTCCAAAAAGTAGATGGTGTAAATATTTTTGGAAAAAATAAGAATAAAGCAGGGGTAATATCCTTTACAATGGACTGTGCACATTCTCATGACATTGCTACAATAATTGATAGAGAAGGTGTGGCCGTGAGAGCGGGTCATCATTGTGCACAACCACTTTTAGATCATTTTAATTTAAGTTCTACAACTAGAGCATCGGTTGGTGCTTATTCTACATATGAGGATTTTGATAGATTAGTATTATCTTTGGAAAAAGTTAAGAAGATTTTTAAATGATGAATAAAGATACAAAAACGCTTTATGATTTTATACCAAACTACCCAAAAGGTTCAACAAAACCATTTATAGTAAAGTTAGGGAGTAAAAATACTTTTGATAAAATTTCAGTATGTGAAAATGATATAATTTCTAATTTAACAAATGTTTATGATCCAGAGATACCAGTCAATATTTATGATTTAGGTCTTATATATGACATAAATATATCAAAGGGTAATAATGTGTATATAAAAATGTCTTTAACATCACCTGGGTGCCCTGTTGCAGGTGAATTACCAAAACAGGTTGCAGATGAGTTGACTAAAATTAAAAATATAGGTCTAATTGAAGTAGAGCTTGTGTGGGATCCACCGTGGACAAAAGAAAGAATGAGCGAGGACGCTAAATTAGCGTTAGATATATAAATGGAAAATAACAAACAAATTTTGACTATTACGGACGCTGCATTAAATAGAGTCAAATTCCTCATGAAAAAAACAGGTAATGATATCGTTGGATTAAGAGTTGGTATTAAAACAGCTGGTTGTTCAGGTTTGAAATATAATATTGATTACGCTAAAGAAGTAAAACCATTTGAAGAAAAAGTAATTGTTGATGACGTACTTATTTTAGTTGATCCTGCTGCAACAATGTTTTTAATTGGATCAAAAATGGATTATAAAGAAAGTAAATTTAGTTCAGGCTTCGAATTCGAAAATCCAAATGAAATTTCGAGATGTGGATGTGGTGAAAGTTTCACAGTATCAAACTCTTAATTTTCAATGAAAAATAATGTTAATGAAACAATAAATCCAAGTACATTGGATTTCCTTTCTATATTCAAACAACTTTATAACTTTGTTATTCCAAAAGGTAATACTGAAATTCCAGTTCGAATTTTTGTAGCTATTTTTTTTCTTTGTTTGGGAACATTAACTAATATATTGGTTCCATTTTTATATGGATATTCTGTTGATTTAGTAAATAAAAAAGAATTATCAAATTTTTATTTAATAATTGTATTAATTGGTTGTTATGGTTTTGCTCGCTTTGCCAAGGTTTTTTTTGATGAAGCTAAACAATTTGTTTTCATAAAAGTTGCTCAAAAATCTGTAAGAGCTGCAGCATTATTTGCCTTTCAACATCTGCATAACTTATCTTTAAATTTTCACCTTAATAGAAAAACAGGAGGATTATCTAGAGCTCTTGATAGAGGTGCTAAAGGAATAGAGCTTTTATTAAGATTCAGTATTTTTGAAGTTATACCTGTTGTTTTAGAAGTGATAATGGTAGGCGTGGTACTTTGGACAACGTTTGGTTTTTTTTATTGTGCTGCTACATTATTAACTGTTTTTCTTTACGGTATTTTCACTTTTAAACTTACTGAATGGAGAATCTTAATCAGAAAAAAAATGAATGAATCTGATGAAAATGCAGGAACCAAAATGGTTGATAGTTTACTTAATTATGAAACAGTGAAATATTTTAATTCTGAAATTAAAGAAATAAATTCTTATAACAATGCTCTCAAAGATTATGAAGACAAAGCTGTAAAAACAAGATTATCACTTACAGCGGTAAATCTAGGACAAGGTTTAATTATTTCTTTGGGTTTATTTTCTATTATGTCTATGGCTGCATATGATATTTACCATGAAAAAATGAGCCTTGGTGATTTTGTTGTTGTAAACACATTCTTGCTTCAATTATATGTTCCATTAGAATTTTTAGGATATGTTTATAGGGAGATAAGACAATCAATTTTTGATATGAAAAAAATGTTTGAATTAATGAATGAAAAGTTAGATATACTTGATCAAGATAATGCCAAAAATTTTAAATTTCACAATGGTGAAATAAACATTTCAAACTTAGGTTTCAACTATAATTCTAGAAATATCATTAAAAATTTAAATCTTGAAATAGAAGGAGGTAAAAGTACAGCAATTGTCGGACCAACAGGTTGTGGAAAATCTACTTTAACTAAGTTACTTTTTAGATTTTATGATCCTCATAAAGGTGAAATTTCAATAGATAATCAAAAATTAAAAGATTGTAAAATGGATTCTATAAGATCAATTATTGGCGTTGTTCCTCAAGATACCATCATGTTTAATAATACAATAGGTTATAATCTTTCTTATGGAAACGCAAATGCCTCTATGAAAGAAATCAGAAAAGTAGTTAAACTTTGTAATTTAGATGACTTTATTGAATCTTTAGATTTAAAGTATGAAACTATTGTTGGTGAAAGAGGTTTAAAATTATCAGGTGGAGAAAAGCAAAGGATAGCAATCGCTAGAATGATGTTGAAAAAACCAAAAATTTTAATTTTAGATGAAGCAACTTCAGCTCTTGACACTAAAACAGAGAAACTAGTCTTGGACTCAATAGATGAATATTTCAAAAATATTACGAAAATTATAATTGCTCATAGATTAACGACCATTCGTAACTCTGATAAGATTGTAGTTATGTCTAAAGGAAAAATAATTGAACAAGGAAAACACAGTAATTTGATAAAAAATAAAGGATTATATTTTGAAATGTGGAACAAGCAAAAAGAGATAAAAAAACAAGTTATTTAATCTATTAAAAATTGTTCTTTTAAATGTCTGTTTTCCATATTGTCTTCAGGATCATGTAAAAGTTTTATATTAATATCTTTTCTCAATTTAATTATTACTTTTTTAATGTTTTTAACTTCTTCTGAGTCTGCACTGGCATTAACTGGTCTATATTCTGGATTTTTTATTGTGAATGTAACAATTGAATTATTATTTAGCAAAGCTCCTTGCCAATTTCTTGGCCTGAATGGACTTATTGGTGTTAATGCAAGTATATCGGATTTAAGTGGTATAATTGGCCCTTTTGCAGAGTAATTATAAGCCGTTGAACCTACTGGAGTGGAAACTAAAATTCCGTCACAATATAAATCTCTTAGTCTTTCAACTCCGTCAACTGAAATAGAAATAATTGAGCTTTGATTTGTATTTCTGAATAATGAAATTTCATTTATCCCAAGAAATGTTTGTTTTTTTCCTTTATGATTAAAACACTCCATCTCGAGAGGATGGACAGTTAATTGACTAGCTTTATTTATTCTCTTAATCAAATTTGTTTTATTAATTTTATTCATCAAGAAACCAATATGACCTTTATTCAAACCAAAAACAGAAGAGTTGTTTCTAATTGCAAGTCTTAAAGCTTTTAACATTTCTCCGTCACCACCTATAGCCACAATTACATCTGCTTCACTTAAATTAGCTTGATTGTAAAGTTCCGAATATTTGGATTTAAGAGAGATGGCTTCTTTACTGTTCGATGATGTGAAGTGTATTTTCATTGTCATATCAATAAATTAATTATATACATAGTAAATCAAAAAAAGGTCATTAAGTGCAAATAAAAGAAACATTTTTAAATTTAACAAAAACTTATCAAAATGCAATTAATAGACTCGAAAAACTTTTTGATCCAGAATTTGAAAAAGCTGTAAAGTTAATTAATTCTTCAGATGGTCACATAGTTGTTTGTGGCATGGGAAAATCAGGTTTAGTTGGAAGAAAAATTTCTGCTACCTTAGCATCAACTGGAACGCCAAGTTATTTCTTGCATCCTGGTGAGGCTATCCATGGCGATTTAGGTATAGTTCAATCAAAAAGCATTATTATTTTAATATCTTATTCAGGTGAAACTGATGAGATTTTGGCACTTTTACCTGCATTAAAGAGATTGAAAGTTAAAATAATTGCAATGACTGGTGAATTAAATTCTAATCTAGCAAATAATTCAGATATTGTTTTAAACATATCTGTAGATAAAGAAGCTTGCCCATTAAATTTGGCTCCAACTACATCAACTTTAACAACTTTAATAATTGGTGATGCATTAGCAGTTTCTTTAATGAATTTAAAAAACTTTAAACAAGAGGATTTTGCACTAACCCATCCTGGTGGATCTCTAGGTAGAAGATTGTTATTGAGCGTTAAGGACGAAATGATTACTCAAAATTTACCTTTTGTGAATAAAAATGGGACTATGAAAGAAGTTGTTCTAAAAATGACAGAAAGTAGGTTAGGATTAGCATTAATTGGAAATGAAGAAAAACTTGAAGGCATTATCACAGATGGTGACCTAAGAAGATCATTATTAATGTCTGACGATTTTACTAAAATAGAAATAAAAGATATTTTAAATAAATCACCTATGACGGCGTATGAGAATGATAACTTACAAGTAGCTCACGAGAGAATGAAAGAGGCTAGATTACAATCATTAATTGTTAGAAATAATGATGAAAAGATAGTTGGTGTAATTCAAATATTTAAATAGACTATGAATATAGATCAATTTGATTTTAATCTTCCAGAAGATTTAATTGCTCAACACCCAGTAAACCCAAGACATAATTCAAAATTATTATCTTGTATTAATTCAGAATTAGGAGATTTTCATTTTTATGATTTACCAAATCTTCTTAGCCCTGGCGATGTAATAGTTGTAAATGACACAAAAGTTTTAAAAGCTAAATTAATTGGTTTAGTTAATGAAAAAAAACTTAGTTTTAATCTTCATATGAAAAATAATGAAGATCAATGGTATGCATTTTGTAAACCAGCAAAGAAGTGTAAAAAAAATGACGAGGTATATTTCTCTAAATCTTTTAAAGCAATAATTTTAGAAAAAAAAGATTATGGAGAGGTTCTATTAAAGTTTAATTTTTCTGGTAATGGGTTGCTAGACAAAATTTCTAAATATGGGATCATCCCATTGCCGCCATACATAAAAAATAAAAACTTAGAAAATGAAAAAGATTATCAAACATTTTTTGCAAAAAAAATAGGCGCTGTTGCCGCCCCCACAGCTGGACTGCATTTTACTAAAGAAATAATTGATACTTTAATTAAGAAAAAAGTTTTGATTACTTCTATAACTTTGCACGTTGGTGCAGGTACTTTTCTACCAGTTAAAACTCAAAATATAAATGATCATAAGATGCATTTTGAATCTTATCAAATTTCAAAAAATACAGTAAATATTTTAAAAAAAGCAAAATTAAATGGAAAAAAAATAATTGCTGTTGGAACAACTGTAATGAGAACATTGGAAGCAACTTTTTTAAAGTTCAATGACATAAAAAGTTGTTCTGATAAAACGGATATATATATTAAGCCAGGATTTAAATTTAATGTTGTAGACTACTTACTAACAAATTTTCATTTACCAAAATCTACTTTATTAATTTTAATCTCAGCTTTTTCTGGAGAAAAGGAGGTAAAAAAAATTTATGATCATGCAATCAATAAATTGTATAGATTTTATTCTTATGGAGATTGTTGCTTGCTGAAGAGAAAAGATTATGTCGATAAAATTTGATTTTTCATTAGTCGCTGAAGATAGTAAAGCAAGAGCTGGATTACTTAGGACAGCACATGGCGATATTGAAACACCAATTTTTATGCCAGTAGGTACTTTAGGTACAGTAAAAGCTATGCATTTAAAAGATATTTTAGAATTAGGTTCGCAAATCATTTTGGGTAATACTTATCATCTTTATTTAAGACCTGGTCAAGAAGTTATAAAAAAGTTTGGTGGTTTAAGATCATTTATTAATTGGGAAAAACCAATATTGACTGATTCAGGAGGGTTTCAAATTATGAGTCTCTCTAAATTAACAAAGGTAACTGATAAAGGAGTTTATTTTCAATCTCATCTAGATGGGAAAAAAATATTTTTAACCCCTGAAATTAGCACTCAATTTCAATATATTTTAGGTTCAACAATTACAATGCAATTAGATGAATGTATCAAATATCCTGCATTGAGAACAGATGCTGAAAATTCGACTAATTTATCTATTGAATGGGCAAAAAGATCAAGAGAAGCCTTTATAGATAGACCTGGTTACGGACAATTTGGAATTGTTCAAGGATCAGATTTTGAGGACTTAAGAGAAACTTCATGTAATGAATTAACAAAAATTGATTTTGAAGGTTACGCAATTGGAGGTCTGGCAGTTGGAGAACCTCAACATGTAATGTTTGATACAATTATTAAAACAGAAAAAAAATTACCAAAACATAAACCTAGATATTTAATGGGAGTAGGTAAACCAGATGATATTATAGGTGCTATAAAAAGAGGTGTTGACATGTTTGATTGTGTTCTTCCAACACGATCAGGTAGAAATGGTCAAGCTTTTACTTCTTCAGGTCCAATTAATATAAAAAATGCAAAATATAAATTTGATGAGAAGCCACTAGATCAAGAATGTTTTTGTTATACATGTAAAAATTTTTCAAATGCATATGTCCATCACCTAATTAAATCAAAAGAAATTTTAGGTGCATCATTATTAACTTGGCATAATTTATCATTTTACATGAACCTTGTTAAAAGGGCTAGGGAGAGCATCATAAGAAACAGATTCAATGAGTTTGAAAAAAATTTTTTAAAAAAATATAATTTAAAAAGTAATGAATAATATAAAAAATAATAATGAAGAAATTAAAACAAAAATTAATTTATTATCAAAATCTTTTGGTTTTGATGTCTGCAAAATAACTAAACCTGAAATACCAAATCACATCCAAGAACAATTTCAAAAATTTTTAAAAAATAATCTTTATGGTGAAATGGATTGGTTAAAAAAAACAGAATACAGAAGAAAGTCACCAACTAATTTATGGCCTGAGGCAAAATCAGCAATAGTGTTAGGTATAAACTATGGGCCTAAAGAAAATCCGCTTATAAAAAATAAAAAGAATAACTTAGGGAATATTTCTGTTTACGCAAATGGAGAGGATTATCATAAAGTATTTAAAGGAAAATTAAAAAGGTTTGCTAGTAAATTATTTCCAATTTTAAACAAAGATAAAATTTTAGATTTAAAGGTATTTGTTGACACAGCTCCATTGTTAGAAAAACCTCTTGCTCAATTAGCAGGTTTAGGTTGGCAAGGAAAACACACAAACTTAGTATCAAAAGAATTTGGTTCTTGGTTATTTTTAGGAGTTATCCTTTTAAATAAATACATACCAGTTGATTTGCCTGAAAATGATCATTGTGGTTCATGTAAGGCTTGCTTAGATATTTGTCCTACAGAAGCCTTTATTGCCCCTTATAAAATTGATCCTAGAAAATGTATTTCTTATCTTACAATTGAATTTTCTGGAAAAATATCAGAGATGTTTATGGAAAAAATGGGGAATAGGATTTATGGGTGCGATGATTGTTTAGCAATATGTCCTTGGAATAAATTTGCTAAATTGTCGTCTGAAATTAAGTTTTATGAAATTGATAAAGAGTTTAATTTAGATATACTTTTAACTTTAGATGAATTTAGTTTTAAAAAAAAGTTTGCAAAATCACCAATTAAAAGAATTGGAAGAGAACGATTTATTAGAAATTGTTGTATAGCAGCAGGCAATAGTAAAAATAAGATTTATAAAAAACAACTCAAATATTTATTGGACAATGAAAAATCAGAAATAATTTTATATGCAGCTAATTGGGCAAATGATAGGTTGGTTTAGTTTAAGACAAGGCATCATTTCCTGTTTCACCAGTTCTTATTCTAGTTGCGCTTTTAATATCAAATACAAAGATTTTACCATCACCTATTTGACCAGTATTTGCACTTTTGTTTAGGGTTTCCAAAACTTTTTCTTCTAATTCGTCTGGAACAGCTAATTCAATCTTAAGTTTTGGTACAAAAGAAACGCTATACTCAGTTCCTCTATAAATTTCAGTTTGGCCTCTTTGTCTGCCAAAACCTCTTACTTCTGAAGCGGTTAAACCTTCAACTCCAATTTGAGTTAAAGCTTTTCTAACATCATCAAGTTTAAAAGGTTTAATAATGGCAATAAAATATTTCATAATTTAATTGTATTTTAAAAATATATAATAACAATAGTTTTTTAGATGTTTTGGAGATTGAAATGATATATGAAATAAAACAAACAATAGCACCAAAGGGATATTTAAGAGTTGGAATTAACATGAGTAATTTTTTACTTGTTGTGGGTAAAAATGAAGATGGTGATCCAATTGGCATATCACCTGATATTGCAAAATTAATTGCAAAAAAAATTGATGTTAAATGTAAATTTATTTTGTTTGAAAGACCAGGGCATTTAGCTGATGTTGTAAATGAGGATGTTTGGGATATAGGTAATATCGCTTTTGAACCCGAAAGAGGTAATACAATAGACTTTTGTAATCCATATGTTTTAATAGATGCAAACTTTTTAGTTAAAAATAAATCCGGTCTTCTTACAAATCAGGATATTGACAAAGAAGAAAATACAATTGTTGTTGCAGATAGGAGCGCTTATGATTTATGGCTCAAATCAAATTTTAAATTCTCTAAAATAGTTAGAGTTAAATCGATTGACGATTCTCATACTTATTATAGGTCTAGTAAAGCAAATGTGTTAGCTGGTTTAAGACCAAAGTTAATTGATGAAATGCTATTGAAAAATAATGATAGGATTATTGATGAACCATTTACATTTATAAAGCAATCAGTTGGTTTTAAAAAGAATTATCCTGAAGTTATTGAATTTATTAATTCAATAATATTTGAAGCTATAGAGAATGGGTATATTAAAAACTCTTTACAAAAGCATAATGTAGATAAAAAATTAAGTATTCCAAAATCAAATTAATTTCAATGACCATAAAACCCTTTTTTTATCTTTTAATAACAATTTTAGTCTGGGGATCATCCTTTCCAGCAATGTCATACCTTTTAAAAGATTTAAACCCCATGGAGCTAGCTTTAGGTAGATTTTTATTACCCGGTATTTTGGGATTATTATACTTTTTAAAAACTAAGTTAAATATTTCAATGAGAGATTATCTTCGTTTTTTTTTATCAGGCTTTTTTGGAATTTTTTTATATAATTTTTTTTTAAATACAGGACAAACTTCAGTTAGCGCAGGTGCAAGTAGTTTTATAGTAAATTGTAATCCACTTTTTGCATTTTTAATTGGTTTCTATTTATTAAAAGAAAAGATAAAAGCTTACTACTGGGTTGGTATAATTATATGTATTGTAGGTGTGTTTATAATTTCATTAGAAAGACAATTAGACACTATTTTGAATGAGGGTGCATTTTTAATATTTTTTGCTGCTTTATTGACTGCAAGTTATTTTCATATTGTAAAACCATTAATAGATAAATATGGCGTTGCTATTTCATTATCTTTAACTCTAGTTTTTGGAACAATTCCAATGTTATTCTGGTTCAATTCAACTTTAAACTCAGTCAGTATTTTAGATGAAAAGAGTATATTTGCTCTTGTTTGGCTAACTTTATTTCCAACACTTTTAGGTTATTATACTTGGACATATTCAGTAGGTTATTTTGGTGCAAATAAAGCATCGTTTTTTTTATTTTTAATTCCTGTTTTTTCAATAATAATTGACTATTTATTTCTTCAAAATCTACCAAGTTTGACAACTTTATTGGGGGGGGCTTTAATATTATCTAGCGTATCCGTAATACTTTATTTAAATTTTAAATAAAATTTATATATTTTTATGGAGCGGGTAGCGAGAATCGAACTCGCGTCATCAGCTTGGAAGGCTGAGGTCTTACCACTACACAATACCCGCATGTATTGGTAATATACAATCTTTTTAAAAAATGTAAATATTGGTTTAATTTAATTAAAATTAATTCCATCCTTTAATATTATTTTGAATTAATTTAGATAATAATGAAATACCTTCTTCCCCATCATTTAAACAATTTATATAATTTAAATTTTTTCCACCATGCTCTTGAAAAGTTTCTAGAGCCTCATTTTTGATTTCATCAAGTGTTTCTAGACAGTCTGTAACGAAACCAGGAGAAATTATACTGATTTTTTTTATTCCATTTTTGGCAAGTTCCATTAAGGTTTCATCAGTGTAAGGTTTTAACCACTCTTCAGGCCCAAATCTTGATTGAAACGAAACGGTAAATTTATTATCTGGCCATTTAAGTTTTTCTTTTATTAATCTTCCAGTTTTTTGGCAATGACAATGATAAGGATCACCTAATAATAAATATCTTCTTGGAACACCATGAAAAGAAACAATAAGATGCTCAGGTTTTCCAGCTTTTTTAAATGATTTCTGAATTGAGTTTGCAATATTAGTAATATATTTGTCATCATCAAACCAAGGGGCTATAGTTCTAATGGATGGTTGCCATCTTTTTTTTAATAACCATTTAAACACTTCATCTTGTACTGATGCTGTGGTACTTGCAGAGTACTGAGGATAAAGTGGCAAAATTAATAATTTAGAACAACCTTTTTGAAATAAAAGTTCAAGTTTTTCATTTATTGATGGTTTCCCATATCTCATTGAATAATCAAATATTAATGTATCATTTGATTTAAACTTATCTTGTATTTTTTTTAACTGGCTTTCTGTTATGTATTTAAGTGGTGATCCTTTTTTTTCATCCCAAATTCGTTTATAAGCTTTGCCAGATTTTTGAGGTCTTAAGGCCAAGATAGGTCCATTTAAGATTAACCACCAAAGTGGTTTAAACACATCTATTACACGTCTATCACTTAGAAATTGTTTAAGGTATTTTCTCATTGACCAATAATCAGTATTTTCAGGTGTCCCCAAGTTAATTAAAAGGATACCAATTTTATCAAATTTTGTTTTTATATGATCTGAGGGTTTCTGTATCATTTTATTTACGCTGCATTAATGCTGGATTTTGAAAAATTAAATCTTCTAAATGTTTCTTTTAAACTATTAACTAAATCTGACATCATTTTTTTATTATGAAATGGTCCTGGTGTAACTCTTAACCTCTCTTCTCCTTTTTTTACAGTTGGGTAATTAATTGGTTGTATATAATGACCATAGTTATCAAGTAAGTGTTTACTTATTTCATTACATAATTCAGCCTCTCTAATCATCACGGGGATAATATGAGTCGTATTTTGAAGTATCTCAATATCATTTTTTAAAAGTTCATTTTTTAAAAATTCAACGTTTTCTTGCTGCTTAATTCTTAATTCACTGTTAGATTTAAGATATTCAATAGATGCTCTTGCACTTTCAGCCACTAATGGAGGCAGCGAAGTGGTGAAGATAAAGCCGCTTGCTGTGGATCTAATAGCATCACAGATAAGATCATCAGATGCTATGTAGCCTCCTATTGTTCCAAAAGCTTTGGCTAGTGTTCCTTGAATAATATCAATATCATTTTGCAAATTATATTTTTCTGAAATTCCTGCACCTGTTTTTCCGTACATACCAACTGCATGAACTTCATCAACATAAGTGAACGCATTATATTTTTTGGATAAATTAACTATTCCAGGTAAATTACCTATACTTCCATCCATTGAATAAATAGATTCGAATATAATAATTTTAGGACGATTAACATCCACTAAAGATAATTTATTTTCTAAATCAATCATGTCATTATGATTAAAAATATATTTTTCAGATTTATTTTTTTTTATTCCAGAAATGATTGATGCATGGTTTTTTTCATCAGAAAATATAATCGAATCCTTAAATATAGTTGTTAATGCGCCAATTGCACTTTCATTTGCTACGTATCCAGATGTAAAAACCAACGCTTTTTGTTTGCAATGTAAATTAGCTAATTCAGTTTCTAATTTAACTAGAGGCGTATGAGTTCCAGATATATTTCTTGTCCCTCCTGAACCAATTCCATAATTATCTAGACATTCTTTTGCTCTTTTTATAGATATCTCATTTCTACTCATTCCGAGATAATCATTTGAACACCAAATGAGAATATCTTTACTTTTATTTCTATAGGCTTTTTTAGCTACTGGAAAAGAACCATTTTTCTTAATTTCATTAAAAATTCTATATCTGTTTTCTTTTTTTATTTTTGTCAATTCATTAACAAGTAAATTTTTATATAGTTGTTTATTCATAAAAGTTATCTTTATTGATTATTTATTTGGCATCTCTACGTCTAATTAATTTTTTTAAAAAAATATGTTGAACTTTTATAGGTTTCATTATAAGCCTACATACAATTTATATAAGGTGTTTTTAAATGAATTCTATAGATAAAAATAAAATAAATAATGAAACTTCAAATAAGACTGGCATTCAAGGGTCTAGAATTGTACTTCCTGAAGATTATATGCCTACAGATATTGAAGAATATATGAATGAAAACCATTTAGAATTTTTTAGACAAAAACTTTTAATATGGAAAAAAGAATTATTAAATGAGGCTTCAGATACAAAAGATGATCTGTCTGAAGATGGATTGCAGAGACCTGATATCGCTGACAGAGCTCAAGTTGAAAGTAATGCTGCTATTCAACTACGTACAAGAGATAGAGAAAGAAAATTAATTAGTAAAATTGATTCCGCTTTAAGAAGAATTGATTTAGGAACATACGGTTACTGTGAAGAAACAGATGAGCCTATTGGTATTAAAAGATTAATCGCAAGGCCGATAGCATCTTTATGTTTAGATGCTCAAGAAAGGCATGAAAAAATGGAAAGAATACATAAAGACGATTAAAAAGAACAAAATGTGAACATTTGTTGACATGAGAACAAAACATGAATATTATATTCTTATAAATTTTTTAGGAGTATAAAAATGAATGCTGAGGTACTTGATTTTTCCATGGATAATGAAAATAAAAATTTAGCACTAGAAGGTGCAATTTCACAAATTGAAAAGAACTTTGGTAAAGGTTCTGTGATGAAATTAGGAGAAAATGATCAAAATATTGATATTCAATCAATTTCCACAGGATCACTTGGGTTAGACATTGCCCTTGGAATAGGTGGTTTTCCAAAAGGTAGAATAATTGAAATTTATGGTCCAGAAAGTTCTGGTAAGACGACTTTAGCGCTTCATGCTATCGCTGAAGCACAAAAGCAAGGAGGTTCCTGTGCTTTTGTAGATGCGGAACATGCCTTAGACCCCGTTTATGCTAAAAAATTGGGTGTGAATATTGATGAATTGCTTATCTCACAACCTGATGCTGGTGAACAAGCATTAGAGATTGCTGATACATTAGTTAGATCAGGCGCTATATCAGTAATGGTTATAGACTCGGTCGCTGCTTTAGTACCACGAGCTGAATTAGAGGGAGACATGGGTGATACGCATGTTGGACTTCAAGCTCGATTAATGAGTCAAGCATTACGAAAACTTACTTCATCAATATCTAAATCTAATTGTCTAGTTATATTCATAAATCAAATCAGGTTAAAGATTGGAGTTATGTTTGGAAGTCCTGAAACTACAGCAGGTGGAAATGCTCTAAAATTTTATTCATCCGTAAGACTCGATATAAGAAGAATTGGAGCTATAAAAGATAAGGATGAAATAGTTGGAAATCAAACAAGAGTTAAAGTTGTTAAAAACAAAGTTGCACCTCCTTTTAGAACTGTAGAATTTGATATTATGTACGGAGAAGGAATTTCAAAATATGGAGAACTTATAGATTTAGGTGTTGCAGCAGATATTATTGATAAGGCAGGTGCATGGTTCTCTTACAATGATCAGAGAATTGGTCAAGGTAAGGAAAATGCAAAAAAGTATTTAAAAGATAATCCAGATACTGCATTGGAAATAGAAAATAAAATTAGAAGTAATTCTGGATTAGTTGATAATATTATGATGAATCCAGAGGTTTCTGAGGAAAAAAATACAGAAGAGTAATTTTTTTTATTATTTAAACTTGCTTTAATATTAACAAAATAATTAAATATATTTTTTAATTGGTTTTGTTATGAAGAATATGAATCTTTCAGAAATAAGAAATACTTTTATACAGTATTTTAAGAAAAATAGTCATAAAGAAATTAAATCTAGTAATTTAGTCCCTGAAAACGATCCTACTCTTTTATTCACGAATTCAGGTATGGTTCAATTTAAAAATATTTTTACTGGAGTTGAAAAAAGAGATTACGATAAAGCTGTTACTTCTCAAAAATGTCTTAGAGCTGGTGGAAAGCATAATGATTTGGAGAATGTAGGTCATACTGCGCGTCACCATACATTTTTTGAAATGTTAGGAAACTTTTCATTTGGAGATTATTTTAAGGAACAAGCAATACATCAGTCTTGGGATTTGCTTACCAAAGTATTTGAAATTCCTGAAAATAAATTATTAGTAACTATATTTCATGAAGACGAAGAAGCTGAACGCTTGTGGAAAAAAATTGGTAATCTTAATGAAAGAAAAATCATTAAAATCAATACAAGTGATAATTTTTGGAGTATGGGTGATTCAGGGCCATGCGGCCCATGTTCAGAGATTTTCTATGATCATGGTGAAAGTGTAAAAGGTGGCCCTCCTGGTTCAAAGGATGAAGATGGTGATAGATTTATAGAAATATGGAATCTTGTTTTTATGCAATATGAACAAATTGATACAAAGACAAGAGTAAATTTACCAAAACCAAGCATTGATACAGGGATGGGTTTAGAGAGAATATCAGCTTTGCTACAAGGAACACATGACAACTATGAAACAGATTTATTTAAAACCCTTATTAAAGCATCATCTGAAGTAACAAAGTCTAAAGTTACATTTAATAATGCTGCTTCACATAGAGTAATAGCAGATCACATCAGATCAAGTGTATTTTTAATTGCTGAGGGAGTGCTTCCTAGCAATGATGGAAGAGGTTATGTTCTAAGAAGAATATTGAGAAGAGCTATTAGACATTCAAATATATTAGGTTATCAAAAACCATTTATGAATGAATTATCTGATTATCTTGTAGATGAAATGGGGTCTGCATATCCTGAGTTATATGAAAATAAAGATTTTGTCAAAAACATTATTCTGAATGAAGAACTAAAATTTAGAGAAACTTTAGATAGAGGTTTAGATATTTTACATACTGAGATTTTACAAAAAAACAATGAAAAAATTTTTTCAGGAAAAAAAGCTTTTGAATTATATGACACATACGGTTTTCCATTAGATTTAACTCAAGATGTTTTAAAAGCACATGCATGGAAGGTAGATGAAGAAACCTTTGAAATAGAAATGAAAAAACAAAAAAGAAGAGCAAGAGCAGCATGGATTGGATCAGGAGATGATGAAATTAGTTCAGAGATAATGAAGACTTTAAATGATTACTCATCAACAAATTTTATTGGTTATGACAATTTAAAATGTGAAGGCAAATGTATGAGTATCATAAAAAATAATAAATTTTCTAAAAGTCTAAAAGAATCTGAAAAGGGAGACTTAATTTTTGACACTACTGTATTTTATGCTGAAAGTGGTGGTCAGAAAGGGGACGTTGGTTATGTTAATTCTAATAATGTTAAGATAAAAGTTTTAGATTGTAAAAAAATTAAAGTAGCAGATAAAATTATGTTTTTGCATAAAGTGATAGTAGTAAAGGGCTATATTAATACGGATGACGTATTAAATTTAGAAGTAGATAGAGAAAACAGAAAAGAAATTTCTTCCAATCATACTTCTACACATCTTCTTCACGAAGCACTTAGAGAAGAGTTTGGGACAAATGTTAAACAAAAAGGATCATTAGTTAGCAATGAAAAATTAAGATTTGATTTTAATTTAAATAATCCAATTCAATCAAATACTTTAAAAAAGATAGAAGATGTTGTTAATCAAAAAATATATCAGAATGACAAAGTAAATACTGAAATTATGGATCAGAAGTCAGCAATGGAAAAAGGTGCTATAGCTCTTTTTGGTGAAAAATATGGAGATGAAGTAAGGGTTGTTTCTATGGGAAAATCAATAACAAAAAAAAGAATAGCGTGGTCAGTTGAATTATGCGGTGGTACACATTTACAATCAGTTGGTGAAGTTATTAGATTCAAAATTATTGGAGAAAGTGGAGTAGCATCTGGGATAAGGAGAATTGAAGCTATTACAAGAAAAAGTGCAATGTTGTATTATGAGGATAAAAATGAAATTATTAAAATAATCACATCAAAATTAAATATAAATTCATCAAATATAATAAAAAAAATTGATCAATTAATTGAAGAAAATACAAAATTAAAAAAAATAAAAAAAGAGGTAGACTCTGATGAAAATGACTTTCTAGTGAAATCAGAGATGATAAATGGGTTTAATTTTTTTTCAGTTGTTAGTGAAGAATTGCAACCTAAAGAATTGAGATCTTATGCTGAAAAAATGTTAAAAAAAAATAAGTTAGACGTTGTGTGTATAGTTACAACTATAAATAAAAAGGTTTCTTGTGTTGTTAATATAAGAAAAGAAATAACACATAAATTAAATGCAGTAGAATTAGTTAATTTAATTTCTACTAAAGTTGATGGTAAGCCAGGAGGAGGAAGACCAGATATGGCTCAGTCTGGTGGACAGAATATTAAAGGTGTTCAAAAAGCAATCAACTTATTAAAAGAATATTTAATTAATAAATAATATAATGAATTCTATAAATAAAAATATTTTACTAATTAATGAAACTCCAATCATGGAAATTGCAAACTATGGCAGGAATTTCACAAAAGATACTGGGAAAGTAGTATATCCAGCTTGGTTTGGAGAAGGTAACATTTCAACAGACAAATTAATTTATAATGAAACAATTAATGCACTAAAAGCAGGTGAAACATTCTATACCTATCAAAATGGAATTCCTGAGGTTAGAGAAGAAATTTCTAAGTATATGAATCAAATGTTTGGTGTTAAGACATCACCTTTTCAACATTCGTTAGTGAATGGTGGTATGCTTGGCATTAAAATTTGTTGTGAAATAATTCTTGAAAAAGGCGATGAAGTTGTAATAGTTGGCCCAGTTTGGCCAAATATTAGATCATCTGTAGTTCTAAGAGAAGCTAAAATTAATGAAGTTAGTTTAGAATTTGATAAAACGTGGACTTTAAATCTAGATAAACTTTTAAATGCGATTACTGATAAAACAAAATTAGTTTTTATAAATAGCCCTAATAATCCAACAGGGTGGATGCTTAATTCAAGTGAACAACAAATTATTTTAGATCACATAAGAAAGAAAAATTGTTGGTTATTAGCGGATGAAGTCTATCATAGAATTGTCTATCGAGGTAATGCATCATCAAGTTTTTTATCTTTAAGTGAACCTGAGGATAAATTATTAGTCATAAATTCATCCTCTAAAAGTTTCAATATGACAGGATGGAGAGTAGGTTGGATTACACATCCTGAACATTTAGGTGAGCATATAGCGAAATTGGTCCAAATATCTACAACAGGAGTACCTGAATTTATACAAAAGGGTTTTATAAAGGCATTAAAAAATCATAAGTTTTTAGTTGAAGAAGTTATGAAGAATCTTCATGTTTCTAGAGATTTTGTTTATAATAAAATGAAAAATTGGACTAAATTAAAGATAAGTAAACCAGAGTCAGCTTTTTATTTCTTCTTCAAAGCAAATGATGCTAAGGATTCAATTAGTTTTTGTAAAAATCTTATTAAAAAAACTCAAGTTGGTTTGGCTCCAGGAGTTGCATTTGGGAAAAATGCAGATAACTTTTTGCGTCTTTGTTTTGCTGCAGATATTAAATTTCTTGAAAATATTTTAAATAGATTAGAAGAAGAGTTAAATTAAATTACCAAGGAATAATATTTTCTTTGAGTGATTTATAACCTTCAATAAAACCTGGTCTTGTATCACCATAAATATCATCAAACTTTTTTAAAGTTATATCGAACCATTCTTTAAGTTCTTTGTTGTTAGGATTTGCATCTAAATATGCATCTCTTATTAAAACAAAATGAATTCTTGGGTCATAGGGTTGCTTTGTTCCTCCCATGCTTTCATCTCCATCTAATAATCTGAGTAACATCGCATCAGCTGAACCAAGTGTTTGTTCATGTATAGGTGGCCCATCCATCCTATGCATTACTGAAGTCATATCTCTTCCATTACCAGTTGTGTAACCTAATTCATTCCATAACGTATTCATTTTTTTATCATGATTAATATGATTTAGAATAATATCTCCAAATCTTCTTAATGGGTCTGATATATCTGCGAGAAGGTCAGTCAGTCTATCTCCGTCTAAGTCAGTGGCTAAAACTACACATTCTTTCTTTTCAATCAAATCCCAAACCAAAAGGCCATAATTTGTATCAGATATATGTTGTTCGATTTGACCTGTCCAACTTTCCATACCTGATTTAAAATCTTTAGGAAGTAAATTTATAATTTTATTGATACTTTCTTTATGTTCTTCATAAGCATTAACTGCCCATTTTCTTCCGATTTTAAACTTTGTACCTTCAAGCAACCAAGTTATCATTCCTGCATTGATACCATCTTCCATTGCCTGAGTAGGTTTAAAGGCAATTCTTCCAAGCTTACCAGTTTCATTAATCATTTTTAAAAAAAGTCTTCCCGCATAAGCCATTTGTATTCCAGGTGTATTCATTTCGGAATGAATGATGCCTGTATCTTTGCTAACTTCAAATTTTTGTTTATTTTGGGAGTAAGGTAGGCAAGGCATACATCTTACAACAGTTATTGGGCCATATGGTCTTACATTACAGTATACACCAGCTTGTGTTCTTAAAGGGGCATTTCCAGACTTTCCCATGACAACTACTCTAGATCCATTTTTATCATTTACATAAGCATCACCTGCAGTAGACCATTTTATTGATGTCATAGGCATGTTTCCAAACCAACTCAAAGGCTCTAAATTTTCATCATGTCTGATTTGAGACCACATTGGTACTGCATAAAATGGTAAATTCAAAATATCAATTGCTGCAATTGTACCTAAAAGAGCATAAGCATCAGTTAATGAATGTGCTATTGGGTTAATATTTTTATCAAAGTTACCACCTTCCCAAACGATAGCATTTGGATATCCTTTTGGTCTTATGTTAGATGATCTATATAACGAAGATATTAATTTTAAAAGATTATTTCCAACTGCCTCTGTTTTGGCTATATTTAATAAATCAAGCATATTCATTCCTAACGATTAAAGTAATAATAAAATAAGGTATAGACTATAAAGAAAAATTTTCAAAAACTTTTTAAAAAAGTTTTTAATTTATTTAAATCATCTAATTCAATTAAATCAGAATAAAAATTATTATTCATAAATTTTTCTTTTTTCATCTTTTCAAGAAGCTTTAGCAAGAAATCCCAATAATTTTTGTAGTTAAATATAATTATTTTTTTTTCTTTTATTTGTTTCAACTGAATTAATGTTAACACTTCAACACATTCATCAAGAGTGCCAATACCACCAGGTAAAATTATAAACAAGGATGCTTTTTTATACATGATAGCTTTTCTTGTTCTCATTGTAGATGTAAATTTGATATTAATATCATCTAATGGTTTTTCAATTCTTGCAAGAAAGTTTGGCATTACACCAAAAACTTTTGCTCCATATCGTTTAGCTGACTTTGCACAAGCACCCATCAGCCCAGTACTACCAGCACCATAAATCAAATTGAAATTATTTTCTCCTATAATTTTACCAACTTTCTTTGCTAAAATTTTATAGTCAGGAGTAGAGCCTGAAGAGGCACCGCAAAATACACAAATATTTTTCTTTGTCATCTTTTAAATCTTTGATTTAAGTATTTAGTAATGTTAAATTATTAATACTATATAGAAAGATAAATATTTTGTCTAAAATAACATACTTGCTTTTTTTAGGAACTTTTTTAGCTGTTGGAGCAATAACTTATAATATTTATCAACCATCAAATATTGTAGAAAAAAAAATAAATGTACCTGTAGTTGATAAAATCAAAGAAGCAAAACCTCTTATTAAAGAGGATGAAAAAATAGATAATATTAAAAGTGAAAAAATTTTAAACTTACAAACAATCCGAGTAAACCCAAATGGTGATGTTCTTATAGCAGGAAAAACTCTTCCAAATTCTGAGTTAAATGCAATTTCAAATGGAAAAATAATTGCAAAAACCTTATCTGATAATATTGGAGAATTTGTAATTGTTACTGAAAAACCACTAAGTGTAGGGGATCATATTTTAGCTCTTAAAATAACTTCATTGGATAAAAAAATAATAGTTTCAAATGACGCGATAGCTATTAAAATTGATAATAATAAAGACACAGTTCCGATAGTAGCTATTATTGATACAAATGGTATTAAAGCTACTAAAATAATACAATCACCTAACTTAAGCCAAAAGAGAAAAAAACTAAAATTAATTTCTCAAAATTCTGTTAATAACTTAAATCCTGAAATTTCAATTTTATCGCTTACAAATGATCTAGAATTAAATCAATTAGCGATTACAGGGTATTCAATAAAAGGTGTTAAGGTTGAGGCGAGAATATTAGGAGGTAAAGTATTCAGTGGGTCAATTTTAGATAATGCTTGGAATATTACATTACCAAATTCATTAATATCTGGTAAACAAGTTTTAATAGTTAATCTTATTAACAAAGAAGGAAAAATAATTGCAAAAGATGATGTAAATATTTATGGCGAAGTTCTCAAAAATGCTGGGAATAAAACTCTGTTAGTTGTTCAAAAAGGAGATGCATTGTGGAAAATAGCTTATCAAAGATTAGGTGGAGGACAAAAATACATAGATATTATTAATCTAAATAAAGATAAAATAAATGATCCAGATTTAATTTTTCCAAAACAGCTATTCATATTACCTTAAAAATAATATGCTAGACCAAAAATTGAATTTAATTTTTAAACCAGTTTTAACAGAATTTTCAACTATTCTACTAAAATATAACATTTCACCAAATCAAATTACATTATTTAGTTTTATTTTAGGTGTTTTTTGTTTTGTTTTTTTATCTTTAGGAATGATATATATTGCTTTAATTTTTTTTATATCAAATAGATTTTTTGACGGTGTTGACGGAACTTTGGCTAGGTTAAAAAAGCCAACAGATTTAGGTGGTTTTTACGACATAATTTCTGATTTTTTAATTTATTCTTTTTTACCATTTGGCTTTATTTTATTCGATAATAATAATTTCTTGTCCATGTCATTGTTACTAACATCTTTTATAGGAACATGTGCCACTTTTTTAACGACAGCTTGGATTTTTGAGAAAAAAAAAATTAAAATTGAGCAACTTTCAAAAAAATCATTTTTCTATAGTGAAGGTCTTATTGAAGGAGCAGAAACTATAATTTTATTCATATTAATGTTTGTATTTTATGAATTAGCAAGTTTCATAGCTTGGATATTTGCACTGTTATGTTTTTTAACTGCAATAATAAGAGTAGTTAAAGTTAGTAAAATATTAAATTCCATGAATTGAATTTTAGAACTAATATAATTTATTGTAAATTTATGTTATTTTCTATATTGATTATGAATGAATAAAAATAAATTATCTGAAGATCAATATTATATTACACAACAGCATGGAACTGAACCACCTTTTTCAGGTGAATATTTACATAATAAAGAAAAAGGTATTTATAAATGTGTTTGTTGCAATTCTAATTTATTCTCAAGCGATGCAAAATATGATTCTCATTCTGGGTGGCCTTCATTCTTTGACACATTTAGTTTAAATGCTGTTAGCTCTTCAAAAGATGAAAGACATGGAATGGTTAGAATTGAAGTACATTGTACTAAATGTAAAGCTCATTTGGGTCATGTTTTCCCAGATGGACCAAAACCAACTGGTTTAAGATATTGTATAAATTCTTTGGCTTTAAATTTTAGTAAAGAAGAAAAAAATGAAAGCTAATACTAAAATTTTTGGTTGTATAGCTGATCCTATTAATCATGTTAAAGCACCAACACTTTTTACAAAAATATTTCAAGAACAAAAAGTAAATGCAATTATGATCCCAATAAATGTAAGCAGTGATAACTTAGAATTTTTTTTTTCAGGGATTAAGAGTATTAAAAATTTTGTTGGCATGACTGTAACAATACCTCATAAAACTGATGTCCTTAAATATTGTGATCATCTAGAAAATGAAGCAATAGATACGCAATCAGTTAATTGGATAAAAATTGAAAATGAAAAACTTATAGGAACAAATTTTGATGGTATAGGTTTTGTAAATGGTTTAAAAAACAAAAATTTAATCATAGAAAATAAAGATTTTGCAATTTTTGGAATAGGCGGAGCTGGTACATCTATTTGTCACTCTTTAATAAGAGCTAAAGCAAAGAGATTAAAGCTGATTAATAGGGATACTAGTAAACTAAATTTATTATTTAACAAACTTAAAAACCTAAAATCTAATACTGAAATTTTAATTGATGATTTTAAATATTATGATATTTCAGAATATGATTATGTTATAAATGCAACTAGTATGGGTCTTAAAGATAATAAAGATTTGATTTTTGATGTAGAAAAAACAAAAATTGATTGTACTATTGTTGATATTGTCATGGATCCTGAAGAAACAGTTCTAATTAAAGAAGCAATCAAATATAAAAGAAATTATCACTTGGGAAAAAATATGTTGGTATCACAGATTAAATTAGCTGGTAATTTTTTTAATTTATGGTAATTAAAATTATGTCAAGTAAAAGTACGTGGAATGATACAAAACTTAAAAAATTAGAAGATTTGTGGAAACAAGGTCATCCAATTTCTAAAATTGGAGAGATGCTTGGTGTTTCAAGAAATTCGGTTGCTGGTAAAGCGCATAGAATGGGCTTGCCTAAAAGAACTTCACCTATATCATCAGCAAAAAAAGAAAACTTATCTGTAGAAAAAAACAATGAAACTTCTAATATTGATTTGCCATTAAAAATTAAGTTAAGAAGTGTACAATGGTCTAGAACAAAATGTTGTTGGCCAGAAGGGGACCCAAAGCAAAATAACTTTAAATTTTGTGGACAAGACATTTTTCCTGGTCGTCCTTATTGTGATAAACATTCATTGTTGGCATACACTAATGCTAGAGAAAATTCTTAAGTTTGAATGATAAAAAAAATAAAAAAATAATTAAAAGGCAATCCTTTAAACACCTTGATTGGGTTTGCAAAAATATATTTTTAAATTTTAAAATCTATGATGATTTTACAATTATTGAATCTAAACTTTTTTTAGATAAAAGTGAAATTTCAAAAAATGGAAATCTCGTATTAAATGGTTATCAATTAAACACATTAAAATTTAAAATTATATTTATATTTCAAAAAAATAAAAATAAGGTGAAATTTTTAAACCCTAATTCTGATAATATTGCTATTAAAGTACCAAATAATTGCCATAAGCTAATTATTAAAAGTATAGTTAAGTTAAACCCAAAAATAAATACTTCTTTAGAAGGTTTTTATGAATCCGGTAATATGTTTTGCACTCAATGCGAACCAGAAGGATTTAGAAAGATAACCTGGTTTATAGATAGGCCTGATAATTTATCTTTATTTAAGGTTAGGATTGAAAGCAAAAACTCTTTTAAGAACTTACTATCAAATGGAAACTTAATTAGAATTGGTAAAATTAGAAGATATAATAGAAAATATGTTGTTTGGTATGATCCTTTTCCTAAACCTAGTTATTTGTTTGCTCTTGTGGTTGGAAACTTAGAAGTCTTAAAAGATAACTTTATTACAAAAGATAAAAAGAAAGTAATTTTAGAAATTTTCACTGAAATAGGTAAGAGTAAAAATACTAAATTTGCAATGGAGTCACTTAAAAAAGCAATGAAATGGGACGAAGATAATTATGATCTCAAATATGATTTGGAAAGATTTATGATTGTTGCTGTAGATCATTTTAATATGGGTGCAATGGAAAACAAAGGTTTAAATATCTTTAATTCTAAATTTATTCTTTCTGATAAACATAAAACAACAGATCAAGAGCTTAAAAACATTGAAAGTATTATTGCTCATGAGTATTTCCATAATTGGACTGGCAACAGAGTAACCTGTAGAGATTGGTTTCAATTAACTTTAAAAGAAGGTTTAACTGTATTTAGAGATCAGCAATTTTCTTCAGATATGCAAAACCCGATTGTAAAAAGAATAAAAGATGTTTTATTTTTAAAGGATTTTCAATTTGGAGAAGATCAAGGACCAAATAGACATTCAATTAGACCTAATCAATATTTAGAAATTAATAATTTTTACACTACAACCGTGTACGAAAAAGGTGCAGAGTTTATTAGAATGTTATCTAATTATATTGGAGAAAAACAATTTAAAAAAAGTATAAACTTTTTTTTAAAAAAATTTGATGGGAAAGCAGTGACATGTGAAGATTTTTTAAATTGCATCCAAAATTTTTCTAAAACAGATGTAGGAAAATTTTCAAAATGGTATAGTCAAAAAGGAACAATAAGTTTAATTGTTAAAAGAAAATATAAAAAAAATGGAAGATTAGAATTAATAATTTACCAGAAAAATAAATTTTGTAGATCAGTTGTCCCAATTCCTATAAAAATTAGTTTTTTTGATCAGGATGGTAACAAAATTAAATTTAATCATTTAAATAAATATAGAAGTGAGCATTTTTTGATTTTAGAAAAAAGAGAAGATAAATTTACTTTTCCAGAAATTAATAAAAAATTAATACCATCTATATTAAGAGATTATTCTGCACCAGTAAGTTTAAAAACAGATTTAACTCTTTCTGATCATATTCATTTATTGAGGTTCGATGATAATCTCTTTAAAAAATGGGATATTTGTCAAAATCTTCATTTAAAGTTATTAAAAAATAAGAATTTGGAACTTTTTTCTAATTCAATCAAACAAGTAATAAATAATACTACTATTGATAATTCAATTTTATCTTTAATTTTAACACCGCCTTCTTATAGGACATTTCAAAATAATTTATCAAATTATGATCCTCTTGATTTGTATGATATGAGAAATAGTTATTTAATAAAATTTTATAAAAATCTAGAAGATGATTTATATAATTTGTTTAAAAATTTACTTGAAAAATTTTATATTAACTCTGATCTAAAAATCAGGTCATTAATAAAAATACTTTTAGAAGCTTTGTGCACTATAGATAATAGCTTTGCTAAAAATATCGCTGAAGATTTTTGTAGCTCCAAGTTTATGGAAATTAAAATGATAGGTTTAACATCATGTATCAAATATAATCATCCAAATAGCATAAATTTATTAAAAAAATTTCATTCTGAATTTCAAGATGATAAAATTGTATTAGAAAAATGGTTTCAAATAAGATCTTCTTACAATAATTCTTATTTTGACGGTATTAATTCAATTAAAGACATTTTAAAAAATAAAAATTTTGAATATAAAAATCCAAATTTTGTAAGAGCAATTTTTAGTAGTTTTCAAGGGAATAACATTGAATTGTTTCATGCTAAAGATGGTAGTGGTTATAAATTTGTTACAGATCAAATCATTATTATTGATAAAATTAATCCTCAAACAGCAGCAAGGATTATTACGCCTATGACAAACATTTCAAAATTTAATGATATTACTAAAAACAGAATTAAAAGATACCTAAAAAAAATTATAAATTCTAATCCATCTAATGATGTTTTTGAGGTTGTTTCTAAGGTTTTAGGTTAATAGTCAATATTATTAATTACGTTTGCGTTATTTTTTATGAATTCGTATCGTAGTTCTGGTTTTTTACCCATTAATATCATTACTAATTCATCTATTTCTTTTCTTTGATCTCCCTCGTAAATATCTCTTTTTGGAAGATTTACTTTTATCAAAGTTCTAGTTTTAGGATCCATAGTGGTTTCTTTTAATTGGGTTGGAGGCATTTCTCCTAAGCCTTTAAATCTACTAATTATTCCTTTCCCATTGAAATGTTTTTTGTCAATTTCATCTTTTTCTATTTCATCTTGAGCATAATAAGATTTATTTGCTTTTGATATTCTGAACAAAGGTGGTTTTGCTATAAATAAATGACCCATTTCAATTAATTTTGGAAAGTTTTTATAAAAATAAGTTAATAACAAAGCAGCAATATGTGAACCATCTACATCAGCATCAGTCATAATAATTATTTTGTTATATCTCAAATCATTAATATCAATATTTTTTTTTGAAAATCCTAATGCTAAAATTAGATTATTTAATTCTTGATTTTGATTAAGTTTTTCTTCACTAGCGCTTGCCACATTTAATATTTTTCCTCTTAATGGTAAAACGGCTTGAGTAATTCTATCTCTTGCTTGCTTAGCAGAACCACCGGCGCTATCGCCTTCTACAATAAAAAGTTCATTTAGTTTTATATCTTTTGATGAACAATCTGCAAGTTTTCCAGGTAATTTATTTTTTTTTGTTTTAGTTTTTTTTCTGAGATCTAGTTCTTTTTTCTTTTGTTTTCTTTCATTTAAATTAGATATAACTCTGTCAATTATATAAGAAGATAGTTTTTTATTATTGATTAACCAATTTTCAATTTTAACTTTTATAGGGGTTTCAATAATTTTATTTAAGTTATCATTAACTAATTTTTCTTTTGTTTGCCCTTGAAATTGAGGATTTTTTAGAAAAACTGATAAAATAATTCCAACATTTTTATAAATATCTTCAAATATGATTTCATTAAATTTTTTAAATCCTGATAATTCAGCATAATCTCGAATTGATTTTAATAAAGCTGATTTATAACTACTTTCATGGCTTCCACCATATGGCGTTGGAACGGTGTTACAAAATGACACAATGAAATTTACATTATCTTCATTAAACCAACTCATAGCAAACTCAAATTTTTCATTATCAATTTCTACTGTATCATAAAATTGTGTTCCAAATAATAGAGGTATATTAGTAATTTTATCTTCTAACATTTGTTGAATGCCATTATTATAATGAAAGATATGATCTGTAGGAATGCTTTCATCTTTTATGATATTTTCATTACATTTCCAATGTATTTTTACTCCAGGTGATAGGTATGCCTTATTTTTAATTATTGAAAATAGAGTTTTTGAGGAAAAATCGACATTTTCACCAAAAATTTCTTTATCGGGACAAAAAATAATTTTAGTTCCGTTTTGTTTATTGGTTTCTGAAACTTTTGTAAGTTTTGTTATAGGAATTCCTTTTGAATATTCTTGCCTATACAAGTTTTTTTCTCTAATGACTTGAATTTCAAATTTTTCAGATAAAGCATTCACAACTGATGCACCTACACCATGGAGTCCTCCGGACGTTTGATAATTATCAGAATTAAACTTGCCTCCAGAATGTAATGTTGTAAGAATAATTTCTAATGCACTCTTATTCTTAAATTTAGGGTGTGGGTCAACTGGAATTCCTCTTCCATTATCTGCAATTTGAACTGTATCATTACTTAACAATGTAACTTCAATTTGTGTTGCAAAATTATTAATGACTTCATCAATTGAATTATCAAGAATTTCAACGACAAGATGATGCATAGCCTTGGTATCAATACCACCAATATACATTCCAGGTCTTTTCCTTACAGGTTCAAGACCTTCTAATATTTCAATATTTTCAGAAGAATATTTATCAATACTTTTGGATTTTGACATATCTACATATAGTAAAATTAATTAAAATATAACTATATGTAGATATTTAATATATTAGATTATAAAATCAAGTTTTAACTTGAATAGTACATTTTAAATTCAACTGGGTGAGGTGAATGCTCAAAATTTATTACTTCTTCCATTTTTAAATCGATATATGCTTCAATTTGATCTTCTGTAAATACATTACCTTGAGTTAAAAAATCCATATCATTTCTTAAGGATTCTGTTGCTTCTCTCAATGAGGCACAAACTGTTGGAATATTTTGAAGTTCATTTTCCGGAAGTTCATACAAGTCTTTGTCCATAGGATCACCAGGATGAATCTTGTTTTTAATACCATCTAGACCTGCCATTAGCATTGCAGAGAAAGCAAGGTATGGGTTTGCTGTTGCATCTGGAAAACGAACTTCTACTCTTTTTCCATTTGGACTGTCTACGAATGGTATTCTACATGATGCAGATCTGTTTCTTGCTGAGTAAGCAAGTAGAACAGGAGCTTCAAAACCAGGTATCAATCTTTTATAAGAATTAGTAGATGGATTTGAAAAACAATTAATTGCTTTTGCATGCTTAATAATGCCTCCAATATAGTGAAGACATGTTTCTGAAAGTCCGGAATATTGATCTCCAGCAAATACAGGTTTACCATCTTTCCAAATAGACTGATGTGTATGCATTCCGGTACCATTGTCACCAGCAACAGGTTTAGGCATAAATGTAGCTGTTTGTCCAAAAGAATGTGCAACATTGTGTACTGCATATTTATAAAGTTGAACATTGTCTGCAGTAGAGATAAGAGTACCAAACTTTAATCCTAATTCATGCTGAGAGGGTGCTACTTCATGATGATGTTTTTCCATTGGTACTCCCATTTCAGTAAGAGATAATACCATCTCACTTCTAAGGTCTTGTCCGGAGTCAACTGGCGGAACTGGAAAGTAACCTCCTTTTATACCAGGGCGATGCCCCATATTACCCTCTTCAAATTTTTTTCCAGTATTATAAGGCCCTTCACTGCTATCTATTTTGTAAAAAGATGAATTCATTTCAGCTTCATATCTAACATCGTCAAAAACAAAGAATTCAGGCTCTGGTCCAAAATATGCTGTATCTCCAATCCCCAAACTTTCCATATATTTAAGAGCCTGTTTCGCGGTAGACCTTGGATCTCTTTCATATGGTTTACCTGAAATTGGATCTAAAACATCACAAAAAATAGCTAGTGTTGGTTGTGAATAGAATGGATCTACGACTGATCTAGAACAATCTGGCATTAATTTCATATCAGACTCATTTATAGCTTTCCATCCCGCAATAGATGATCCATCAAACATGAAGCCTTCAGCTAGTGTATCTTCATCAATTGTGCTCACATGTTGCGAAACATGTTGCATTTTTCCTCTTGGGTCAGTAAAGCGCAAATCTACAAATTGTATCTCTTTATCTTTTATTGTTTTTAAAATATTTTGTACATTAGACATTTATTACTCCTTCTTTAAATTGCATCAATTCCTGTTTCACCAGTTCTTATTCTGACTGATTGTTCTATGTTAGTTACAAATATTTTGCCATCTCCAATCCTTCCTGTTTTAGCTGAGTTTTCAATACAAGAAAGAGCCTCTTCCAAAAGGTCGTCATCGATTACAATTTCAATTTTTACCTTTGGAAGAAAATCAACAACATACTCTGCACCTCTATAAAGTTCAGTATGTCCTTTCTGTCTTCCAAATCCCTTAGCTTCATAAACTGTTAGACCTTGAATGCCTATTTCAGCAAGGGCATTTTTAACCTCTTCTAATTTAAAAGGTTTAATTATAGCTTCAATTTTTTTCATATAACCTCTCCTGTATAGTCTATATATTATGCAAAAATGAATTAAAGTAATTATTTCTGTAATATTGCACTAAGGAAAATAATGCCTAAAATTTAAGCGAATTTATAAGTTAGACAAAAATAATGATAACTTTTCAATAGCTCTTTTAATAGATACTTCAGAACTCGCACATGAAAATCTTAAAAATCCTTCACCAAATTCACCAAATGACGTTCCAGCTATGGCTGCAACACCGGCATCTTCTAATAGTTTATTTTGAAAATCTAAAGAACTAAGATTTAGTTTTGATATGTTTGGAAAGCAATAAAAAGCACCTTGGGGATTCTTACATGAAATTAAATCTAATTTGTTTAGTTCCTCAAACATAATTTTTGATCTTATTTTAAACGCATTATTCATAGTTGTTACACAATCTTGTGGCCCATTTAAAGCTTCTAAAGCAGCATATTGTGCGCTAGCATTTACACATGAGTGAACATTTACAGCTAATTTATCTGCAGCTTCAATTAGTGAGTCTGGAAAAACTCCATAACCCAATCTCCAACCAGTCATAGCATATGTTTTTGACCAACCATTTAATATTATTAATCTATCTCTTATGGAAGGATAATTTAAAATAGAAGTAAAATCTGTTTCTCCAAAACAAAACTGATCATAAATTTCATCACTCATCAACATAGTATTAGGATAATCTTCTAAACCTTTAATCAATTTATCTAGTTCACTTTTTGGAATAATCCCCCCCGTTGGATTGCTCGGACTATTGATAATGATTAAAGATGTTTTTTCATTAATTTTAGTTAGTAAATCATCTGCAGAAAAAGAAAACCCAATTTTTTCGTTCAAGTGGTAGGGAACTGGTTTTGCACCAGAGAATCTTATGGCTGATTCATATATCGGAAACCCTGGATTTGGATATAGAATTTCTCTATCATGATCGCCAAGTAGCATGGAGGAGAAAAAAATTATAACTTTTCCTCCTGGTACAATTAAAATATTTTCTGGTGAAATCTCAACATTATGTCTCCTGAAAATATCTGAGCAAACGGCCTCTCTTAATTTTGGTATTCCAGAGGCTTGAGTGTAACCATGATGTCCATCCCTTAATGCTTTAATTCCAGCTTCAACAATATGCTCAGGTGTTAAAAAGTCAGGTTGCCCTATACCAAGATTTATTATTTCTTTACCTTGTTCTGCAAGCTTATTAGCTTTTGCTAAAACTGAAAATGCAGTTTCTGTACCTAAATTTAAACTTCTATTAGTAATCATCTTTAATATTGACCACATTCGCATACTAATTAAAAAAACAAAAGTTTTTTATGTGATTTATACATATAGTTTGATTTAAGATCAGTCTTACTTTAATAAGATTATTAATATGGCGAGTGTAGCTCAGTTGGTTAGAGCGCTAGACTGTGACTCTTGAGGCCGCCGGTTCGATTCCGGTCACTCGCCCCAATTTAATATTGATTATTTTGGTATATACATATATTACATATTTAATTAGTGCGGGCGTGGCGGAACTGGTAGACGCGCATGGTTTAGGTTCATGTACTGAAAGGTGTGGGGGTTCAAGTCCCTCCGCCCGCACCATAAAAATCAGGAAGTTGATATGGAAATAAAGGAAAAAAAAACTACGGGTTTAAAAAGAGAGTTTGAAATTACAATCACTAGTAAGACTATTAATGAACTAGTTCAAAATAAAATTTCAGAACTTGCTCCAAAAGCTAGTATACCTGGCTT
Organism: uncultured SAR116 cluster alpha proteobacterium; assembly: GCA_902550555.1. Lineage (GTDB taxonomy): Bacteria > Pseudomonadota > Alphaproteobacteria > Puniceispirillales > Marisalimonadaceae > TMED54. Next base: position 12,749 of record CACCZR010000001.1, on the reverse strand, counting down.
CAGGCCAGGAAAAGTTCCACATAATATTATAAAGTCAAGATTTGGAAAACAGATTTTTGGTGAGGTAGTAAATGAAAGCCTAAATAATGCATCAAAAAAAATTGTTGATGATTTTAAAATTAATGCTGCAACTCAACCAAAGATGGATGTTAAGTCACTTGATGAAGGAAAAGATATTAAAGTTGATTATTCTGTTGAGGTAATGCCAGAGTTTAAAGTTCCTGACTTAACTAAATTAAAAATCACCCGTCCAATGGTAAAAGTTGAAGAAAAGCAAGTAGATGAATCGATAGAAAGAATTGCAAAACAAAATACTAAGACTGAAAAGATCAATAAAGATAGGAAGACTAAATTAAACGATACAGTTGTTATTGATTTTGAAGGAAAAATTAATAACGAAGTTTTTGAAGGTGGTGCTGCAAAAGGTCACCATTTAAAAATTGGTTCTAATTCCTTTATACCCGGTTTTGAAGATAAATTAATTGGTAAAAGTTCTAGTCAGAATTTGGATATTGATCTTAGCTTTCCTGAAGATTATCAAGCTAAAGAATTAGCAGGAAAAAAAGTTGTATTTAATGTGACCATAAATGAGATTAGAGAAGATATAAAAACTGAAATTAATGATGATTTTGCTAAATCTTTAGGTTTAGATAATTTAGTATCTTTGAAGAAAAGTGTTAAAGAACAGATTATCAATCAACATTCAATTCAAAGTAGATCGAAGATGAAAAGAGAAATATTAGATCTTTTAGCTAATTCAGTAGACTTTGATCTTCCAAATACTCTTGTAGAAGATGAATATCAAAGTGTTTGTAGGGCAATGAAATCAAACCAACAGACTGTTAATGATCAGAAAGATAAACCTAATGATGAAGGTATGTCTAAATCTGAAAAAGATGACGCATTAACTATATCTAAAAGAAGAGTAAGATTAGGGCTTATACTTGCAGAGATTGGAAGACTTAATAACATCAAAGTTGAAGAAAAAGACACTCAAAACGCAATGATGCAAGAATTACAAAGATATCCCGGAAGAGAAAAAGAAATATTAGATTATTTCAAAAAAAATCCAGAGGCTCAAAACCAACTTTCTGGGCCCGTTTTTGAAGATAAAATCATTGATTTTATTACAGAATTGGCCGAAGTTAAAGAGAAATTTGTTAGTGTGGAAGATCTTTATAAAGAAGATGATATTGATATTAAAGATGAATTAAAAAAAGAGAAAATTAAAAAATCAAAACCTAAAGTTTCAAAAAAGAAATGAATAATTGTAAAGGAATTTTAAATGAGCAATTTTGAAGTAAATAATGGTAATGCTTTATCGGCACTTGTCCCTATGGTTGTAGAGCAAACTAACAGGGGTGAAAGATCCTATGATATTTATTCGAGACTACTTAAAGAAAGGATAATTTTTTTGATTGGGCCTATTGATGACAGCATTGCATCTTTGGTGTGTGCACAATTATTATTTTTAGAAGCAGAAAATCCTTCTAAAGATATTTCAATGTATATCAACTCTCCTGGTGGTGTAGTCACTTCAGGATTATCTATCTATGATACAATGGAATATATCAAGCCGGATGTTTGCACAGTTTGTTTTGGTCAAGCAGCAAGTATGGGCTCGTTGTTGCTAACTTCAGGTGCTAAAAATAAAAGGTTTTGTTTACCTAATTCAAGAATAATGACACATCAGCCTTCGGGAGGGTTTCAAGGTCAAGCTGCTGATATTGAAATACATGCTAAAGAAATAATGAACTTGAGAAGTAGATTAAATCAAATTTATGTGAAACACAGTGGCAAGAAACTTGCAGAAATAGAAAGTTTAATGGATAGAGATACGTTTATATCTCCAGAGGATGCTGTCAAATTAGGTCTTATAGATAAGGTTGTAAATAAAAGAGATGAAGTTAATAAATGATAAATTTGTTGTTGCAATTATTACTGAAATAAACAAGAGTTAACTATATGAGTAAATCTGACAAGAATAATTCAACACTATATTGTTCATTTTGTGGTAAGAGCCAACACGAAGTAAAAAAACTTATAGCTGGCCCCACTGTTTTTATATGTGATGAATGTGTTGAACTTTGCATGGACATTATTAAAGAAGAGCATAAACAAAACTCTTCAAAAGGGCCTGGTGGTGTCCCTACCCCTTCAGAAATTTTTAAAGTTCTTGACGAATATGTGATTGGACAATCAAGTGCAAAAAAAGTTTTATCTGTTTCTGTTCATAATCACTACAAAAGACTTAATGCATCAAATGGTATTGATGATGTTGAAATATCTAAATCAAATATATTATTAGTTGGTCCAACTGGATGTGGTAAAACATTATTAGCTCAGACACTTGCCAAAATTATTGACGTGCCATTCACAATCGCAGATGCTACCACTTTAACAGAAGCAGGTTATGTAGGAGAAGATGTTGAAAATATAATATTAAAGTTACTTCAAGCATCTGATTACAATGTAGAACGAGCTCAAAAAGGCATTGTTTACATAGATGAAGTTGATAAAATTTCACGAAAGTCAGAGAATCCTTCTATAACAAGAGATGTTAGTGGCGAAGGTGTGCAACAAGCACTTCTAAAAATTATGGAGGGCACAATAGCTTCAGTGCCACCTCAAGGGGGAAGAAAACACCCCCAACAGGATTTTTTACAAGTAGATACAACAAATATACTTTTTATATGTGGTGGAGCATTTGCAGGCATTGATAAAGTAATTTCTAATAGAAGTAAAAGCTCCTCTATGGGTTTTGAAGCTGAAATCAAAGATAAAGATGAAAGACTTTCTAGTGAAATATTAAAAGAAATTCGTCCTACAGATCTAGTAAAATATGGGCTTATTCCTGAATTTGTTGGAAGATTACCAGTATTAGCAACTCTAGAGGATCTTGATGAAGAAGCTTTAGTAAAAATACTAACAGAACCAAAAAATGCATTAACTAAGCAATATAAAAAACTTTTTGAGATGGAAAACACAAAGCTAGATTTTAGAAAAGAGGCTTTAACTGCTATTGCAAAAAAAGCTATAGAGCTTGATACTGGTGCAAGAGGGTTAAGATCTATTATTGAAAAGATGCTAATGGAAACTATGTTTGAATTACCTTCTCAGCCAAATATTGATGAAGTTGTAATTAATGAAGATGTTGTAATAAAAAATAAAAAACCGTTAACTGTTCATTCTAAAAATAAGAAAAGTATACCACAGACAATTTCATAAAATTCTTTTGAGCCTTTATACTTGAATTTAATATTTATAGTAATATTTAAATATTATGTCAGAGCCTGTTCTACCATTAAGAGATATAGTCGTATTTCCTCAAATGATTGTCCCATTATTTGTTGGAAGAAATAAATCAGTTAAAGCTTTGGAAGTGGCAACTTCTCAAAATAGAGATATAATTCTTGTTACACAAAAAGTTGCAAAAGTTGAAGATCCAAACCCGAAAGATCTTTATTCAGTTGGGACAATATGTAAAATTCTTCAATTGTTAAAGCTTCCTGATGGTACTTTAAAAGTTCTTGTAGAAGGGAAAAAAAGAGTAAAAATAAACTTTTTATTGGAAACAAAAAAAATAAATAATTTGACTTGTAGTTTTAAGGTTCTACCTAATTTAGGATCATCTAAAGTTGAAATTTCCAAAATTAATGAACTTCATACAGTATTTGAAGACTTCTTGAATCTTAATAAAAAAACTAATAATGAAATCATAAATTTAATAACAGATATTAAAGATCCGTCTAAACTTTGTGATACTATAATTTCACACTTGACACTTGACATTAAAGAAAAGCAAGAATTTTTGGAATTAAATGATGTTTCTTTAAGAATAGATAAATTAATTTCAAAATTAGAAATTGAAGTTGATGGTCTTCAAATTGAGAAAAAAGTTAGAAACAGAGTCAAATCCCAAATGGAAAAAACTCAAAGGGAATATTATTTAAATGAACAATTAAAAGCAATACAAAAAGAACTTGGAAATGATGAAGACGGAAAAGACGAATTTCAAGAAATAAAAGAAAAAATTAGTAAAGCTAAGCTTTCAAAAGATGCACTTGAAAAAGTTAATTCAGAATTCAAAAAACTAAAAAATATGAGCCCAATGAGTGCAGAATCTGGAGTTGTAAGAAGTTATATTGATTGGATACTTAGCTTGCCGTGGAAAAAACTTTCTAAAATTAATTATGATTTATCTTTAGCAAAGCAAATTCTTGATGAAGATCATTATGGTTTAAAAAAGATCAAAGAAAGAATATTAGAGTTTTTAGTAGTCCAAAAAAGATCAAAGTCGTTGAAAGGACCTATTTTATGTCTAGTTGGTCCGCCTGGTGTTGGAAAAACTTCTTTAGGAAAATCTATTGCTAAAGCTACAGGTAGAACTTATTTAAGGATGGCATTAGGTGGAGTACGAGATGAAGCTGAAGTCAGAGGTCATAGAAGAACATATATAGGTTCATTACCAGGCAAAATTATTCAGGGGTTAAAAAAATCTAAATTTAACAATCCTTTATTTTTGCTTGACGAAATTGATAAAATTGGATCAGATTATCGAGGAGATCCTTCTTCAGCTTTACTAGAAGTATTAGACCCAGAACAAAATAATAGTTTTCAAGATCATTATCTCGAAATTGATTATGACTTATCTAAAACTATGTTCATAACAACTGCTAATACCTTAAATATTCCTAATGCACTTTTAGATCGTATGGAAATAATCAGACTGCCTGGCTATACAGAAAATGAAAAACTACAAATAGCAAAAAACCATTTGATAACAAAGCTAAAGAAAGAAAATAAAGTTAAAGATGATGAGATTTTATTATCTGATGAAATCTTAAAAGAAATAATAATTAAATATACAAAAGAAGCTGGTGTTCGATCACTGGAAAGAGAAATTTCTAAATTAATTAGAAAAATTATTACAGATATAGAAATCAATGGACGAACTTTAGGAAAAATAGATAAAAAAAGTCTTTTAGAATATCTTGGCCCACCAAAATATAATAGATTAGGTAAAGAAAACGTTAACTTGGTAGGTGTAACAAATGGTTTGGCTTGGACACAGGTGGGTGGAGAGTTACTTAACGTTGAGGTAGTAAAAGTTCCTGGTAAAGGTAGATTTTCATCCACAGGAAAGCTCGGTGATGTGATGAAAGAATCTATAAAAGCTGCCGAATTCTATATTAAATCTAATCACTTAAAACTAGGAATTGAACAAAATATTATAAATAGCTTCGATGTACATGTGCATGTGCCAGAGGGCGCTACACCTAAAGATGGGCCATCAGCAGGGGTAGCTATGATTTCAAGTATTGTATCAACACTCACTGATAATAAAGTCAGATGTGATGTAGCCATGACGGGTGAAATTACACTCAAAGGTAAAGTACTACCCATTGGTGGATTGAAAGAAAAATTACTAGCTGCAATTCAAAATGGAATAAAAAAAGTATTAATACCACATGATAATGAAAAAGACCTTATTGAGATTGAAAAAGAAATCCTAAATAAAATAAAAATAAAAACTGTTAAATATGTCGATGAAATATTATCAGAAACATTAGAAAATAAAATTGTATCACTAATAGATATCAAGCCTGAAATTGGTCAAAAAATTAAGAATGACCAAATAGAGCCATCTACACAAACACATTAAAAATTATTTATTTGCAATTACTTTATTTCTTAAGGTAGTATATATTGTTTTTATTATTTATTGGAGGTTTGCATGAATAAAAATGAATTAATCGCTAGTGTATCTGAAGCATCTGGATTGTCAAAAACGGATGCTGGCAAAGCCGTTGACGGTGTGATAGGTGCAATCACAGGTGCTTTAAAGTCAGGAGGTGATGTAAGAATAGTTGGTTTTGGGACGTTTTCAGTAGCCCATAGAAAAGCAACAACTGGCCGTAACCCTAGAACTGGTGAGCCAATTCAAATCAAAGCTTCTAAAATGCCAAAATTTAAACCTGGAACTCCTCTTAAGGAAGCAGTAAATTAACAACTTTTTTTAAAATTAAAGTAGCTATAAATAGCTACTTTAATTTTTTTATATCTACACAAAATTATTTGAGATTGAAATTATTTTAATTGCCAGTGAAATAATTTTTTATTTGACAACTAATCATATATTAATAATTTAGTCATAAGGGCGGTTAGCTCAGTTGGTAGAGCATCTCGTTTACACCGAGAATGTCGGGAGTTCGAGCCTCTCACCGCCCACCATTAATTAACCTACAAAAGCTTTTTCTAAAACAAATGTATTAGGTTTATTTGTCGCTCCTTCTTGAAATCCTTCTTCGATAAGTAGATTTTTTAATTCGTTGTTAAAATCTAAAGATCCACAAATCATTGCACAGTCAGTCGAAAAATTTAGATCATCTAATTTTAAGTCAATATAGAATGATTTATTCTGAATGTTATTTGTAATTCTTCCAGTGTATTCTGAGTTTTCCTGAGTTGTGGTTTTATAATATATCAATTTGTCTTCAATAAAACTTTTTAACATTTCATTATTAATGCATTCATCAATTATTTTTTTACTATAATTTAACTCATTTTTGAATCTACAGGTGTGAGTTACTATAATTTTCTCAAATTTATCATATGTTTCGGGGTCTCTTATAATTGAAGAGAAAGGAGCGAATCCGGTACCTGTTGAAAAAAGAAAAAGTCTTTTTGCAGGTTTTAATGCGTCTAAAATTAATGTTCCAGTAGATTTAGACATTAATATAATTTCATCTTTAACTTTAATGTTTTTTAATTTAGATGTTAATGGACCATTTTCTACTATAATTGAATAAAATTCTAATTTATCATCCCAACTTGGAGAACAAATTGAGTAAGCTCTTAGAAGAGGTTTATCACTATTTGGCAGTCCAATCATTACAAACTCCCCAGATTTAAATTTAAAATCTTTTGGTCTTTCAATTTGAAATGAAAATAAAGTATCAGTCCAATGTGTCACTGATAAAACTTTTAGTAAAAATTTGCTCATAAACTTAATTCTTTTTTAATAATGAATTTAAAAATTCATCAATCTTTGGATAAATCAAATTATAACCTAATTCATTACTCAATCTATTGCTATAAACTTTTTTTGAAACTTGATAAAAGGGCTTAATATTTTTGTTTATTGATTTATCGTCATAACTAATTTTTATTGGTTTAGGTAAAGAAAATTTTTTACTCAATTTATCAATTAGATCAAAGTTATTAATAAAAAAACTATCAGTTGCATTTATTATACCATCAATATTTTTAATTTTTATGATATTAAAAATTATACCAATAAGATCTTCAATATGAATTCTATTTGTGAAGTGATTTTTTTTAAAAATAATTTTATGATCACCCTTTAAGAATTTTGTTAAGATGTTACTTGAATTACTGTAAATGCCCCCAGGTCTCACAATAACAGTCCTTGTATTTAATTGCTGCCACCTTTTTTCAATTGATAATCTTCTAATTCCAAGTTTTGTAGTTGGCTTAGGTTCTGTTAATTCATCTACATCTCCACTTTGGTAAACAGATGTTGATGAGATATATATTATTCTAGAAAAAGATTTTAAATTTGATTCTGGTATATTTTTTAAAATGTAATCGTCACCTTTTTCGTTAGGTGGAACTGTTGAAATTAATATTGAATCTGAAAGATTTAATTTTTTTTTGAAAAAGTCTATTTTTAAAAATTTATAATCTAAATAATTTTCAGTATTTCTGGAAACTATCTTAAAATTTATTTTTTTTTCATTTATAAGTTTTTTTGCTAGCTCTTTACTAACTTGACCAAAACCAAAAATAAAAATTTTCATAATTTTATTTACTTTTTTAATTTTATATATTTATATCTAATAAATGTATAGGTGCTTTGAACTTATGTTCAAGCTTAAAATGGGAAATTGGTAATATCATTTATGAAGCCAATACTGTACCCGCAACTGTATGTGAAGCGTTAAAACTAAAACCACTGAGAAATCGGGAAGGTGTTTTAATTAGATCACGAGTCAGGAGACCTGCCATACATTGTCGCTTATTAAATTGTCGGGATAACAATTTATGCGTAAATACCGTTTAGCGACATCAAACATGATTGAACTAGGAGGTATTTTTGTTCAAAAGAATTTTATTTTTTATTATTAGTTTTTTTATTGTTTCAAAATTATATTCTCAAACACAGGATGATAAACTTATTAACATAGTTGTAACACCATTAGGTTTTGAACAAAAAATTAAAAACACAAATTCATTTATTAAAGTTATTTCAAAAAAAGATATTGAAAAATCATCTGCAACTAATCTAGTTGATTTGTTAAAAATTGAGAGTTCAATAGGTATTGCATCTACAGGTGGACGAGGATCAAAACCTTCCTATTTTTTGAGAGGTTTTCCAAAAAAATACTTAAAGGTTATTATTGATGGAATGAATATTTCTGATCCTACAGCACCACAAGCAGAATCTTATCTTCAAAATATTGCATTAGGTGACATAAAAAAAATAGAAATATTAAAATCTCCTCAAGGTTCGGTTCACGGAGGACAAGCTGCAGGTGGTGTTATATCTATAACGACAGATGAAGGGCTATTTAATGGAAAAAAAATAAGACAAAAGGTTGAGTTTGGGTCTAACAATTCTATTTACTCTGGCACATACTATTCTAAAGGTGAGAAGAACATAAAACTATCCTTAAGTACTAATATCAGTCATTCTGATGGGATATCATCAGGTAACAAAAATAGGGCTAACACTGAGAAAGATGCTTATAATGAAGGCTCCATAACTTTTAAATCAACGTTAAAAAATGACGAAAATACAAATAAAGTAACTTTTGTTTTTAGAGATTCATCTTCTAAATATGAATATGATAACTGGGATCAGACGGACAATCATGATTTTAGTAAAACAAATATTCAATCAGGTTTAGTTACTTTTGAGTTCCAAACTGGAAACCAAACTAAACATGTCATAAATTATAACCCTACTAGAGTTAATAGAAGAGTAGCTAGTTCTTATCCTTCTGATCAAAGTTCTAAACAACAAAAAATAGAATATAAAATTCAAAAAATAATTAACAAAGATGATTTAATTGGGTTTGGAATTGAATATAACAATATAAAATACAAAACATCGAATGTACGAGAAAAAAGAGAATCAGATGCCCAATATATTTACAGTCAGATCAAGCCAACCAAAAACAGTCTTGTAGATGTTTCATTAAGAACTGATCATGATCAAATATATGGTTCTCATGATAGTCACAGAGTTCAATTAGGTTACGATCTTTTCAATAATTTAAAGTTAAAAACTTCTTTTGGAACAGGTTATAGGCCACCGTCTTTATATGAAAGTAATAATCTAGCAAGTGGAATAAATAAACTTGAGCCAGAAATAACTACAAATAAAGAGTTGGGTTTTAATTATAATGATTATAAGTCAGGTTTAATAGTGTCGTCATCTATATTTGAGAGTGAAATTGACAATGAAATTGAATATTCTGGAGGTGGGTATCGACAAGGTTCAGGTTTTACTGAAATTTCTGGTTATGAAGTATCAGTAAATAAATACAATTTTATAGAGAATCTTGATTTATATTTTTCATATACAAAAACAGACAGTGATAAAAGTGATGGCACAAAAGGAGCTTTAGTTCCTATGCATAAATTCACCAGCTTGTTTGACTATAAAATGTCAGATAATATCAATAATCAATTTGAGTACATTTACCAAGAAAGAGCTTATGATACTAGCTCTAATGAATTACCGTCATTTTCTCTTGTGAATTATAATTTTAATTATAAGATTAATAATAATTTTAAAAGTAACTTCAAGATTTCTAATATTTTAGATCAAGATTATGAAGTAAATAGAAATTATAATATACCAGGTATCTCATTCTTTGGTGGTATAGAAAGTGAATTTTGATGAATTATAAATATAATAATTTAGGAACAAACTTTATGCTTTTTTTATCTATGTTTGTATTTATTTTAGTCTTTAGATATATCCCTCATCCACCAAATTTTACACCAGTCCTCGCGCTGACTTTATATACATCTATATATTTTGGTTTACGTTCAAGTCCGTTTGTAATATTAGCTTTTGCTCTCTCAGATTATTTTTTAGGATTTCATCAACTTTTAATTTTTACTTGGGGAAGTCTAGCCATAATAAGTGTCATTAGTATGTTTGGTAAAAGCTTTTTATCTAGATTAGCTCTAATATTTTTAAGCTCAATAATATTTTTTATGTGTTCTAATTTTGGTGTATGGATATTCTCAGAATTTTATACAAAAGATTTGGAAGGACTATTACAATGTTATGTCTTAGCAATTCCCTTTTTTACAAATACAATAATTTCAACTATTGTTTTTGGAATGTTATTCGAAATTGTCATCATGAGCAAAAATAAAGTTACGTCATTACTTTATAAATAATTTCTTTTCTTGACCTATTTAATTTGTGTCTGTAAGTATATTGTTAATTGGGGGTGTAGCTCAGTTTGGTTAGAGCGCCGGCCTGTCACGCCGGAGGCCGCGGGTTCGAGTCCCGTCACTCCCGCCATAATACAAAATTATAATTAAAAATTTTAATAAGAATTTTTTTTAATAAAATAATCCATTCTATCAACTGATTTGACTTTAAAATTAATTGCTTTTCCATTTCTTTCGACATCAATATTTATAGAAACGCCACTATTACCCGTAGACCAAACAGTTTTATAAAAATTCTTTAAATTTTTTACTAAATTTCCATTAACTGAAATTATAATATCATTTACTTTTATGCCTGCTATATATGAGGGCCCGTCTTGACTTACTCTTGTAACAATTATTTTTCCGTTATTTTCTTGAGACGATAAACCTATATATGGTTTGATATTTGATTTTCTTCGACCATATTTTTTTAAATCTTTTAAAATTGGCTTTAATAGATTAATTGGCACAAACATGTTACCAGGCGACATAATTCCAGGAGTAGCAGCATCTGCAATAAAAAGAGAACCAATACCTAATATTTCTCCGTTTGAGTTAATAAGAGGAGACCCAGCCCAAGATTGATTAGTTGGTAATGTATATATTGGCTTATCTAGATAGTATTCCCACCAACCAGCAAATGGTCTTCGAGATACCATTTTGGCAATTGAACCCGAACCCTTAAAGGGTGATGGTAAAATGTAAAGTAGTTGATCTAAGTCTATTTTACTAGAATTTCCTAATTTTAGGGATTTTAATTCAGTTTTAATAATAGGAGAAATAATCCCAAATCCTGATGTATGATCGTATCCAGATAATCTTCCAGGTATTTTTTTTCCATTTCTTAAACCTATTGTAATTTCCTTTGCCTCTATAACTATATATCCAATCGTTAAAATAGTTTGATCATCGATTATTACACCACTTCCTTGTCGAACTGTTCCAAGTGATTTTGCAGTTCTGGCATTTTCAGGAATTATAGAATCAATACTAACAATTGAATCAAAATAAAGTTGAAGTTTATTTTTATCAATAGATCCATTATTGGCATTAGAAAAAAAAGGTGAAAAGATTATAAATAAAAAGAAAATAAATTTAAATTTAGCTAAATTTTTTTTCAATATATCTATCCCCACATGCAAATATAGGTCTCATAAATTTATAATTTATTTTACATTATAATTTATGTTGTACGCAATATCTTAAAATAAAATATTATCTAATTAATTTTTAATTTTTGTAAAAATATGATTGAATGATCTAATTGAGAATAAGTATGAATGAAAACGCATCATTATTTTTTGTAGATAGACATGTTGATAGTCATATCAAAGAAAAAAAAGCTTTTATAGAGTATAGTTATGATCAAAAGTCCATTACATATGGTGATTTGTATGAACAATCTTCAAAATTAAGATACTTCTTTTCAAAATTTAAAATAAACCGTGAAGATAGAGTTATAATTTTAATGCAAGATGTAATTGCTTACCCAATTATTTTTTGGGGGTGTTTAAAATCAGGAGTTATTCCTGTCTTGCTTAATACTCTATTATCTTCAGAGGTTGTAAGTGAAATAATAGATAATAGTAGAGCTAATGCAGTATTTATATCTACTGAATTATTAAACTCCTTTGAAAATTCTTTAAAAAAAAATTATAATGTAAAACAAATAATTGAAGTCGGAACAAATAGATCTAATTATATAAATTTTGACGAAGAAATTCAAAAATGTTCAGTTCAAGATACTATAAAATGTAGCAAAGATGAGGTCGCATTTTGGCTTTATTCTTCTGGCTCAACAGGACAACCAAAAGGGGTCAAACATGTTCATGGAAGTCTTGAGTACACTTATAGGACATATGGTAAACAAGTTTTAAAAATAGAAGAAAATGACATTGTTTTTTCTGTAGCAAAATTATTTTTTGCATATGGATTAGGAAATGCAATGACTTTTCCTATGTCTGTTGGTGCCACTACAATTTTACTACCTGAAAGACCAACACCAGAAGTGGTGACATCATTATTGAATGATTTTAATGTGACAACATTTTTTGCTGTTCCTACTATATTTTCATCAATATTAGATTATGTAATATCAAAAAACTTTGGTGGATTTAAACATCTGAAACTTTCTGTTTCAGCTGGAGAGGCGTTGCCTCAAAATATTGGGAAAAAATGGAATGAATTAACATCAACTCATATTTTAGATGGTATAGGTTCAACAGAAATGTTGCATATTTTTTTATCGAATAAAATTGATGATTTGG